>CAILQK010000222.1 GCA_903836265.1 uncultured Bacteroidota bacterium | reverse complement strand
GCCGTTAAAATGCAAACAAAACGAGACAAAACCGAGCATACCATGAAAAATTGCATTTCTGTCATCATTATTACTGCTTTTTCGGCTGTTTTCCTCCCGGGATCATCGCTTGCACAGTCGTACAAGAACGCGGTGGGTATCCGTGTTGACAAGGGGTTCAACTTTACGGCACAGCAGTTCATCGCCGACGGCTGGACTATCGAAGGGATATTTCACACGCCTGTAGTCACCAAAAACGTGGGTGTTACTTTTCTCGCCGAGAAACACTTCAAGGTAATTTCAAGAGGCTTCAACTTTTACGCTGGTGGTGGTCCGCACTACTACTGGCAGAAAGGAGCGAACGGAGAAGCTGCAGAGCCTTATCAGGATGTCTTCGGTTTGTCGGGTATTGCCGGACTTGAGCTTTCTCTGGGTCGCTTCAACCTTTCGGCCGATGTAAAACCTGAATTTCATCTGAGTGGCGATATTTCGCGAGTGTTTTCCTGGAACGGGGTAGGGGTATCCGGTCGTTACATCATCAGCAAGCGTGAGCGCAGGAAAGACTGGGATGTCAAGGTCAAGATCAGGAAAAGGAGGGACTGATACCCTTGAGGATATTTTTCACCATGGCAGGACCCTGATAAACCAGACCGCTGTAAACCTGCACCAGATTGGCGCCTGCATCCAGTTTTTCACGGGCTGAAGAGGCGTCCTCGACACCTCCCACACCGATAATCGCTGCATGGGTGCCCAATTTTTCGCGGAGCCGGCGGATTACCTGCGTGGAACGCTCCCTGAGCGGGGAGCCACTCAGTCCGCCGGCTCCGATACTGTCGGTTATGCCTGGCGGGGTTGACAGGTTATTTCTCGAGACGGTTGTATTTGTTGCGATCACGCCAGCAATTTCAGTAGATCTGACGATATCGGCAATCTCGTCGAGCTGAGTATCGGTCAGGTCAGGTGCAATTTTCAGCAAAACGGGTTTGGGCTTGCCCGTTGACCGGTTTTTTTCCTGCAGGAGCAGCAACAGTTTTGTCAGAGGTTCTTTTTCCTGCAGTTCGCGCAGGCCGGGTGTGTTGGGGGAGCTGACATTCACCACAAAATAGTCAACCCAGGGGAACAGCGCCCCGAAGCAGGTCAGGTAGTCCTGTTCTGCGTTCTCGTTGGGGGTCAATTTATTTTTGCCAATATTTCCGCCGATGATGAGTTTGGTATCGGTATTCCTTTCGCGCCATTTTTTCAGGCGGCGAACCAGTGCGTCGAGGCCTTCATTATTGAATCCCATTCTGTTTATGAGCGCCTTGTCGGCAGGAAGCCTGAAGAGGCGGGGTTTGGGGTTGCCTTCCTGCGCGATCGGGGTAACAGTTCCCACTTCTATAAATCCGAACCCGAGGCTGGCAAGTGAGGATATATGTTTTCCGTCCTTGTCGAAACCTGCTGCCAGACCAACCGGATTGGCAAACCGCAGCCCCATAACATTCGTTGACAGCGCTTCGTCGCCGGAGCAGAACATTCGCTGCATGATAAAATGAACAGGAGGGACAGCGCAAGCTGTATCGAGCAGAGTCATGGTTGCCTTGTGCGCCTTTTCGGGGTCGAGCAGGAAGATGAGTGGCTTGAGTAAATGATACATTTTTGCAGAGTTATTCGTAACCTTTGGCCTGCAGCCGGAACAGTTCGGCATATTTGCCGCCCTTTCGGAGCAGTTCTTCATGGGAGCCGATTTCCAGCAGTTGTCCGTTTTCCAGGAAAAGAATACGGTCGGCCATTCTTACGGTTGAAAACCGGTGCGAGATGAGAACTGCCATACGGGTGTGCATCAGCTCTGAAAATCTGACAAAAACCTCGTGTTCGGCGCGGGCGTCGAGAGCTGCTGTAGGTTCATCGAGAATAACCAGTTGGGCATCCCGCATGTATGCGCGGGCGAGGGCGATTTTTTGCCATTGACCGCCACTCAGGTCAATACCGCCGGCAAATCTTTTGCCGAGGATTTGCCCGTATTTTTCGGGGAGTTTTTCTATTACGTCATTTGCCAGACTCTTGTGGGCAGAGTCCTCGATCCGCGGGTGATTGAGTTGTTCCCCGATATTTCCGACAGCGATATTTTCTCCTGCGGTGAACATAAACCGCACGAAATCCTGGAAAATGATACCGGTTTCTCTTCTCAGATCATCGGGGTCGTATTCGCACAATCTGACTCCGTCGAGCAGAATTTGTCCTTCAGACGGTTCGTACAGGTGGGCGAGCAGCTTCACGAGCGTGGTTTTTCCTGCGCCGTTTTCACCAACGAGGGCCAGTTTCTCTCCCGGTTTCAGCGTAAATGACAGATTTCTGAGTGCCCACTGATCAGTTTCCGGATATTTGAACCCCACATTTTCAAAGCGAAAACCCTCCCGGATCGGTCGGGGCGTTTTTCTCTTGCCCCGATGGGTAACCGACATAGGTTTCAGCGCCAGAAAGTCGAAGAAATCCTGCAGATACAGAGCCATCTCGGCGATTCTTGCGAACCGGCCAACAATTTGCTGGAGCAGCGACTGAAGTTTGCTGAAGGAGCCTGCGAGGAAAGTGAGCGTTCCGAGTGTAATGACGCCTGCAACAGCCTGGCTGGCAACGAAAAGATAGGCGGCATAGTAGGACAGCGCGCTGATGACAGAGAGCGCGGCACCCCATGATGCGCGTTTGATGGCGAGTTTCTGGTTGGCCAGGAAATACCGTTCGGAGATACCCCTGAACCGGTCGGCGATGAAATGTTCGAGACCGAATATCTTGATTTCCTTGGCAGTTTCATTGCTGGCACCTATATAGCGGAGATAGTCAATCTCGCGGCGTTCGGGCGTCCACGACCTGGAGAGCGAGTACGACTCCTGATTGAAGCGGGTTTCACTGATAAATGCAGGGATTACCGCTACCACAAGTATAAGCAAAAGCCAGGGGTTTACGGAGATGAGCCCTGCTGACAAGACTGCAACGGCTATCAGATCCTGGGCCTGGGACAGAATCATACTCATCAGCGCGGTACGGCCGGCTGTTTGTGTTCTGGCCCTTTCGAGTTTGTCGTAGAAGGTTGCGTCTTCAAACTGAAAAAGATCGAGGGTAGCTGCGTGCTGAATGATCCTGACCGATGAGTCGTTGTTCACCAGGTCGCCGAGCAGACTGTCGGTGAGGGTTATTGCCCTTCCGACGAGACTCGACAGGATGGCGAGCGCACATTCGACGCCAATCCAGAAGAGAAGCGGGGGCGGCACACCGGGGAAAGGGGCTGACTGCGGATTATTCCGGATGATGTTCAGAATTTCATCAATAATTTCTTTTCCCGCATATAGCAGTCCGAGGGGCAGTGCCGCCTGAATCAGGCGGAAGAAAATATTCCAGAGGGTGAGAGACGGGCTGACGCTCCAGATCATCCTGAAAAACCTGGGCAGGTTGGTCAGCGACTGGAACTGCTGATTTGCGGACGAGGGGTCTTCTTTTCCCATATCACAGCATTTTACGCTTTTGCATGAGCCAGTAGAGTACGCCGGTGAAGACACCGGTGAAGAGAATTGTAGCGTAGAATGCGGTGGGGTGTTCGGGGATTCCGTTGGGGATATTCATGCCAAAGAAAGATGAAATAAGCGTTGGTACCATGAGCACCACCGTTATGACCGTGAGCCGGTGGATCACAATATTCAGGTTGTTGGAAATGATACTTGAGTAGGCATCCATGGTGCCATTAAGGATATTGGTATAGACATTGGACATGGAGAGTGCCTGCGAGTTGTCAATAATGATATCCTCGAACAGGTCGGTCAGATCCTCATCGCCGTTGATGTGCAAAAAGTCGGTTCGCTTCATTTTCATCTTCAGCAATTCGTTTGCATTGAGCGAGTTGACGAAATAGACCAGGCTTTTTTCTATGGACAGCAGTTGTTTCAGCTCGTTATTGCGGCTGCTGTTGAGCAGTTCCTTTTCCATCCTGTTTCTGCGGAGATTCAGGGTTTTCAGGCATGAGAGGAAGTGATATACGTTTTGTTCCAGCAACTGAAGGACAAAGCGTTTTTCATCGGCCGGGTTGAAGTCTCGTATATTGTTGCCGAGAAATTGCTCGAGCACGGGCGATTCGAATGCGGATACAGTAATGACGTGTTCAATGGTAAGGATAATACCGATTGGCACAGTAATGAAGTACGCTTCATTTTCTGCTGAGGCATTTTTGTTTTTCACCGGCGTGTTGATGAGGATGAAGCGAATATCTTCATCTCTTTCATAGCGCGCGCGCTCGTCCAGATCGAGCGAGTCGGTCAGGAAAACCAGATCGAACCCGAAGCGCCGGGCGAACTCTTCCAGTTCATCGGGGTTGAACGGGGGCGACAGATGCACCCAGCAACCCGGATCCGGTTCTGTTAACTGGATCAACTTTCTTTTTTCTCGTGTGAAGTAGCGAATCACTGTCCATCAAAAAATGGGTTACTGAACGGATAATATTCCGGTGCAAATTTACGCCTTTCTACCGTTGAAAACCGCCGTTCCGTAAATTTGGCAATGTTTTCGTAAAATCAACCGCAAAAGGGTGACCAAAATCACTCCTGCAAATTGCCAATACCCTTAATATTGCACCATGTTTTTAACATATTTTGATAAAAACATATACCAAGATTCGCTTGTTTCCGTTTGTTAAATTAAAATAATCAGGAATCAGTGGAACTTTTTTCGAGTTTTTTCACGTTAATCTGGTTTTAATCCACTCTGTTATGTGGTGCATCTGATGAAATATCGTCTGCACATTTAATCCACGAGGTAATTGTTTTTTAATCCATCCGGTTTCACGTCGCATCCGATGCAAAATCGCCTGCGTGTTTTAATCCATGAGGTAATTGTTTTAAACCGCACGCTTCATGCCCAGCCATGAAAACGGTTTCTTTCAGCAACTATCATTACCTTAAATTTTTCCGCCTATGTTTACCCGAGTGAAGCAGACAGTGTTTCTCACCCTGGCCTTGTTCCCGACCGTTCTTTCATCCCAGAAGCCGGCAGATGCAAGTGTCACAGTCATTGAAAATGGTCAAAAACGTCATGTTTTTACCGCCCAAAAACAGGATCAGACAGTTGAAATCAGGCAGCTGCAGGTCGGCGAGGTATATGCCCTCGTTATCCCACCTGATTATTCAACCGGCTCATGTCTCCCCGACATATCGGTCATCGAACCGACGGCCATTCAGTTATCCTGCTCCCCGGACAAACGCTCGTTGCGTTTCAGGGCTACATCTTCAACAGCCAGAATCAGGTTCAGCTACCCGTGCACATGGCCCGGAAACAGTCCTCCGCGGCACTATGTTTCTTTCGGCTGCCTCACTTGTCCGCTGAAGGAGAGTGTATCCGCTTTGTCAGAATCTACCACGCTTGATGTAGAGAGCGCCGGAGCTGAAGAACTGATCAGGGATATATTCATTGGTGGCGATTGCTTCGATGCAACCAATATTTCCATGTCTGGCGGCGGCAACCAGATCGGGAAGTTCTTTAACGGTGCTACCAATATTGGTTTCAATACCGGTATTATGCTGGCTACGGGCGATATAAATATTGCAGTTGGCCCCAATGACCAGGATGGTGCCAGCAGTTCGGGCAGTGGAGGTAATGATATTGATCTGTCCAATCTTGCCACAGGGCCCATGTTCGATGTCAGTACCATTGAATTTGACTTTACCCCCACACAGTCCGTAGTCACTTTCGACTATGTATTTGCATCGGAGGAGTATTGCGAGTATGTGAATACGCAGTTCAATGACGTATTCGGCTTCTTTATATCCGGTCCGGGCATCAATGGAGTCAAAAACCTGGCGACTGTAGGCAATTCGACTCCTGTCAGCATCAACACTATCAATCATATCACCAATTCTGCCCTGTACGTACACAATACGCCTCCGGATCCGGACAGGGACAATTGCCAGGATGGCGGCATCATCGGCTGGCTGCCTCCTGCAACGCCATCGTTGAGTCAGGCTACACAGGAATGTGAATTTGATGGTTACACGCGTCGTATGACCGCGGTGGCAAATCTGATTCCGTGTGCAACCTATCATATCAAGCTGGCTATTGCGGATGTGGGCGATGGTCTGTTCGATTCTGCAGTATTTCTCCGGGCAGGCTCATTTTCCGGTGGCGGAAATGCTTCCATCAAATGGGTGGTGAACGACGATCCGGAGCTCAGTGAAGTGACAGAGGGCTGTGGAGACGTAAAAATTCTGGTTGACAGACTGGGCGCCAACCTGGCCAACCCGCTGACGGTGACATATACCATAACAGGATCAGCTGCATCCGGCTCCGATTTCACACCCATCCCGGGCAGTATCACCATCCCCGCTGGACAAGAGCAGGTGCTTTTCCCGGTAAATATTGCAAGTGATGCGCTGCCTGAGGGTGCCGAAACCATTATTCTGACACTGAACAACGCCTGTTCGTGCCTGCACCCGCAGGAAATCCTGACAATTCTCGACCACAAACCGCTGATTGTCAAATGCGATACTGTTTCAGTTTGTGGGCCAAGTGCTACTGGAACAGTAAGTGCGCATGTGGAGGGAGGCCAGCTGCCATATTCCTACAAGTGGAGCACAGGCAGTACGGAAGAAACCATGTCAACTGCTGTCAATGCCAGTAACACTTACACAGTTACTGTAACAGATGCTTGCGGAAAGACTGCTGTCTCCAATGCCCGCATCAATGTGACAACTTCGCCAAGTGCCCAGTTTTTGGGTTCAGTACCACAGTTATGCCCCGGCCAGACGGCCGCGCTGCAGGTGAAACTTGCTGGTGAGGGGCCATTCCAGCTGCAGTACACCCTGAATGATGACCATCAGACTCCGATTGCAGGCGTGAGTGGTAACCCGTATCTTTTTCAGGTAAGCCAGCCCGGTGTTTACACCCTGACCGGTGTAGTTGACTCGCTTGGGTGTGTTGGCGCTGTAACGGGTTCTGTAAATGTGGTTCCCTCTGATCTGGCAGTAACCGCTGTAACCACGAACCCGGCCTGTCCGCTTTCCACAGACGGGACAATTGTTGTGACGGCTTCAGGCGGAGCAGTTCCTTACACGTACAACTGGACGGGTAATACTCCCATAGGCAATATGCCTGGTCCGATGAATCTGCTACCGGGGCAGTACAATGTCACAGTGACGGATTTTTGGGGTTGTACCCAGACAAAAAGTATGACGCTGGCAGCTCCCAATGCCATTACCCCGTCTGCGGTCATTCAGGGAGTCACCTGTTCTGCGCCGTTGGCCGGCAGCGTTGATCTGAATGTAACAGGAGGGGTTCCACCCTTCAAGTATAACTGGTCGAATGGCAGTGTCGCTCAGGACATCAATAACCTGGCAGAGGGAAGTTATCTGGTTACAATTTCAGATGAGGGTGGTTGTTCAGCCATCTATACGGCAATTGTGCCGGGCAATACCACGCCTCCCGTGGCCAGTGCAGTTGCCTCGGGTACGCTTACATGCGTGACAGGAGAGATTTCGCTGGATGCCTCTGCGTCGTCTGCGGGAACTGAATACATTTACCAGTGGACTGCCTCGCCCGGACATATTGTCGATGGCGGGAGCACCCTTACGCCTGTCATTGACGAAGGAGGAAATTATACGCTGCAAATTACCAACACGTTCAATGGTTGTACGGCTTCGGTGACAGTTCCGGTTGTGCCGGATGTAGCGTCTCCTGAAATCAGTGCAGGAACGAACAAGACCCTGACCTGTTCTGTGGATACCGTGCTGCTTCGCGGCAGTGTGCTGTCGCAGGGTACCGGCTTTGAATGGAAATGGTCTGCTTCCGGAGGTGGTGCGATTATTGGCGCCGACTCACTGGATTCGTTGTTAACTGCGACGTCGGGAACTTATGTATTGCAGGTTACCAACCGGGCAAACGGATGTATTGCAACAGATACTGTCATGGTTGAATCAGATACAACCCCTCCGTCAGTCCATACAGAAGGGGGCAAGATTACCTGTACCGTTTCTGTTCTCATGATCAAGTCTGTTACAGACAACAATCTTGACGTGGGTTGTTCCTGGTCAGCTGGCCAGGGTGGCAATATTGTCATTGGCGCCAAAACCTGCACCCCCGTCGTAAATGCACCGGGTGTATATACTGTGACGGTGACCGATAACGGCAACGGCTGTACGAACACTGCAGTCGCTGTTGTCACCACCGATATAAATCCACCTGTTGTGGAAACTGTGGTGAGCGATTTGCTTACCTGTGTCAACACGAGCGTGACCGTTGGTGCAACCAGCAATCCTGCATATATGTATCAGTGGCAGACACCCGGTGGCCAGTTATTGTCCGGTTCATCTGTTCAGGCTTCAAATCCCGGCACTTACCGGCTGACTGTTACTGACAGCGGGAATGCCTGTACGACAGCGGCGTTCGCTGTGGTGGAATCAAATACCGTGACCCCGTCGGCAGACGCTGGTGTACAGCAGATACTCACATGCTCACTGCAAACTGTCGGGCTGAACGGAACTGGATCAGGGGCTTCCGCACTGACATATCTCTGGAGTACCACAGGTGGTTCGTTCGTCTCTGTGAATAACATCTCCAATCCGGAAGTTGATGCTCCGGGAACGTACAGGCTCGTTGTGACCAATACAGAAAATGGTTGTACGGCCTCAGACGAGGTAGAGGTAAATTCGGATACGGTACTTCCTGAAGTGAAAATTTCCGGTTCCGGCGAGTTGAATTGCAGGAACCAGCAAGTAGTGTTGAGTTCTGCCGGATCCTCTGCCGGTACACAGTTTAATTACAACTGGACAGGTGCAGGTCTGGTTTCTCCGCCTGATCAGCCGGATGCTGCCGTCAATCAGCCCGGAGACTACACCCTCCTGGTAACCAACAGCAATAACGGATGTACTGCGAGCATGCAGATCAGTGTAGGTATGGACACCACTTCACCCAACGCTGATGCAGGTGATGACCAGCAACTTACCTGTGGGTCAAACACGGCTCAGATCGGAGGTGCCGGTAATCCGTCACTGCTCAATCATACGTTTGAGTGGAATGGTTCTGTTTTGAACCAGGGAGAGCCAACAGCCTGGGTAAACCAGCCCGGCACCTATATACTGACGGTCACAAACAAACAGAACGGATGTACAGCTACAGATGCAGTGACAGTTTCACAGGACATCATTGCTCCCGAGGCAAATGCAGGTCAGGGAGGTGTACTGACTTGTGCTTCATCTCAGTTCACCCTGCAGGGAACTGGAAGTACGGGCCCCCTGTTCCAGCCCAAATGGTTTGGCTCTGTCAGTGCTCCGTCGCCTTCAGATGTGATGAACCCCCAGGTCAGTGTCCCCGGTGTTTATACGCTGATGATTACAAACCTTCAGAATGGTTGCATCGCCACATCATCGGTTACCATTACACAGTCAACCAGTCATCCAACAGCCGTAATTGCCACTGTTCCTCAACTTACCTGCGACACAACTGAAAGAATACTGAATGCAGCCGGTTCCAGTACGGGGCTAAATTACACATACCAGTGGGCCTCTTCAGACGGCGGTCGTATTCTGGACGGCATAAGCACACTGTCGCCACGAATAGACGAGCCTGGAACCTACACGCTGACCGTGACGGATCAGACCAACGGTTGCAGCCAGACCGCATCAGTGACGGCAGGCGAGAATATTGTACCTCCGCCTGCCAATGCCGGACCTGACTGGATTCTGACCTGTGAAACACCCGAAGTACCACTCGGAACCCCCGGCAATCCACTGCCTTCTAACTTTAAAGCAGTGTGGAGCGGGGCTGTCTATGAAGTGGGAGGAGAAGTATGGACAAACCAGCCCGGCACCTGTACAGTTACCGTTACGAACCTCGTCAATGGTTGCAAATCATCGGACGAGGCGGTGATTACACAGGATATAACCGATCCGGTTGCCAATGCAGGCCCCGGTACTGTACTGACCTGCGGGATGCCTGTGTATGAATTGCAGGGATCGGGCAGTACAGGCCCGCGGATTGTCTATAAATGGCTGAGTCCGGGCAATGCACCCGCTCTCCCCGGTATTCTGAATCCTCAGGTAAGCATACCGGGCGTTTATACACTGATAGTGACGGATACCGTAAACGGTTGTGTTGCTGCGTCTGCTGTTACCATTACACAATCACCCAATACGCTGACAGCTGCAATAGCTCCGGCACTGCCGCTCACGTGCGAAAGAACCACACTGACGCTGGATGCAACGGGCACAAGCACAGGAGCCGGTTTTACATACCAGTGGACCACACCTGATGGCAGTCTGATTGACGGCACCTCCGGCGCGCTTACCCTTCAGGTTAACAAACCAGGTAATTATACGCTGCTTGTCACCAATCCGGAAAACGGTTGTACACGGACAGCTTCAGCAGTTGTAGATGAAAATATTTCCCTTCCTGTAGTGCATACAGAAGCTGCCGCCGCGATTACCTGTTCAAATTCACAGGTAACACTTTCCGCTTCAGTACAGTCTCCTCAGGACAACTGGTCTGTATACTGGGTGACACCGGCGGGAGATACCATAACAGATGTGCTTGCTCCGACAGTCAATGCCGGAGGAACCTATAAAATAATCGTCCAAAACCATGAAAACGGCTGTATGAGCTGGGATACCGTTGGTGTGCAGGTGAATCAGGTTCATCCTGATGCCCACATACTCGAGCCGGATACCCTTACCTGTGCAGTGCAGTCTGTAAAACTCAACCCCGCTGGAAGCAGCACCGGGAACGTGGAGTATTTGTGGACTACCGATGTTGGCCATTTCATCATACCGATTAATCCCGCTATGCCCGAGACAGACAAGTCTGGTGCATATACCCTGCTGGTAACTTACCTGAGTAACGGTTGCACTGCTTCTGCGACCGTTACAGTACCACAGAATACTGATCTTCCGGCTGTCAGTGCCGGTACTGATGGTGAACTGAACTGTTATGCTGCCACGATAACACTGAATGCGACAGCTTCGGGTCATCATTTGAATTATCAGTATGAGTGGAGCACAACAAATGGCTCGATTGTGCCACCTGCCAATGTGTCCGATCCTGTGATAGATGCTCCTGGTACCTACCGGCTCGTCGTTACCGATCCTGTCAATGGCTGTACTGCTTCCGACGAGGTGATTGTACTGTCCAATACGCTGGCTCCTCATGCGGTGCTCCTGACACCTGATACAATAACATGCCGGCAGCCCCGGGTGACGCTGAACGGCAGCGGATCTCAATCCGGCCCGCATATACAGTATTACTGGACTACCACCGGTGGTCATATCGACAGTATTGCCGGCAGCAGCTGTGTAGTGAGTCGTCCGGGTAACTACACATTGAAGGTGAGCAATACGTCCAGTGGCTGTACAGCACAGAAAAGTGTTGATGTGCATGAAGACACCCTGCGTCCCCATGCGGATGCCGGTACGTCCGGGATGCTGAATTGTCTGGAAGAAACGGTCATGCTGGACGCTACAGAATCATCGCTGCGTAACAGTCAGATTGAGTGGACTACCGTCAACGGAAATATTGTTTCCGGAGAAAACACACCGACACCCGAGGTGGATGAGCCCGGAATATACACGCTGCTGATTGTCAACCGGGTTAACGGTTGCAAAAATTCGGACACAGTGAGTGTTTACACTGATATTCCCACGGATATTGTGCTTGATCTGAAGCGTCCCGGCTGCAAGGGTAACGACGGAGAAATCAGTTTCCTTGAGGTGAATGGAGGAACGGGTCCTTACAGCTATTCCATTGACGGTGGAGAGACCTTCATTCAGAACGACGTATTCGAGGGTATTACGCCGGGTACATACAGTCTGCTCATTCAGGACGCGAATGGTTGTGAGCACAGCGAGAATATTGTTGTGCCACAATTACCGGCACCGGCGGTCACATTGCCGTCGTACTTCGAGCTGGTACTGGGTGATTCGCTGGTGCTGAACGCTGCGCTTCCGTTTGGTTACCCTGTTTCACTGATTGATACAGTCATCTGGACGCCCGTTGAGGGGCTTTCTTTCAAGAGTAACAGTATTCAGGACATGCTTCGGCCAACTGCAAGGCCGTTCAGTTCGGCCGAATATACTGTTACTGTAATCAGCAAGGATGGTTGCGAGGATCGCGACAATGTGCTGATCCGTGTTGATAACGAGGCTCATATTTATGTTCCGAACGCATTTTCTCCCCTCGATCAGGATGGAGATAACGATGTGTTCATGATTTTCGCTGACGACAGGCAGATACTGCAGGTGGATCAGTTCCAGATTTATGATCGCTGGGGTGAAATGGTGTTCTCGGCGGCCAATTTCCAGCCGAACGATCCTTCCTATGGCTGGGATGGTTCGCATGGAGAGAAATCCATGCAGCCCGGTGTGTTTGTTTACTACATCGAAATCAGACTGATTGATGGTCGCAAGCTGTTGTTGAAGGGTGATGTAACGATAGTAAGGTAATACCATATTCGTTGCTGAAAGAGGGGGTGTCTGGTACAATACCGGACGCCCCTTTATATTTGCATCCATGGTATTCAGGAGGTCTTATGGTTTCACTGTGCTGCTGCTTTGTGCTGCAACGGCGGTTTCATGGCTGATTTCAGACGGATCGCTGATATCAGGGGTTTTTTATTCACTGGTATTGCTTTTTTCGGAGCGACTGACCGGACTTTCAGCGTATGGTTCTCGTGCAGACAGCAGACTCTGGTTTACAGGTGTTTTTCTGGCGCTGGCACCGGTTTTCATGGTTTCACAGGTGCCGGTACTGTATTATTGCGTTTTGTTATGTGTTATTTGTTCGCTGTATGCCGCTGTGAAGCTGGCTGAAGGATGCAATATCAGGTGGGTACTGCTGTTATTGCTGTCCGGAGCAGTGGCTGTTGTTTTTGATATTCGTACGGCAGCTTTGCTGCTGCCTGTTTCAGTGGAGCTTGCGTGGATCAAAATCGGGCGAAAAAAACTGCCGGATACAGTTCTTTCGCTACTGCCGGTGATTGTATTCACCGCAATAGCGATACAGTCAAAGTATCTGACAGAACTGGTTGCGTCCTGGAATTTTGCAAGTCTTGCAGGGGCAGGTCACATTCCTGCGGCTAAGGGAGAAATTCCCGGGTTCATATATGTCATTTATCCGGTTGTACATCCGTGGTTTTGTGTGCTTTTGCCCGGCTTGTTTCTGTTATTCAGGAAAACTGATTTGGACAACCCTGCACGCCGCATATTGACCGGTGGCGCAGTATTTTATCTTTTTTTGATGGGTGGATTGCCTGAACGGGAATTATTTTCGCTCTTGCCCGTGTATGTGATACTTCTCACAGTCGCTTTTCCATCCTGGGACCGGATATACTGTTACGGGCTCTATTTTTTTAAAAGAACAGTCTGGCTGACAATTGCGGTACTGATCCTTGTACAGATATCCATGATTGCCTTTGGAAAAACAAATCAGGGACATTTTTGATATTGATATCTGCCATTAAAGCCTGCAGGTTACAGAATATTTGTCCCTTGCCTTGTTTTCAACTGTATCATTTTATACCTTTGTCTTGTTTGCGGACAGTTATCCTGAATAAAACAGGTGTAACAGCAACGGGGCATCTGTTTTAATGAGTAACCTGGAAAGGAAGGTGTTCCCGGAGTTCGTTCGTATCTATATAATCTCCGGCCATGAAAACGGTTTAATTCCACAGTGAATAGTTAATTCAACCTTTTCGAATATGTTTCCCGCATTGAATCGTTCTCTATTTTATGTACTGGTGATGTTCCCCGTTTTCCTTTCAGCGCAGAAAACACAGGATTCTGACGTTACAGTTCTCAGGGATGGTCAGAACCGATACATCATTACGGCCAGCGAACAAAATCAGATGGCAGAGTTAAGGCACCTGATTCCCGGCGAGCGTTATGTACTGGTTATTCCGCCGGATTTTGCCCTGGGTTCATGTATTCCGGATATTTCGGTTGTTGAGCCTGCGGCTGTGCAGGCGGAGTGGTTGCCGGCTCAGCATTCGCTGCGTTTCACGGCAGTTTCTGCCACTGTCAGGATAAAGATGACGTACCCTTGTTCCTGGCAGCAAAATGATCCTCCGAGGCATTATATTTCGCTTGGCTGTCTGAGTTGTTCTGCGGAAACAAATGATCAGAGTCAGGCAGAACTGGCGGTTCTGGAGGTAGAAAGTGCCGGAGTGGAGGAATTGATCAGGGAAGTATTCATTGGCGGTGACTGTTTTGATGTTGATGGTATTACGCTGAGCGGCGGCGCCGACCAGATTGGCAAATTTCTCAATGGCCTTACCAATATCGGTTTTGAGACGGGCATGATCATGGCTACGGGCGATATTGGCGTGGCACCAGGCCCAAACAGTTCGGATGGCGCCGGCGGCGGCGGTGCCGGAAACAGCGACAGCGATCTGGCTGCCATTTCATCGGGTCCCATGTTCGATGCGGCTGTGGTGGAGTTTGACTTTACGCCAACACAGTCGGTTCTTTCCTTTGAGTATGTTTTTGCTTCGGAAGAATACTGTGAATATGTGAACTCGCAGTTCAACGATGTATTCGGATTCTTTATTTCCGGTCCCGGCATACCGGGTACCCAGAACCTGGCTGTTATTCCCACTACAACCACTCCAATTACCATTAATACCATCAACCACGTTACCAATGCGGGGTTGTATGTACATAATACACCACCTGGCCTCGACAACTGCGAGGATGGAGGTTTCACGGGTATGGTACCACCGGTGCCGCCCGCCATGGGCCCCGGTCCGATGGAGTGTGAATTTGACGGTTTTACCCGTCGAATGACTGCTGTGGCGCAGGTTATTCCGTGTTCGACCTACCATATCAAACTGGCAATAGCCGATATCGGCGACGGGCTCTGGGATTCTGCGGTGTTTCTGAAAGCAGGCTCTTTTTCCGGCGGAGGTAATGCATCTATCAAATGGGTAGTCAATGATGATCCCGAACTGAGTGAGGTAACAGAGGGTTGCGGCGATGTAAAAATTCTGGTTGACCGCCTGAGTTCAAACCTCACCAACTCGCTTACCGTTGGCTTCACCATCACGGGCACAGCCACATCCGGCTCCGACTTCTCGCCTATTCCGGGAAGTATTACCATCCCGGCAGGGCAGGATCAGGTATTGTTCCCGGTAACCATTCTGAATGATTTGCTTGATGAAGGCGCCGAAACAATCATTCTTACACTGAACAACCCGTGCTCTTGCCTGCGCCCGCAGGAGGTACTCACCATACTTGACTATCAGCCAATGAAACCTGTGGCCGACACGGTGTATGTATGTGGCCCGAACGGCTTCGGTACGGTTGGTGTGAATGTTGAAGGGGGGCGTGAACCGTACACCTATCTGTGGAGTACCGGTTCAACCGAGCAAACCATGACAACGTCGGTGAGTTTGAGCAGTACATTTACCGTTACGGTTACAGATGACTGCGGCAAAACTAAAGTCGCATACGCCAGGATCAATGTAACGCCGATGCCGATAGCACAACTTTTACCGCCGGCACCCCAGATTTGTCCGGGGCAATCGGCCACCATACAGGTTACATTCAATGGCTCGGGACCCTTCGAACTTGTTTACTCGCTTAACTACAATAATCAGAGCCCCATTACCAATATTACTGACAATCCATATACGCTGCATGTCACGCAGCCGGGCCTGTATCTGATAGCAAGCGTTATAGATTCACTCGGATGTCCGGGCGCCGGTGCCGGCGCCATCAACGTGACAGCGTCAAATCTTGCCCTCAGTGCCACTTCAGTCAATCCGGCATGTCCGTTGTCAACCGACGGATCAATAAACACTACGGTAACCGGAGGAACCACTCCCTACAATTACAGCTGGACTGGTCCGGTACAGATCGGAAATGTGGCGGATCCGGTGAATCTGATACCGGGGCTGTACAAACTGACTGTAACAGATACATGGGGCTGTACACAGACACAAACCTTTTCTCTGGTGGCGCCCAATCCGATTACTCCTTCTGCAACTGTACAGGGGGTTAACTGTGCCGCGCCACTTGCAGGCAGTATTGATTTGAGTGTGTCGGGCGGTGTTCCCGGATATACATACAAGTGGTTTGATGGTACTACCTCACAGAGTATCAGCAATCTGTCAGCAGGAAGCTATATGGTTACGGTATCCGACAATGGAGGATGCTCAACGATTTACACGGCCGTTGTTCCGGGAGATACAGTGCGTCCTCTG
>CAILQK010000221.1 GCA_903836265.1 uncultured Bacteroidota bacterium | reverse complement strand
GAAAATATGGCCTGGCAAAACAGTAATCCGTACGTTGACTACAAGAAATGGCTGGGAAAACTAAGTGCAAACGGAGGTAATTTCATCCGTCTGTGGCTGTGTCACTGGGGCATGGGACTCGAGTGGAAACAAAACACAAGCGGTTTCTCCGGGCTGAAGCGATACAAGCAAACCAGCGCTTTTTACCTCGACTGGGTATTTGATCACTGCGCAGAAAAAGGAGTGTATGTGATGCTGTGTCTCAATCACCACGGACAGGTATCTTCTCAGGTGAACCCCAACTGGTCCGACAACCCGTATAATGCTGCCAATGGTGGTCCCTGTGCTGGTACGCGCGACTTTTTCACCAATGCACAGGCCAGAGCTCTCCACAAAAACCGACTGCGGTACGCGCTGGCCAGATGGGGCTATCAGCGAAGCATCATGACCTGGGAACTGTTCAACGAAGTGAACTGGACCGATAATTACGATCAAAACAAACCTGTAATTGCCGACTGGCACGCTGAAATGGCCGCCTTTATCAAACAGTATGATCCGGTTCAGCGCCCGGTGAGCACCAGCTACGGCAATCCGCAAAGTGAAGACCCCGCTGTGTGGAATAATCCGGATATTGACTACTCTCAAAGACACTATTATCTGGATAGTCCCAATCTCGAGGCCGTGCTCAGCGCAGGCGTGCGCAACAATATTCAATTGTACGACAAGCCTGCGCTGATTGGTGAATTCGGATTAAACACTTCCGGAGCCGGACTGTATGCCATCGACCCCTCAGGTATTCATATCCATAACAATCTGTGGGGTCCACTCTTCGGTGGTGGCATGGGGTCGGGCATGACCTGGTGGTGGGATAACTATATTGAGCCATACCACCTGTATACACGTTTTCTCGGCATTTCTACGGTTAGCAGCCAAGTCAGATTTGCAGAAAAAAAGATGAGACCTGACGCCGCGGAAACCAGTAGCCCGGCAGGTTCACTTCAACTGAACAGCAATCTGGACTGGGCGGGACTGGGTGATACGCTGATCCAGATTCAGGCGAACGGAACCATCATACCGGCGGCCTATCAACTTGGTCAGTTTCTTTATGGTTCGCTGTGGAACACGCAATATCGCCGTCCTCCGGTTTTTGTCGTCAAAATGCCTGTGGCTGGTCAACTGGAAATTAATACAGGTAATCAGTTCGGCACCAGTCCGAGACTTTCCGTCTGGCTCAATGGTGTTCAGGTGTTGAATCTGGCTCCCGCCATAAACCAGACTTACACTGTCGCCCTGCCTCCGGGTCAGCACACTATCAGGGTGGATAATACAGGAACCGATTGGATGAAAATTACATCGTACGCATTTTCGGGTATTGGTTCGGTAGCTGCCGCCTACGTACTTGTCAGTGATGATCATAAATCGCTGGCAGGATGGGTTATGAACACCAATTACAATCATGACTATATCAATGACACCGGACTACCCGACCAGCTCAATGATGTCATCATCAAAACCGGCAGTCTGAGCGATGGACAATATTACGCCAAATGGTTCGATTGCCTGACCGGTGCACTCCTCGACACCGATCCAGTATTGGTGAGCAGCGGGCAACTCGAGCTTGCCGTGCCACCATTTACCTGGGACCGGGCGTTTCTGCTGGATGACCAGCCTCTTTCCACGGAAAATCCGGTGACCAGCATGCCCATGCAGGTTTTCCCGAACCCGGCCGCAACGGGAAGTAACGTCGTGCTTGAGTTCATTCTTGCAGAAAAAGGACACCCAGTCCTCCAGATTTGTGACGCAGCCGGTGTCCCGGTCATGGAGAGGGCACTGGATGACTTACCCGCCGGACCCAGCAGACTTGCTATTACGCTGCCGGTGACCCTGAAAACAGGAAT
>CAILQK010000220.1 GCA_903836265.1 uncultured Bacteroidota bacterium | reverse complement strand
GATTGGGAATGCACTCAAATTTACGCCCGGTGGCGGACGAATCACGCTAGCTGTTTCGCAAAATGCCGACAGGATGGAAGTGTCGGTGTCCGACACCGGCCATGGTATTGCACCCGATGACCTGCCGCGGATATTCGAGCGTTATTATCAGGCCGGGGGTGAAAACACCTCGCTGCAGGGCGGTACCGGTATCGGACTCGCCCTCAGCCGGGAGTATGCAAGGCTGTTCGGTGGCGATCTTGTAGTTGAAAGCACTCCGGGAGCAGGCAGTATATTTACAGTAATATGCCCGTTCAAACTGGTGCCGGGCGTTGTCGGAGAGGAAGAGTACACTGATACCGCACCGGGAGCGGTACAGTCATTGATCAGCCACACACCCAATGATGCAAACCGTTTCACCGTACTGATCGTGGAAGACGATCGTGACATGACCGCACACATCAGCAATATCCTGTCCGACAATTATCATATTCTGACAGCCGAAAATGGCAGGAAAGCACTGCAACTGATCGAAAAAAACCCGGTGGATCTAATCCTGTCGGATGTCATGATGCCCGAAATGGACGGCTTCCAGCTGCTCCGGGCCGTAAAGGAAATTCATCCCGACCTGCCATTCATCATGCTGACCGCCCGTGTGGAAACTCCCGACCGGCTCCATGCCCTCCGGCTCGGAGTGGATGACTACCTGACCAAGCCATTTATGGAGGCAGAACTTGTCGCCCGACTGGAAAATCTGCTCAAACGATATGAAATACGCAGAGAAATACAACTGTCGGAAATAAACAGCCTGATGGAAGCCGACCGTCAGGAGGTGAATTCGGGCAGTTACGACCGCAGGTGGCTGGTAGAACTCGAGGAAATTGTGAATACCAATCTCGGCAACTCCAGCTTCGATTCGCAGTTCCTCGCAGACAAAATGAATGTTTCCAGAAGAAATCTGCACTACAGAATAAGGGCATATACCGGCCTTACACCCAACCAGTACATAGTGGAAGCACGACTGGCCAGGGCCAAATATCTGCTCGAAACACATGCATTTGAAACTGTAGCCGAAGTTTGTTACGCAGTAGGGATGAAAACAACCCAGTATTTCTCCAGACTGATGAAAGAGCGTTTCGGCAAGGCCCCCTCGGAATACTGAACGGGAATTACAGGCCTGAATAGCCTGAACCCGGACAAAGGTTCATTTCCGGATACGGTAAAGATGGCACTCCCGCCGGGCGGGCATTAACCTGCCGGTTATTCTCGCATCATCTTCCACCGCTTGTGGCTCCACAGCCAGTTGCCCGGATTGGCCCGGATTTCCTCCTCGAGCAATTCGTGATACCGGCGCGTGATATCGCCTTCGGTTGATTCAGACGGATGCAGGGAAACAGGTATGAATGTCACCTCATAATACCCGCGACGCACACGCGTGATGCGGTAGCTGAAAACGGGGTAGCCGAACATGCGGGAAATGATGTCCGCACCGGGCAAAGAAGCCGTATCGCGACCGAAGAATTTTATCCAGTGTGCACGCTTCCGGCTGCTCGGCGACTGGTCGGAAACGAGTATGGTGGCAGTTTGTCTCGACGAATTGCGGCGGAGTTCAGCCATCACGGAGTCCATGGGAACCGGTATCATTCCTCCCCTGCTTCTTTTCCGGGTCAGAAATAACTCGGTTGGTTTGTTTGTCAGTGGTTTGTAGGCCGCCAGTACAGGAACATGCAGTGCCCGTGGCAGCAACAGGGCAGCATACTCCCAGTTGCACGTGTGGCTGCCCGTCAGCAACACCGATTTGCCCTCGTCCAAAACATCCGTAACTGTTTCCGGATTGAGGAAAACACAGCGCCTTTGCAATTCCGGGAGGGGTGTGGTGAACGACTTCACTGTCTCCAGTATAATGTCTGTCAGATTCCTGTAGGTTTCCCCGACGATACTGTTGATCTCGGCACTGCTCTTTTCAGGAAATGCCTTCGTCAGGTTATCCAGAATCACCTGCTTCCGATAACCCGCCACATAACGCAGTACAAAGGTCAGCAGATCGGACAAAATATACAACAGACTATAGGGCACAAACCTGAAAAGGCCGGCAAAAATATGGAACAGGAAAAGCTGGATCGCTGACATAACAAGCCGCAAAAGTACGCCCTGGAAACCTGATTTTACTGCTTCGGCAGCATAACCCAGAGCCTGCCAAGTCCGTTGATTTTATGCGCCTCCTGCAATCCCTTGTGGCCCACGCCACAGTACAAATCCATTCTTTTGGTCGTGAGGATGGCTCCGCCCCTGTCCTGGGCAAACAGAATCCGGTAGGTGTATCCCTTCAGATGACCTGCAGCATCCAGATCGGGCAACTCTGCCAGCAGGGTGGCGCCCAGCGGTATGTACCGGAGATCGGTAGCTACCGAATACCGGGCTGTAAGCGGAAACGTACCCGCGCCCAGCACCTGATCGTCCACCCTCGTAAAGAAAACATACGAACCGCCACGCCCCCTCACAGAGCCGCCAAAACCGAAGTGTTCTCTTTTGCCATCCCCGAACTCAATGAGACAATTTCCCTGCAACTGGGCATTTTTAAGGTCCTTTTTCGATGGAAGCCAGGCAAGTTCGAGTCCGCGACCCGACAACGCGCCCGCCTCAATGGCTGCAGGAGCAGGTATGTTGCTTCCCGGTTTCGCCAGCATCGGAACACTGTACTCGGGCGTCCTGGTTCTGCTGGCGCGTATCACAGGCGTGTAATAGCCTGTCATTCGCACCCGATCGTGTTTCAGATCGGTATTGACTTCGTAAAAATCAAAGGTGGACACCAGTACGCTCGGATCGAGCAGGTTGATGCGCTGAAGCAGTTCCACCGTTTTCAGCATTTCCCTCCGGTTGATACCGGAAGCGCCGTTTTCTTTCACATCGGCACGGCGCAGATAGCTGGCCTGCTCGTACATGGCCTGAAACATGTCGGGCTCAAAAGTCAGGTACGGAAGGGTATCCGGCAGCACCTCTGTCAGGATCCGGGAAGATATATTGCGCTGTACCACCTCCGCCTCCGGCACATCGGCAATCACAAGACTGTCGCCCGATTTGATGGAAAGAGGTACAGGAACCACACCGGCAGGAGGAGCAGAACTGACAAGTGAATTGCCGGTCCAGATAATGGCACCACATGCCACAAATGCTATGGCATCAAAAAAAAGTATGTTTTTTAACAG
Source organism: uncultured Bacteroidota bacterium (assembly GCA_903836265.1). Taxonomy (GTDB): domain Bacteria; phylum Bacteroidota; class Bacteroidia; order Chitinophagales; family Saprospiraceae; genus M3007. The sequence continues at coordinate 9,557 of CAILQK010000220.1, read as the reverse complement.
ACTCATGCAGACGACAGAGGGGTACGTCGAATGAAATTTTACTGGTTTCGGGATTATCCGGAAGACCCCGGAATAAGTGAAGCACACCGTTCCCGCTCCGGAGAAACCGGACGCTCACGGAAGGGCGCCACGGCAATACGATACAAAGGTATGGTCAAAAAGAGTGCCGTTCAAGCAGGGAACGGTGGCTGATCGCAGTCAACAGAACAGAATAAACCAATAATTTTTCCTGTAACTGATTTTAACTCAACAAATTGAGGTCAAATTCCGCAAATATTAAAATTTATTTTATTAACATATAGTTTGTCACCCAACAAACAGAATACATCTGACAAACAGGCAGGTCTGTGTGCAGGTTGCCTTTCCGGTGCTATCTGGTCTTGAGCCAGTTTTTGAAGACATTGTCAACCGCCTCGCTGTTCCACTCCGATTCGACATCCGGGATGGCCAGAATGGAATCAAACAGGCGGTTCTGGGCATCGTCTTCCTGTAATGCCCTGTGGTAGGGAGTATTGGAAAATGTGACCATTGAATAAACGGGCATGAAGTCTGACGGGTATTTTTCATGCAGCCAGGCAGTTATTTTCTTCCTGAGCAGGAATTTCGGATCGGCCACCAGATCACGCATTTCAATGAAATTGCGCTGGGCGAGTTCCGCAATGGCATGACCGTTGCGGGAATGTGCGCGGGAGAAGGCAGGTATTACTTCCGACCAGTTTTCACCCATTTCATCCAGCATATTGTCCAGAATAGTACAGTCTTCAAAGCCGGCATTCATACCCTGACCGTAAAAAGGCACTATGGCATGGGCCGAGTCGCCGAGCAGGAGTATCCGTCCCTGCCATTGCCACGGATCACAGTTGACTGTAATCAGCGACGAAGTAGGGTTTCTGTTGAAGTCCTGTACCAGATCTGGCATCAGTTCAACAGTGTCGGGGAAGTAACGCTGAAAGAAGGCCACCACATCTTCATCGTTCCGGATCTGCCGGAATGAAATATCGCCTTCAAACGGCAAAAAAAGCGTGGCTGTGAAGCTGCCATCAGCATTGGGAAGGGCAATCATCATGAAGTTGCCCCGCGGCCAGATATGAAGTGCCTCGGGGTTTATACGGTGTTTTCCGTCTGCGGCAGGCGGGATGGTGAGCTCCTTGTACCCGTGATCGAGGTAGAACTGCCGGTAATTGAAACGGTCGGTGCGCTGAAGGGAATATCTTACCGCTGAATGGGCGCCATCAGTGGCAAATATCAGGGGAGCCTCTGTTGTTTTGGTTTGCCCGGTAGTATGATCCAGAAAGGTGATCTCGGGCTTCCCGGTGTCTGCACCGAGGCACTGATGCTCAAAGTAAAACTCAACATTGGGGTAACTGCCGGCAATACGGAGCAATTCCAGGTTCAGTCCACCACGTGATACTGAATAAATGGCTTCATTTTCTTTTCCATAAGGCTGAAAAGCATTCTGGCCGCTGATATTGTGGATCATCCGGCCGGGCATGGGAATCGCCACTTTCTCGATCTGATCGCGAATACCCGCCTTTTCAATGGCCCTCCAGCCTCGTTCACTCATGGCGAGATTGATGCTTCGGCCTCCCTTGTACCCGGAAGAACGCATATCCGGGCGGCGTTCGAACACCTTGACCTGATAGCCCCTCCTGGCAAGAAATACAGTCCATAATGAGCCGACAAGTCCGGCGCCGACGACGACAGCTGTTTTTGATTCCCGCATGGGTTAATTTGGTTGTTAATCAGTTATGTATTCCTCGGTAATCTGTCGTAAAAGACAAAAAAACGGAGAAATAGTTCAGGGCACTTGTATCAGGAGCGACTGTAATTGGGCGACTCCCTGGTAATAATGATATTGTGCGGGTGACTTTCCGTCATTCCTGCGTTGGATATTCTGACAAACTGGGCTTTTTCCCGAAGTTCTGCAACGGTGGCGGCGCCGCAGTAACCCATACCCGCACGAAGTCCGCCGATGTACTGTACCATCACTTCCTGCAATGTTCCCTTGTATGGCACACGGCCTTCAATGCCTTCCGGAACGAGTTTTTTGATATCATCTTCCACATCCTGGAAATATCGGTCTTTGGAACCGAGTTGCATGGAACCCAGACTGCCCATTCCACGGTAGGTTTTGAATTTTCTGCCGTCAAAAATGATGGTTTCACCCGGTGCTTCCTCCACTCCGGCGAAAAGAGAACCCGCCATGATGACGCTGGCGCCTCCGGCCAGTGCCTTCACAATGTCGCCGGTGTATCGGATACCACCATCGCCGATGATGGGCACTCCAGACCCTTTAATAGCCTGATAAGCGTTGTTAATGGCAGAAAGCTGCGCTACACCGACACCTGCCACTATGCGGGTAGTACAGATGCTTCCGGGGCCAACACCTACCTTGACACCATCAGCCCCGGCATCAACAAGGGCTTTGGCGCCTGCACCCGTAGCAACATTGCCACCAACGATATCCAGACCCGGGAACTTCAGCTTGAGTGCGCGTATCGTATCGAGTACTCCGCGCGAGTGCCCGTGTGCAGTATCCACACATATCATATCCACGCCTACTGATACCAGTGCAGACACACGCTCTTCAGTATCGTATGTGACGCCCACAGCAGCACCCACCACGAGCCTGCCCAGGGAATCCTTGCACGCCTGCGGGAAGTTGACGCCTTTCATGATATCTTTGTAGGTAATGAGACCGACCAGTTCGAACTGGTCGTTTACTACGGGCAGTTTTTCAATTTTTCGTTGCTGCAGTATGTCGCGTGCCTGCTCCAGTGTGGTACCAAGCGGTGCCGTAACCAGATTTTTTCTGGTCATCAGCTCCCTCACCGGGCGACCCAGATTGGTTTCGAAACGAAGATCCCTGTTGGTCAGAATACCTGCCAGCCGGCCTTTTTTGTCGGTAATCGGAATACCACCAATGCTGTGCCTGCGCATGAGTTCGTGGGCCTCTCTGAGCGGTGCATCCGGGTGCAGTGTTACAGGATCTATGATCATTCCTGCCTCCGAGCGCTTGACAGCGCGCACCTGTTCAGCCTGCTCGGCAATGCTCATATTCTTGTGAATGACACCAAGGCCACCCTGCCGCGCTATGGCAATAGCCAGATTTTTGTCGGTCACGGTATCCATGGCGGCGGATACAATGGGCGTGTTCAACCTGATGTTGCGGGTAACATGAGAAGCAATATCTACTTCACGGGGAAGAACTTCGCTGTAGGCAGGGACGAGCAGTACGTCGTCGAAGGTAAGTGATTCACCCAAAAATTTGGGGTAGTCGGAAGATGCAGACTTATTTTCCATGCGCAAAGTTCGGGCGCAATTCGGAAAATCGGAACAGTATCACAGAAATTTTTTATGCGAATGCCCAAATACCGTCGGGAAAGGGCTCCTATCTGTCGTTCAGCGCCTGCAAATCAACCAGTTTCCGGTAAGCGCCACCCTTTGCCATGAGCTCTTCATGCCTGCCCCGCTCGACAATCCGCCCCCCGTCGAGCACGATGATCTCGTCTGCATGCTGCACGGTGCTCAGGCGGTGGGCGATCACCAGCGCTGTCCTGTTTTCCAGCAGTCGCTCCAGGGCCGCCTGTACCAGCTTTTCAGACTCGGAGTCGAGGGCAGAAGTCGCCTCGTCGAGGATAAGTACCGGCGGATTTTTCAGGAGCGCACGGGCTATGGTGAGACGCTGGCGCTGGCCACCGCTCAGCTTGCTGCCCCGATCGCCGATATTGGAATCATAACCCTGCGGAATTTGAACAATAAACTCGTGTGCATTGGAGGCTTTCGCCGCAGCAACAACGGATTCCTCTGCCACTTCATCGGTGGAAAATGCGATATTGTTCCTGATGCTGTCGTTGAAAAGGATAGCTTCCTGACTTACAATGCCCATCAGTCCTCTCAGATCTCGCAATTTCATTTTTCTGATATCCACCCCGTCTATCAGTATTTGTCCGCCGGTTACATCGTAAAAACGGGGTAAAAGGTCGGCAATAGTGCTCTTTCCAGCTCCTGAAGCACCCACCAAGGCAATAGTCTGACCTTTTTTCAATTCAAAACTCACCCCGTCGAGGGCAGGCCGCTCGGTATTCCGGTAGGTAAATGAAACATTCCTGAACTCAATTTTATCCCGGAAAGTTTTCAGCCCGACCGGATCGGGTGCGTCCGAAACGGTTACCTCCGCATTCAGTACCGACTCCACCCTGTCGAGGGCGCCAAGTCCTTTTTTGATGTTGTACCAGGCCGTGGAAAGGTGTTTGGCAGGCTCTATGATGTTGTAAAAGGCATAGAGAAATGTAATAAACGTAGCCGCAGAAAGTTGTCCGGAAAATACCTGACGGGCGCCAAACCAGAGCAATACCGACACTACGGAAATGCCCAGAAACTCGGACAGGGGCGATGCCAGGTCGCGGCGGCGATACAATCCGGTAAGTGTTCTGGCGTAATCATCGTTCTCACGGCCGAAACGCGCAGACTGCCACGGCTCTGCATTAAAGCCTTTGATGATACGCAGGCCTCCGAGTGTTTCCTCCAGCAGTGAGCCCAGTACGCCCAGGCGGCGTTGTGCCTCGCCCGACTGTTTCTTGAGGGTTCGGCCCACCCGGGCTATGATGAGCCCGGAAAAAAGCATCAGTCCGAACACGAAAATCAGCAACTGCGGCGATACCGACACCATGAACAGCAGGCTGCCAAGCATGACAATGGGCTCTCTGGCAACTGCCTCGGTAGCTCCGACGATACTCCACTCTATTTCCTGTACATCGGCCGATACCCTGCTCATCAGATCGCCTTTCCTCTTCTCGGAAAAATAGGAAAGCGGCAGTTCCAGGGTTTTGTCAACCAGCTTGCGGCGTATGTCGCGCACGATCCCGTTGCGCACGGGCGCGAGGAAGTACAGCGAAAGGTACCTGAAAAGATTTTTGCCAAAAAAAGTGATTACCAGAAAAATACACACGATCAGTAATGCCTGCTCACGTCCGTATTGCTCAATCAAATTGGCAAAAAATCCGTTGATCTGTGATTCTACACGCTGAAAACCGCTCCCTTCGCGGGTCTGTTTGAACTCGTCAGGATTGAAGAGTATCTGCAGGAAGGGCTGAAGTACCGGGATGCTCACCACCATGAAAAGCGACATGAGCAGGTTTGAAATCACGGCAAACCCGATGAGGCGCCTGTACGGGGCGTAATATCGCAGCAGTCTGATCATTTGCAGATTTTTTGAAACGGTACACGACCAGACGGGAAAAAGGTCACTCCCCTTCTGTCTGACTGAATTTTGTCAGGAATTCTTCCACTTTGGGTGTATGCTTCCAGCCACTGGCGGCATATACATCCATCAGGGCTTTCACGTTGGTGGCGAGTGCAGAACCCGGGTACTTTTGAATGATCAGGTTCCAGTTATTTTTGAAGTCGTCGCGGACAGCTTTGGTCTCGTAATCACAGGCCGGCGTGTTGTCGGCGCCGTTCAGCAGCACGAGTGTGTGCCAGCGCTCATTCTCGACAGTTTCGGCTGCGCGAACAAAATAGGGGTTCCTGTCATTGAAATTCTCCCAGAATATGGCTCTTTCCGCCAGTTTGTCCAGTCCAATCGTGATTCCGCCGTCCTCGAACCCGCTTTCACGGCGTTCAGCCATATTCTCCATGATATAATCTTTCATGGGCGGAGTAACTTTGGTTTCGAAGATTTCAGCCAGTTTCACCCAGTCAGTAACGGGAAACACCATGCCTTCGCCGGTAGCGAGTCTGAAGCCATTCTCAGCCATTTTCTTCGTGACCGGATACTTGTTCATATTGAACTTGTCGGCATAGATATCGCTGATATCCTGCTCGCTCCACGCTGTTGCGCCGAGTATATCGTACAGGTTTCCCTCGGACTCCATTCTGAACAGGAAACGCTCCAGCAAAAGGAACGCGGCATCGGCAAGCGAGCCGCTGGCAGTGGAAAAGTTGCTTCTTGCGAAGTCAATCGCCTTCGACCCGTTTTCATACTGCTTTACATCGAGGGTGCATAGGTATTTTGACAGGGAACGAACACGCTCCATATCCGGTTTGATATTGACGGGGCCTGCGTAAACAGGCCTGAGCGCCCCTCCGTAAGCCCACCCGGACGCATTAGTGCCGGCAGTAGTACTCACCTTGTAGTATGGCTCAAAGTAGGGTATTCCACGCAGGGTAGCCTCTTCCCTGTTGGATGAAACCTCACCGGTTCCCTCTGCCAGATCTCCGGCTGCAAACTGGGCAACAACCCCTGCGGTTCTGGATGGCTGTTCACGCAGATTCAGTTTGTCAACCTCTACCGCGTATATATATACCTGCGGAGGTGCTGATTCAGGGGCACCGGCTGCCTGCTGGCCGGAAGCGGCCATTTCCTGCGGTGTAACCTGACCGTTCCCTGATGATGACTCGCAGGCTGTAAATGCGCAGACAGCAGAAAGAAGCAGGAGACTGAAGGTTGTTTTCATGGCTGTTTGATCGGGATTGATCAGTTTCTGAAAAATAAAGTGAAAGCAAGATACGGAGCAGCGGAAAGCACTGCTGTGAGTACCAGCGCCATGGAAACCGTGAGTCGAATTCCTCCGGGCAGCACTACCTCAGCATCACTCTCGCTGCCTTTCTGGAACCAGGCAGCTGTGATTACCTTGAAATAGTAATAAATGGAAATGGCAGAGTTGATCACAGCAAGTACCACAAGGGCAGGATATTTGTCAAATACCGCCGTAAAAAGGAAGTATTTTCCGAAGAAACCCGGGAAAGGCGGAACACCTGCCAGCGAAAGCACCGACACCGTGAGCGCCACTGCAAGAAAAGGATGTGTTTTGCCCAGTCCGTTGAAGGCTGCAAATGTATCGTCCTCTTTCTGTTCCGAAACAACTATGTAAACGGCAAACACACCGATAGTGGCTATGGAATAGGACAACAGATAGAACATCAGTGCACGGTCGGCACTGGTATTTTCTGCCGAAAGTATGGCGAGCAACAGGTAACCCGCGTGCGCGATCGACGAATAGGCCATCATACGCTTGAAGTTATCCTGAAACAGGGCGGTTGTGTTGGCCAGTGTCATGGTCAGACCGGCAATAATGGATACAGGAAGGGTCCACACAGAGGCCACCGGAGCAAAAGCTGTGGCAAACAGGGTGAAAAAGGCAGCGAAACCCGCAGTTTTGACTACAGTGGCCATGAAAGCAGTAACCAGACTGGGACTTCCGGTGTAAACGTCAGGTGCCCAGAAGTGGAAAGGCGCAGCCGATACCTTGAAACTGAGTCCGACAACAATCAGCAGGACACCAGCTTTCAGCATACCGGACATGGAGGCACCCTGAGCTGCCGCCGCACCAATCGCTGAAAAGTCAAAAGAACCGGTAGAACCATATACCAGTGCTATTCCGAAAAGGAGGATACCGGTAGCGAATGATCCCATCAGGAAATATTTCAGGGCCGCCTCGTTGCTGCGCAGATCGTCGCGGCGACTGCCAGCCAGTACATACAAAGGAATACTCAATATCTCGATACCAAGGAAGAGCATCACCAGGTTGGTACTGGAAAACATGCACAGGGCTCCGCACAAACTGAACAGGATCAGTCCGTAATTGTCACCCAGCGTAGAGGTGAGTGCCCGGAAACCCCAGCCCGACAAACCGAATATCAGGGCAGCCGACAGGATAGCAACGGCAGAGAATGCCATCGCATAATCGTTGAACATCAGCATGGAGGCGTACATGTCGTCCCAGCCGCGAACGGGACCGGCAACAACACTGGCCAGTGCGAGGAGGCTGCCAGTCAGGGCAATTGTTTGCACACTTTTACGATTCTTCGACAGCCCGGCGAACAGGGCAGCAAGGGCCGTAAAGAAGAGTATGAGTAAAGCGGTCATATTTTTTTATTGAATGGGTCAACAAATTCCGGCGGTCAACTGTCAGAGTTGCACGGCACCCAGAATCCGGTTAACAGTACTGTCGGTCAGATTGAGAATGAAGCCGGGGAAGAAACCCAGAACTATCACCAGCAGGGAAACAGCTCCCAGCATAATTCGTTCCTGTGTATTCAGATCGGCGAAACCGGAGGTTTGTTCACCCGGCTCTCCGAACATGGCAAGTCCGTAAGCACGCAGCATATATACCGCTCCGAAAATAATGGTCAGTCCGGCTGCAAGCCCGGCCCAGAAGTTATAATTCCAGACTCCGTTCAGAAGCAGAAACTCGCCAGGGAAGCCGTTGGTAAGCGGAACAGCCACCGAACCAAGCATGATAATCATGAACAGTGTCGCGAAAACCGGAGCCGATTTTGCTATTCCGCCCATATCACCGAGGGTACGTGTACCCAGACGGCGTTCAATAAGATCGCTGATGTAAAAGAGCCCCACCACGTTGATACCGTGATTCAGCATCTGAACAAGACTGCCCTGCAGGCCGGCCTTGTTCCAGGCAAAAATGCCCGCTGCAATAAGACCAACGTGTGCAATGGATGAGTAGGCTATCAGGCGCTTGAAATCGGTTTGTTTCACCGCAATAATGCTGGCGTAAACAATCCCGATAATGGCCAGCGTGATGAACGTGGGTGTGAGCGTGTGCGCAGCCTCGGGCGCGAGGGGCATCATCCAGCGGATAACGCCATAAGTACCCATTTTCAGCATGATACCCGACAATAGCATGGTACCACCGGTGGGGGCCGCCACATAGGTGTCGGGCTGCCAGGTGTGTAGAGGGAACACAGGCATTTTAACCGCAAAAGCGATAAAAAAGCCCAACATAACCCACAATTCAGTGCCTGCAGGCAATTGTACGTTCACCAGTTCACTCCATGCAAACGAGTGCCCGCCCGGTGTCTGAAGATAAACATACAACAGCGAGAGCAGCATGAACAGGGAACCAACGAACGTGTATATGAAAAACTTCAGGGTAATGCGAATACGATCCTGGCCTCCCCAGATAGCGCAGATGAAATAGATCGGTATCAGCGCCAGTTCATAGAATATATAGAACAGAAGTCCGTCAGTAGCCAGAAAAACACCATTCAGCGCACCAATCATCAGCAGGATGAGTCCGTAGTAACGCGACTCATTCTCATAACTGCGGCTCCAGCTTCCGTAAACAATCAGCGGAGAAACCAGGTTGGTCAGCAGCAACATGAGCAGCGTGACCCCGTCCATGCCGAGACTGAATGAAAAACCCGCTTCAGGCAGCCAGGGCGCCTGAAAAGTACAGTTCATGCCCTGACTGTAGTCGCAGCCGAAACAATAAACTGTTACTGCCAGATTGGCCAGCGTTGCCAGCAGTGCCAGCTGACGTGTTGCTGCAGGACGGGCCAGCAGTATCAGCGCAGAGGCAACGAAAGGAATCAATATGAATGAGAGTGACATGCGTCAGTATTTCTTTTGATGGATGCTGATGGATTAGAGCCAGAGTGTGAGCATCAGTGCCGCTGCTCCTGCGACCATTCCCACCAGATAGTATTCGATATTGCCGTTCTGAACCTTCCTGAGTTCAGCGCCAAGGCGCTGAACGCCGGCCCCTACCCCATTCACTATTCCATCAATAATCTGAATATCAACGTAATAGTGG
>CAILQK010000219.1 GCA_903836265.1 uncultured Bacteroidota bacterium | reverse complement strand
TGACAGTATTATTACCCTTTTCCTCTCGGTACTTCCTTCGTACCAGACGGATTATGATGCTGCAATATGCGAGGGAGAATCATATCTGTTTGAGGGCGATACCATCAGTCAGGCCGGTTTCTACTCCAGAACCTGGCAGGCACAGAATGGGTGTGACTCGGTCATTACACTTGCCCTTGCTGTTCTGCCTCTGTCAGGTTCATCTGCCTCAGTTTCCATCTGTGAGGGTGATACATATCCGTTCAACGGAGAAAATCTGACTGCTGCGGGTACCTACACGGCTACACTGACCGGACAGAATGGCTGCGATTCTGTTGCAACACTTGTATTGAGTGTTTTCCCGGTATATCAGACGAATATAGATGCAGCGGTGTGTTCCGGCGAAGGCTATCCGTTTGCGGGACAGCTGTTGTCTCAAAGTGGTGTATATAATCTGGCACTCCAGTCTGTAAACGGCTGTGATTCAATAGTTACACTAAACCTGACAGTTCTGCCGGTTTACAACGCACAGTCAGAAGCAAGTATATGTGCCGGCGAGTCATACTGGTTTGTTGACACCTTCCTGACAGCCTCCGGAACCTACCAGATTACCTATCAGAGTCAGTCGGGTTGTGATTCTACCATCACGCTTGTATTGAATGTTTTACCGGATGTAGTGAATACGCTGGATGTTTCCACTTGTAACGGTGAACCATACATATATGCGGGCGATACGCTTGTACAGAGTGGCAATTACATTTTTGTTTTTCCCAACGGAGCGCCCAGCGGTTGTGATTTGTCGGTAGAGCTGCATCTCACCATCAATCAGCCTGTTCCGCCAACCGTGATAGCCGGTGCTGTTTGTGAAGGTGATTCACTTTCGCTCGGAGGAGAGACATTCTCCGATCCGGGTACTTATACCCTCAACTATTCCACTGCCGCCGGATGTGATTCCGTGCTGGTTCTTCAACTGGCGGTGATTCCGGCTGTATCAAGTTCTCTGCAGGTTATATTGTGTCCCGGAGAAAGTTACCCTTATGGCGGATCCATACTCAGTGATCCGGGTATTTATACCTTCAGTTTTACCTCTGCTTTTGGTTGTGACTCGGTGGTAACCCTCACAATTTTGTATCAGACACCTCCGGTACTGTCAGTCACATCTTCCGGTGGCACTCTGGCGGTGACTGGTGGTCAGGGTATGTACCAGTGGATCAATTGTGCAAATAACGAATTCATACCGGGAGCAACGGGAAGTACATTCTCTCCCTCTCAATCGGGCTCCTATGCTGTTTCCACGTCGGAAAATGGTTGCACCAGTATTTCCAGTTGCGTGAGTGTCATTATCAGCAGTACTGACGATCTTCCGGATACGGAAAGCTGGTTATTGTCTCCCAATCCTACATCGGGAGCTGCTGTTATCCGGTGGAGTGAGGCGACTCGAGCAGAGAGTCGTCTGGAGGTAACAGATGCCAGCGGCCGGCTGATTTACAGTCAGAAGATACCTGCCGGTTCTGATCAGACTGAATTTGACCTCAGTGGTTATCCTTCGGGGGTATTTAACGTACGGATAATTTCCGGTACGGGTGTAATTTCAAAAAAGCTTGTCAAAGCAAGAATATAAACCGTGATTGTGTCGAGAAACTGCGGAGGTCGGAACGAAAGGTTACTGGCCTCTGCAGACTCCACAAGCACAGTTTTGATCAAATAGTGTCCGGTTTATTTTCCTCATTTCAGAAATTCCCGGGCATTCTTCTGAATATATTTACGGTCAATTCTATTATTTACAGTGCTTCGTACGTTTTTGGCACGATATTCCATCTGCAAGTATCAGTTTTACCATTTAATCTTGTCTGTTTTCACCGATAATTCATCCCATGATGCGATTATTCTTCCTTTTTTGCCTGGTCATGTCGGGTACAAGCCCTCTTTGGGGTGCCGGTTCATACCCTGATTCCCAGTTTAATGTTGAAATTGATTCTATCCACCATATAGATTGTCTGTCGTCCAAAGGCTATCTCTCCCTGCGGGCAAGTGGGGGTACTGCTCCATATTCTTATCAGTGGAGTAACGGCAACGACACTTTTTTTGATGACGATCTGGATGCAGGTGCAGTTGAAATTTTTGTTTACGACTCGGATGGCAATGTTGTAAATCTGTTTGTGGAAATTCACGAAGACAGGGTTCCGCCATTCGCCAGTGCAGGTGCAGATTTCAATCTGCTTTGTACCACTACCCCCGCAAGTCTTTCCGGTTCCGGATCTGCGGGTATGGAATACAGGTACTCGTGGACAAGTTTTGCCGGAGGTGTCATACAGTCCGGGGCAAACACCCTGACGCCGGTTATCCGTCATACTGGTGGATTCAGTCTCAAGGTTACAAACCTGAACAATAGATGTTTTTCAACCGATACCGTGCTGGTCAGCGCCACGCATCAGGCACCGGCCGTTACTGCCACAGGTGGTACTTTCAATTGTATTCAGACTGCTGTAACGCTGAGTTCGACCTATCCGCAACAGAACGTGGTGTGGTGGTGGACGGGCCCGAACGGGTTTTTTTCATACGATCCGAATCCGCAGGTGAGTGTAACAGGTGTTTTTGTCTTCAGGGCTACTGACACGCTCACTACCTGTATGAATACGGCCAACGCGCTGGTTTATGCCGACACCATGAAGCCTGTTTTTGTTCCTGTAGGAGGTACAGTTACCTGTTCCCAACCGTCAGTAACCATCCAGGGAACCGCCACGCCGGCCGGTTGTACTTTTTTCTGGAAAGGGCCACCCAACTTTACATCCACGCTGCAAAACCCGACAGTGTTCAATAGCGGTTTATTCAGGGTCACGGTTACCAATTCTTCCAACGGATGTGCCAGAAATACTGTTGCAGAGATTGATGAAGACCTCGTGCCTCCCGGTGCCACCGCGGGTGTGTCGGGCGAGCTGACGTGTGTGAACTCGTCTGTTCAGTTATCCGGCAGCAGTAACACAGGTCTGGTCAATTATCTCTGGACAGGCCCCAACGGCTTTACTTCCAACTCGCAGAATCCTGTGGTAACCATCGCCGGGAACTATCAGTTGCGGGTAACAAATCCCGTGAACGGATGCTCATCAGTGGCTGCTGCTGTTGTTGTTTCCAATACAGCACCTCCGGGTGCCTCGGCTACCGGTGCTGTCAGAACATGTGCAGTACCCAACCCGGTTATTACTGCAAGCAGCCCAACACAGGGGGTTATCTATCACTGGATTGGTCCCGGACTGAATACTTTCCAGCAAAATCCGGCAGTCAGCAGCAATGGAACGTACTTTGTGACGGTTACCAACCCGGTCAACGGCTGTACCAGCACGGCCTCTGCTGTGGTGACACAGAATACCACCCAGCCGTCTCTGACAACCACCTCTGCCACCATCAACTGTTACAACCCGTCACCCCAGATTACCGCTGCCTCACAGACACAGGGTGCCACATTTTCATGGACAGGCCCCAACGGATTCACTTCAGGTGTATCCAGTCCCAATGTATCTGTTTCCGGGTTTTACTATGTGACTGTTACCAATCCTGCCAATGGCTGTACCAACTCGGTCAATGTCTGGGTGCCGGAAAATTTCAATGCCCCCATCGTTTTCGCCGGTACCGATCGGGTAATCAACTGTTTGTTCCCCACAATTCTGGCAAATCCTGTGGGTACATCCACAGGCAATTTTATTACCTATTCCTGGACAACCTGGAACGGTCTGATTCTCGACGGAGCCAATACGCTGTTCGCCCGTTTTGGGGAACCCGGCTCCTATGCATTGAAGGTAACCAACACTGTCAGTG
>CAILQK010000218.1 GCA_903836265.1 uncultured Bacteroidota bacterium | reverse complement strand
TCGGGGCACTTGCACCCGGTCAGTCGGGTTCTTTACAGCTGTTTTTTACACTGGATTGCAGTGCACCTGTGGGACTGACGCATTGTCTGGAGGCATTTATTGGCCCTTACGAGCCCTGTGGTACCTTCCAGGAGTGGGATGGCTCCAATCTGCAGGTAGCAGCCGAATGCAACGGCGATGAGGTGTTATTCGAAATTACCAATAATGGAGAGAATATGTTGCAGCCTGTATCCTATGTCATCGTGGAAGATGTGATGCTGATGACGGCTCATGCGGGAACGTTCCAGCTGAACAGCGGGGCTTCTACCACGATTTCGCTGCCCGCCAATGGCAGTACATGGCGAATGCAAGTGCGACAGACACCCGGGAATCCGTTTGCACCATTGGTCGGAGCCGTGATTGAAGCCTGCGGACCAGACAGCAACTCATTCAGCCTGGGTATCATCAATCAGTTCCCTCTGTTTGATGAAAGTGCCTGGATTGACACAGATTGCCGGCAGAACATCGGAAGCTATGATCCCAACGACAAGCAGGGATATCCGCTTGGGATTACCGGGGGGCACTACATCGCTCCCGGCCAGCCTATTGAGTATCAGATCCGTTTTCAAAATACAGGTACAGATACCGCATTCAGTGTAATCATCCGTGACACCATTTCAGCTGAAATGGATATCACCACGTTTACTCCGGGTGCTTCCGGACACCATTACGACTACCGTATCACCGGCGACAGGGTTGTGGAATTCATATTTCCGGAAATCATGCTGCCCGACAGCAATGTGAATGAACCTGCTTCACACGGATTTGTGAGATTCAGTATCCAGCCAGACGCCAGCCTGCCGGAAGGAGCGACAGTTGAAAACCGTGCCGGCATTTATTTTGACTTCAACGATCCTGTTATGACCAATACCACGGTGCACACCTATAAAACACCGGGTACTTTCAGCCGTGTGGAATCTCCCGGACAGAAACTTTCTGATGTGGCGGTATGGCCACAACCGGCCTCTGAAACAGCATGGGTGAAAATATCAGGTGCATACATCACTGATGGCCTCCTGGACCTGTACGATATGCGAGGCAGAAAAACAATGTCGGTTCCATTTGCCGGAACCAGTTGTAAATTGAATACAGAAACGCTTTCAACCGGTATTTACCTGCTAAAAATCAGGGACGAACACGGCAAACTGATGGCTGGAGGCAAGATTAGTGTAGAGTAATCACCCCTTTACCAGAAACTCGTCCAGGTTCATGACCGCGTTGGCTACAATAACCAGTGGCGGTCTGGAGCCTTGCTCAGCCGCCGCTCTGTTGTACAGTTTCAGCATGATGGCGCCTGTAGCTGAGGATACCGGTTTGCCGATCGCCCGTTCGTACAGTACGGCGATCTGCTGCTCCGGGGTACCGGAACACTGCGCCTGCACCGAAGCAGCCAAAGTCTCCGCGGCTTCGATAAATACCGGATTGTTGAGCGTGGAAAGTGCCTGTAGCGGGGTGTTCGTCCGGATTCTGCGCG
>CAILQK010000217.1 GCA_903836265.1 uncultured Bacteroidota bacterium | reverse complement strand
TGCGTGCCGTTGCCGTGCGGATTAATTTTCACGTTAAAAAAATTCACGGCCCCCCCCTCTGCGGTGCTGCCCACAAAATCGCCGGCCCTTACCGGCGAAAATTCCGGCATGGGAGCCCAGAAACAATTGGGATTATCCGGACCATTTTTAAGGGGAATAGTCAGATCAATGGGCTCGGACAAGTTGGCATACAGCGATTTGTGGCCCAGAAGAACAGTTGTGATCATAAGCAGAGAGCGTTAGAGAGCGCAAAAGTCGCATAACCTTTGGTTTGACAGATGATAAAAAATGAATAAAACAGGATGAAACAATACACAGGCATAAACCGAGAAAAGGCAAGGCTTGTGGCGAGCAAAAGACAAGATTATTTATAAATCGTTGATTTTTAACTGTTTGAATATAAATCTGGCCTGTCGTCACCCTGCATGGTTGGTCTGGTCACCCGTGATAATGACAACGATCAAGCGATGTCTTAAGTGCCGTCACCGGGGGCTAGGTTCTGGTGCGGGTACTTTTGACCAAAATTCAGACGAGATGAAAAATCAGATTGCATTTTTATTCCTTTTGGTGGCATCGCTTGCGAGCGCACAACAGAACTATCATGCTTCGGGAGGCAGTATCAAAATCAAGGGGACGTCCAATGTTCACGAGTGGGATTGCAATGGTTATGAGGTTCGTGCCAACGGTTCCCTGACAACAGACGTGTCGGGTCTTAAAGCAATCAACTCCCTGTATGTTGAGATACCGGTCAAGACCGTCAGGAGTACAAAGGGGTCTATCATGGACAACAAGATGTACGATGCCCTCAGGGCGGACGGCAATCCGAATGTTGCGTACTCTCTGGAACGAGTGACCGGCATCAGCAAGCGCGGAAATGGTTACGACATCAACACGACCGGATATCTCAAAATTGCCGGTACATCCAGAAAAGTGGATATGTACGTGTGGGCTCAGGCCGGCAGTGATCAGAGTATCATCTTCAACGGCTCCAAAAAAATCAAAATGACAGACTTCGGCATCAGTCCTCCAACGGCCCTGATGGGAACCATGACCACCGGAGACGAGGTGGAAGTGATTTTCCAGGTGACGTTGAAACAATAAAAACAATCAAAATCAACCTTTCTTATGAAAAACGGTTATTTTATCCTGCTTTTTGCGCTGTTATTTGGCACACAGGCCATTGCACAGCAGCCAGCCATTCAGTACGCCCGTTCATGGGATAAAGATGGCATCAATGTTTTTGAACCATCCAAAAAAGCCGAACAGCCGGAATATACCGGATTCAAGCTTCGTATCGGTGGTTCTTTCACACAGGATTTCCAGTCGCTGACGCACTCCAATGCTGCGAACTATGTGAAGCTTTCCACCGCAAACGCCGTTAACAAGAACCTGCTTTACGGCGTGGTGAAGGCCGAAGACAGTACTTCTGTTGCGTTGAGAGGTTTCAACCTCGCGATGGCCAACCTGAATTTTGATATTCAGATCGGAGATGGTGTTCGCGTTGCACTGGAAAACTACATGTCTGCCCGTCACCACAACGAATTCTGGGTGAAAGGTGGTTACATCCAGTTCGACAAGCTGCCCATGTTTGGCAACCCGAAGTGGTTCTCCGACTATATGCGCGTGAAAATTGGCCACTTTACACCCAACTATGGCGATATGCAGTTCCGCCGCTCTGATGGTGGCAACACTATGTACAACCCGTTCTGTGAGAACCTGATTCTCGACGCGTTTACCACAGAGATAGGCGGTGAGGTTTATGTGTTTCCGGTAGACGGTTTCATGGGTATGGTCGGTATGAGCTCCGGCTTTATCAATGGAAATATTGAAAAATACCCGGATGCTGTTGGTACCAACGGACTGGCAATCAGGAAAACGCCATCTGTTTTTGCGAAAGTTGCCTACGACAATACATTCAATGATCTTCGTTTCCGTTTGTCAGCATCTTTGTACAGCAATCCAAATATTCAGCGCAACACACTGTATGCCGGCGATCGCACGGGTTCGCATTACTTCATGATGATGGAGCCCGCGCTTCAGTCAACAGGAACAGCCTCTGCAGCGATAGCGCAGTTCACATCCGGCCGTTTCAACCCGAACATGAGCAACAGGCTGACAGCCTTTATGATCAATCCATTTTTGAAGTACAAAGGACTTGAGGTATTCGGTTCTTACGAAAACCTGAGGGGAGCAACGTACGCAGATGCAACAGATGGCCGCTGGAATGAGCGCAAGTTCAATCAGTATGCGGTGGAGGGTGTTTATCGTTTTCTTGACAACGAGCAGGCTTATGTTGGTGCACGCTACATCTCTGCGTCCGGCGACCCGGGCGGTACACTCCTGAACAACAATGTCACCATCAACCGCACAGCAGTTGTTGCCGGCTGGTTCCCGACCAAAAACATGCTGCTTAAAGGTGAGTATGTCGTTCAGCAGTACACCGATTTTCCCGCTGCCGACTATCGGAATGAAGGCAAGTTCAATGGCTTCATGGTGGAGGCAGTAATTGGCTTCTAGGATTTATTTGACATTTGCATCGGCGGGCGCCTCTGGAAAGGAGACGCCCGCTGTTTGAAACCCCCGTCAAACTGTTATGAGCAACAGACGTGTCCCCGGAATTTTGAGTACGATTCTGGCCATTTTGAGTCTGTCACTCCTGAGTTTTATTGCCGACAGTCACCGGTCAGCCCGAAAAAGGATAAGAATCGAGGATCAAAGCCGGTTATATCTCCAGGGCACATCCAATGTGAATTCGTTTACATGCGACTGTGAGGACCGGTTTGAGGCACAATTAATAGAAGCAGAGTCAGGTAACGGCTATTCCCGTTTCAGAAATGCCGGTCTGGCCCTCAGGGTAAAGAGTCTGAATTGCAGGAACCGAAAAATAGACACAGATCTTCAGAAAGCGCTGATGGCTGATCAGTATCCGGACATTCAGGTTGTACTGCTCGACAGCTGGCAAACTGCCAGATGTGCTGATGGTTCATGTTACGACTGGTTTGATGTACAGGCCAATGTGATGATTACCATAGCCCGGGTAAACTCGAAAGAATTTGTCAGGGCGAGGGCCAGGATGCTTGGTCCGAACAGGTTTCAGCTGAAGGGTGAGAAATGGCTTAAAATGAGCGCCTTTGGAATCACCCCCCCCGAGGCAATGTTCGGAATGATCAAAGTGAATGACGACATCTCGTTTCATTTTGATCTGGTTGTAACCGTTGACGAACATTTATAGAACCCCCAATTACTGCAGGTACAAAAATCAACTTCGGATTATGAAAAGATTTCTGATGAAAGTAATTATTGGTGGCCTTGCACTCCTGCTTTTGAGTGTTTTGGCACTGATGATTGTCGTAAAATTAATGCCCTGGCTGGCAGAGGAATATTACGACCCGATGTTCGATCTGGATATGAACTCATCCAAAGGCTGGCTGTTTTTCGTACACCCGTTCGTTCTCAGTTTCGCACTTGCCTGGTTCTGGCGTCGTTTCAAGGGCCTGTTTCACGGTTCCTTCTGGTGGCGCGGAACAGAAGTGGGGGTTGTTTATGGCCTTGTGGCCACGATTCCTTCCATGTGGATTACCTACAGTTCTCTGTCAGTATCCCTGACCATGATTCTGACATGGGTAGCCTACGGTTTTTTCCAGGCCATCGTACTCGGTGTTATTTACGCCAAAATGAGCCCGTAACCAGTCGGGTATGCTGTTTTCCGGCGGGTGTGCAGTGGGTCACTGTACACCCGCTATATTTTTGGCATGCCGATGACCCGTTATACATCATGGAATTTGACCTACTTTTGCAGGGCAAAATTCCGAAGTATATCATGTACTCCACCGACGAACAACGACGCCTTTTCGATTTGTCGAAAACACTGATCAGGGGCCGGCAATCCGATTTGTTTTCCGAGCCACCGGCACAAACTGCAGAAGACCTTCGCCAGGTATTGCATTATCACGAGTGGCGATATTATGTGCAAAACGATCCGGTAATCAGTGATTTTGAGTACGATCTTTTGTACAAACAGCTGGAAATGCTGGAGCGAGAGCATCCGGATCTGATTACGCCCGACAGTCCCACCCGACGGGTTGGCACAGATCTGGCAGAGAATGCCGTACAGGTAAGCCACCTGATGCCCATGCTTTCCCTCGACAACAGCTATGATGCCGAAGATCTGAGAGCATTTGACGAGTCAGTCAAAAAGCTCTGTAAGCTGGATGCAGACACCGATATAGAGTATTGTGTAGAACCCAAATACGATGGCGGAACTATTGTCCTGGTGTATGAAAATGACCGCCTCGTGCGCGCAGCTACCCGCGGAAACGGATATGCAGGTGATGAAATAACCGCCAATATGCGCACCCTCCGGACAGTACCGCTCAAAGCGGCCTTTTCGAGACACGGTATTTTTAAAACCGAACTCAGGGGTGAAGCGCTGATCCGGAAGGATATTTTTGAAAAAATAAATGCCGCCCGTCAGGATGCCGGCGAACAGACATTTGCCAATCCCAGAAATGCTGCCACCGGAGGCCTTCGGATGAAAGATCCCCGCGAAGCGGCCGGGCGTGGACTGGAAGCCTTTGTCTATCAGCTCGGATATGCTGCCGACGAACAGGGAAACAGCGTGCTCGGCCAGTTCCGTTCGCACGACGAGAGTATCCACCTGCTTGAATCATTATCCTTTAAAACTCCGCTCGTCAAGGCAAATGTATCTCAACATCTGCCTGCCACCAGATCCTGCAGCAACATTGAGGAGGTGATTTCTTTCTGCCAGTCGTGGCAGGAGTACCGCGACGAATATCCCTATGAACTCGACGGGATGGTGGTAAAGGTAAACAGCCTGGAACTGCAGGAGCGGTGCGGCTTCACCAGTCACCATCCGCGCTGGGCAATGGCATTCAAATTCAAGGCCAGGCAGGCGACCGCCCGCCTGCGTGACGTGGAGTTTCAGGTGGGTAAAACCGGTGCGGTAACGCCTGTTGCGAAGCTGGATCCCGTGCCACTGGCCGGGGTCGTTGTGCAGAATGTCAGCCTCCACAACGAAGAATTCATACTGTCCAAAGATATCCGGATCGGTGATCAGGTGCTGGTGGAGAGAGCCGGAGATGTCATTCCCTATATTGTGAAAAGCCTGGCAGAACTGCGCGATGGTTCCGAGCGACCCGTTGTATACCCCAAAAGTTGTCCGGTTTGTCATTCACCGCTCGTCAAACCTGAAGATGAGGCCGTATGGCGCTGTGAAAATGCTGCCTGCGAGGCGCAGGTGCTCGCCCGGATGATATTCCATACATCCAGAGCGGCCATGGATATAGAGGGTATGGGTGAAAGCACAATAGAACGCTTTTACAAACTCGGCTGGCTGCACACGATTGCCGACTTGTATCGCCTCGATTATGAACAGGTTGCTCAACTGGACGGATTCGGGGAAAAATCGGCAACCAATCTGCATAGCGCTGTTGAAAAAGCCAAAGGCAACCCTGTTCACCGTCTGCTTCACTCGTTAAGCATCCATCACCTGGGTCAAAAAGCCGGAAAACTGCTGGCAGCGGAGATAGAACACGTAATGGATCTGAAAGAATGGGACATGGAAAGATACCAGCAAATAAAGGATGTGGGTCCGGTGCTCGCCCGGAATGTATTCAACTTTTTCCAGAACGAACAGAATACAGCGCTTCTGCAGGAAATGGAGGAACTGGGAGTGAATATGAAACAAACCCCTGAAGACAGAAAAGCAGATGTCAACACAGAAGGCTCCCTGTATGGTAAAAGCATTCTCTTCACCGGCACCCTGTCGCAGATGACCCGTGAAGAGGCGGAGAAACGCGCTGCTGCGGCCGGAGCAAGTATTGCCTCCGGGGTTAGCAAACACCTGAACATACTGGTAGTTGGCGAAAAGGCCGGCTCCAAACTCAAAAAGGCACAGGCACTCGGCACTGTGGAAATATGGAGTGAAATGGAATTTATTGAACGCACATCAATCTAAAGGTTATGCATCCAGTTGATACATTACAGTTGCACTTCAATCCGGACCAGATGCTCGTACTGAATGCGGCCATGGCATTTCTCATGTTCAGTGTGGCGCTGGATATCCGGCTGGAGGATTTCAGGAGAGTTGTACAGTTCCCGCGCTCAATCGGTGCAGGTATTCTGGCCCAGTATCTGATATTTCCACTGCTGACACTGGCCATCATCGCCCTGTTCAGGCCCCCGGCAAGCGTTGGTCTCGGGATGGTACTCGTCAGTATGTGTCCGTCGGGCAATATGACCAATTTTCTGTCGCACTATGCGAAAGCCAATGTGGCTCTGTCGGTAACTTTAAATGCCATCATCATTCTTTCGGCATCTTTTCTCACTCCGGCAGGATTCCTCTTCTGGTCTGCCTTCGTACCCGATTCCGAGTCTGTCAGGCAGACATTCGAGATCAGTTTCAGCCAGATGGTTGTCATTATTATCGAACTTATTGTTGCTCCGCTCCTGCTTGGCATGTGGCTGAACGAGCGGCAAACTGAGCTCGTAGCGAAAATCAGACCCTGGGCGCAGCGTATTTCACTGCTGATATTCTTTTCTATCCTGGTTCTTGCCCTCCTTGGAAACCGGGATAATATTGTCAATTTTCTCGGTTTTGTATTTGTGCTGGTAGCAGTTCACAATGGCGTCGCACTCGCACACGGGTATGCACTTGGCCGGCTTTTCCGGTTGCCGGAACTCGATTGTCGCACACTGGCCTTTGAAACGGGAATTCACAATACTGCGCTCGGTTTGCTGCTGATATTCAAATTTTTCGGTGGACTGGGAGGAATGGCGCTCATTGCGGCGTGGTATGGAATCTGGGATCTGATAACAGGCATGTCGCTGGCCTGGTACTGGAAAAAACGCCCGGTACAGCGGTAGTCTCGCGTTATTCCGCCGAATTCGGTTAATTTTGCGGCCAGAATTGAATGTCATGCTGGAAAAACTGCAAGCAATAAGAGAAAAGTTTCTGTATCTGGAGGAGCAACTGTCTGATCCCGGCATTGCAGCCGATATGGACAAGTCCAAAAAAGTGAACAAGGAGTACAAAAAACTCCAGCCTATTGTCACTACTGCCAACCGGTATGAAAAGGTGCTGAGTGATATCAACAGTGCCAAAGATGTGCTGAGCACCGAGTCGGATCCTGAAATGCGCGACATGGCCAAAGAGGAGATAGCAGTGCTTCAGCCGGAACTGGATGCGCTCGGGGATGAACTGGTTGTTCTGCTCACGCCCCGCGATCCTGAAGACGAGAAAGACGTTATTTTCGAGATTCGTTCGGGAACGGGCGGCGACGAGGCATCCCTGTTTGCCGGCGATCTTTACCGTATGTACAGCAAATATTTCGCGGAACAGGGCTGGGAAGTGGAGCTGCTGGAGGAGACTCCGGGGACAGTGGGGGGCTATTCCAAACTCGTTCTCGAGGTGAGTGGTGACAATGTTTACGGGAAACTGAAGTTTGAGTCGGGTGCACACCGGGTACAGCGCGTGCCTGAAACAGAAGCCAAGGGCAGGGTGCACACTTCGGCTGCAACCGTAGCTGTACTGCCCAAAATGGAACCTGAAGATATTGATATCAGGAAGGAAGATATACGTACCGATGTGTTTCGCGCATCGGGTGCGGGCGGGCAGCACGTGAACAGGACAGAGTCGGGTGTGCGATTTACACACCTTCCTACCGGTGCTGTAGCAGAGAGTACAGAGAGCCGCTCGCAGCACAAAAACCGTGAAATTGCCATGGGGCGACTCATTCAGCAGATAAAGGAAGCACAGCTGGCCAAAGAAGCCAATGCCCTTTCGTCGCAGCGTCGCAGTCTGGTTGGTTCCGGCGACCGTTCGGAGAAGATACGCACTTACAACTGGCCACAAAATCGGGTCACGGATCACCGGCTGGAGGGCGACAACAAAAACTTCAATCTGGATCGTGTGGTGGAAGGAGAGCTGGGCGAACTGATAGAGGCGCTGACAATTGCCGACAATGCGGCAAAACTTCAGGCTGATGTCGCACAGTAAGATACATTCCCGTCTTTGGCGCCTCAGGAAAGCATACGGTGTGGCAGGTATCGTTCTGTTCAGCTACCTGTGGCTGTCGCTCATTCGGAAGTTTCGCGGTCAGGTGTGGTACGAAAATGCTTTGCAGGAATTGCATATCAGGAATGCAGAGCGGGTCAAGCAGGCTATACTGGAGTTGAAGGGACTGTTCATCAAGCTCGGGCAATTACTTTCCATCATGGGGAACTTTCTCCCCGCAGCATTTCAGAAACCCCTCGAGGCCCTGCAGGATCAGATACCGGCCAGGCCCCTTTCCGAAGTGCGCGACCGTATTTTTATGGAGTTCGGGGCTTATCCGGAAGCCGTTTTCGTGCGTTTTGATGAACAGCCACTTGCTGCGGCCTCCATCGGTCAGGCACACCGTGCACAGCTCCATGACGGCACGGAGGTGGTAATAAAGGTTCAGCACCTTCATATAGAGCAAATTGCATCTGCAGATCTGGATATAATCCGCAGGCTTACGGCCATTGTTTCATTTTTCTACCATATCAGGGGCATGAATTATATGTACACCCAGATAAGGAAAATGATTGAGGAGGAGCTGGACTTTTACCGCGAGGCGGCCAACATGCAGCTCATCGGAAAAAATCTGGAAAATGAGTCCGGGATAGTGATACCGGAGGTACATACCGCGTACTCCACTTCAAGAGTGATGACTACCACCTGGCACAGCGGCGTGAAGATATCCGATCTGGAACAGATAGATGCCTGGGGACTTGACAGAAGAGAAATTGCCACCAGTGTATTGCGGGTATATTCGAAGATGGTTTTTGCCGACGGTCTGTATCACGCCGATCCGCACCCGGGAAACATACTTGTGAAACGGGACGGCACACTTGTGTTGCTCGACTTTGGTGCGGTAGCAGAAATCAGTGCGGGACTCCGTACGGGAATTCCGTTGCTGATTGATGCCGCCATCAAGAAAGACTCACGTGCGATGATTGGTTCGCTGAAAAAGATGGGGTTTATTGCAGAGGGCAGAGAGGCGGAGAAAATGGCCATCAAAATGATTGGAGCTGTTCAGGATTTTCTGGAGAACGAGGTGCGATTTGAGGGAATGAATCTGGCTGAAATAAAAGTGAGTCCGTTCAACAACAGCCTCACCAGGCTGATCAGTGATGCAGGTCTGAAGGGTCTGAGCAGTGCTGTACAGGTACCCAAAGATTACGTGCTCTTCAACAGGATGGCTACCCTGTTACTCGGGTTAAGCAGTACACTGGATCCCACGCTGAATCCACTCGATGTTATCAGGCCATACGCCAGACGTTTCGTCTTTGGCGAAAAAGAGAGCCTTTTTACCTTTGCAGGCAAGGTGCTGAAGCGGGGAGCCACCAGCCTGATCGGTTTGCCGGAAGAGATAAACCGGGTACTTGCCCTCATACAGCGGGGAGAGCTGGAATTCAGATCATTTGATATCCGGGATAGCGCAAAGCTCGTTCACAGTGCTTTGAGACAAATAATATTTCTCGTACTTTCGCTTGCCACGGCGGCGTTCGGATGGCTGCTGAGGAAGGAAGGAGACACCGGTTTGTCGGGTATTGTTTTCGGAGGCACAGCAATTTGCCTGTTTCTCTTGTTGCTGGAGATGAGGCGGGGTCGGCGACTGGAGGGTTCTGACTGAACATTTTACACAAAAAAGCTGTTAGAAAGGCAGTTATTACTTCTTGTCATGAAACTGGAAGCAGAAATAAAGAGCACCAGGCCCATGCCACCGCGCGAACGTGCTGTGGTAAACCTCCTGTTTACAGCCAGCTGGCTCGATTGCCGTATTACAAGAATTCTGAGGCCTCACGGCCTGACACCACCCCAGTACAATATACTTCGAATCCTGAATGGCAGCTATCCAAAGGGCTTGTCAGTACTGGATATCAAGAACCGCATGCTGGACAGAAGCAGCAACGTCAGTCGTCTTGTGGAGAAACTGCGCGTGGCCGGCCTCGCGGAGCGCATTCAGCATGATGGCGATCGCCGGATGGTGACAGTTACCATTTCCGGGTCTGGTCGGAAAATGTTGTCCGAAATAAATTTGCCCGATCCCGGCAGCACCATGACGGAGGCCGAGATGCTTGAGCTCTCCCACCTGCTCGACCGGTTTCGGGAGCAGTAAACATTCCGGTTAACCCTTTTTTATGACTGATACAATGCTCAGGCTGGAGCTTTTCACACCTTGCGACGACGACAGGCCGGTTTTTCTCACAGGCAACTTCAACGGGTGGAGTGCGCGCGACGAGCATTACAAAATGATCAAAACCGGGGAGGGGCGTTATGAATACAGCTTCCATTCCATCCCGCCGTCTGTCGAAGTACTTGAATACAAATATCTGAAAGGCGGCTGGGAGTCCGAGGAGCTTGGAGAGAACGGCTTCCCGCCCGGCAACCGCCGCTCACCGGTTGCCGGCACGCTCGTACGCGATGTGGCCCACCGCTGGAAAACACACACACCCGGGTACGATCCTGTTTATTATCCCGACATACAGATATTGTCGAAGCGCTTCAACTTGCCTCAACTGCGGAGGCGCCGGCGGATTTCGGTGCTCCTTCCGTGGGATTACCACCGGTCGGGGCGCCGGTATCCTGTTCTGTACCTTCAGGACGGACAGAACCTGTTTGAGGATCATGCCCCTTACGGTACGTGGGGTGTTGACAAGCAACTTGCCAGACTGGCAGAAAAGGGGAGGGGAAATTTCATTCTGGTAGCGATTGATCATGGCGGAAACGAACGAATCCGCGAATTTATGCCCTACGAACACCATAAATGGGGAGATGGGCTCGGCCTGGATTACGCCCGCTTCCTGGCAGAAACGCTGAAACCGTATATAGATACCCATTTTCGCACGTTACCCGACAGAGAACATACAGGAATAGGCGGGAGCAGTATGGGTGGCCTGATCAGCATTTACGCCGGACTGCTTTTTCCGGAGACCTATTCCCGGTTCATGATTTTTTCGCCCAGTTTGTGGGCTGCGCCGAGGCTGTTTATTGAGCCGGTTCGCTTTTCGCCCTTTGCAGAAACCCGTATATATCTTTACGGGGGAGCCCGGGAGGGGTCGGGTATGCTGGACAATATCTACCGCTTAAGAGATATCATGGAAAACAGGGGGTATGATCACAACAAACTGAAAATTCATGTGTCTGTCGATCCCGAGGGCGGGCATAACGAGGCGCGCTGGGGACAGGAATTTCCTGTTGCTGCGGAGTGGTTATTCTGAAAAACCCTATATTGGCCCCAGTTTAACCAAACCTTTTCTCATGAGAATAACACTTACATGCCTCCTGGTGGTGTTTTCCGCCACCATTTCTTCTGCGCAGGTCGTTGACACAATTTTGTTTGAAAACTTCCAGACCGACAACTTCGGGCAATGGGGAACCGTGCCCCTGGGCGATGATGCCACCTGGGTTTCTTTCGATGAAGACGGCCTGCCGCCCTACGATGGCGATGACAATCACCGTGCCTGGTATTACAGCCAGTTCTTTTACAATGCCGAAGACACCCTCACAGGCGAAGTGAATTACTGTGCCGCCACACTTTCGTACCTGGAGGGATTTGCCGTGGGCAATCGCAACTGGCTCATCACGCCTCCCATACAGGTTACCAATTCCAATTATACCCTCCACTGGAAATCTGCCCCGTTCCAGCTTCCCCGATATATGGACGGCTACCTGGTGATGGCAGCAGTGGGTTCCAATGATTTGTTCTCAAATGTGTTCACCGACACACTTTTTCAGGCCGCTTCAATGGATGCAATTACCGGATCGGGCAACAGTATCAACCTGTCCAACTTCTCCTTCACACCCGGCTATATCCATGCCGACAGCCTGCGCAATGATGACTACGTTGATCTGTATGCACCCGGCGATTCAACACTGCTGAGAGGTATTCTGGAGCCACACTCGGTGAGCCTGAGTCAGTACGCCGGCCAGACCATCTATCTGGCATTTCTGCACAATGCCGATGATGACTACTTCCTCGCGGTTGATGACGTGCTGGTGACGAAGACACAAACATCGGGTACAGGTGATCTGAATCCAGAGGATTTTCGTTTCGTGACCTATCCGAATCCGGTGGTGAACTACCTGAATGTTATGTATCGCTTGCCGGAAGTCGCAGAGGTGAGTATCTCTGTGCGCGATATAACAGGAAAGACCGTAATTCAGCAGCCCGTGACGAGACAACAAGTCGGAGAGCACCAGACAGATCTCGATTTGACAAGGCTTCCATCGGGCACCTATACTGTTTCACTGCACATAGGCAATTCAGTTTTGAGCAAAAAGCTGAACAAGGCATAAAAAAAGGTCGCTCCAACTGCATGGAACGACCGGTTTGAAGAAAAACCACCATCTTAGGTACACTCAAATCATTCTTGTATTTCTTTAATCCCTTTTGCCGGCTGCCCCGGAGGTGAGCAAACCTCCTCCGGGCAAGCTGGCCGGAGACTCGGACAATCCTTCCGGATCCATCATCATAGGCACAGAGCCGTTGGATATAATCACTTTTGCGTTGGGAGATTTGCTGAGTTCGAGCCATGCTTCGAGGGCCTTGAACTGCAATATTTCCTGAGTAAGGCCTGCGGAGATGATCTTGTTTGCATCGCTCACACCCTGAGCCTGAATGCGCTTCCGCTCTGCCTCCTGCTTTTCCTGCTGCAGTACGAATTCCATACGCTGTGCGCGCTGTTCGGCCTCCAGCTTGTCTTCGATTGCCTGCGTCAGATTTCTTGGCAAAACGATGCTTTTCAACAGAACTGCATCCACCTGAATACCTTTCTGGCTCAGCGTTTTCATCATCAGCTCCTGAATACCCTTTTCAATTTCTGCACGACTGCCGGAGTGCATGTCTTTCGCATAATAGCGGGAGGTGACATCGGCCACAGCAGAACGGAAAACCGGGAGAATCAGGGTTGTTTCGTAATCGAGACCTACATTCCGGAGCAAATCAGGCGTTTCCTTCTTCATCACCTGATACAGAATAGACACTTCGCTCTGAATGGTGAGACCTTCGCGGGACGGAATATTGACTGACACCTCCAGATTCTCGGTCTGGCCATTTACCTTGATGACTGTTGTGGTGAACGGATTGAAACCGCGGAGACCACTGGTATAAACCTCATCGCTGTATTTCCCGAATTTCCTCTTTACAGCGAACTCTCCCTGCCGGACAACCGTACAGGAGGAAAAAAACAATGCAGCGGCAGATATAACGGCCACTATACCGGTAGAAAGTGATTTTGACATGGTTGGACTGTTTTTTTGGTGATCAAAACTTGCTGATTGTCTTGCTTGTTTTTTCGATAGCAAAACTATCATGTTTTTAATAAATGCTACTATTGATAAAAGGTTTATTTTTGCATCAGGTTTTGTATAAAATTGTCAAAAAGTTTTTTTTCGGTTAATCAGGCTTTTCAACAGACGGGGTTACCAGGCGCCCCGGATAATTTGACAGGATTTATGAACTTGCGCTTTACCATCCGCCCCAATGACAAACTGGCATTGAGAGACCCGGAGTCATCGGAGCTGGGCAGAAAAATTGTGCGTCAGGGGCTCATACTGATGCACAGAATTGGCTACGAGCACTTTACTTTCAGGAAGCTGGCTGCAGAAATTGAAACCAAAGAGGCCAGTATTTACCGTTACTTCGAAAACAAGCATCGCTTTTTGCTATATCTCCTTACCTGGCACTGGAACATACTGGAATACACTGTAATCGTTTCGCTGAGAAACCTCGATGACTCATCTGAAAAAATCAGGGCGCTTATCCGGATTGTGGCCAATAACGCTCCCGATCTGGATGACGAGACCGGACTTGACAGAAATGCCCTGCACGAGATAGCTATGGCAGAAAGCAGCAAGGTATATCTCATCAAAGAAGTGGACGAGGTGAACAGGGAGCAGCTTTTCAAGCCGTACAAGGATTTGTGCGGGCGGATAGCCGGGCTGTTCGGAGAATATGCACCGTCATATCCCTATCCGCGCTCACTGGCCAGTACGGTGCTTGAAATGGCGCAACTCCAGCCATATTTCGCACAACACCTTCCAGCGCTTACGGATGTTGGAAAAGACGGAGACCCGGAAAAGCTGATAAGTTTTCTGGAAAGCTTCGTGTTTTCGGTACTCGATAAACATACTTCGGGAAAAAAATGATACAGGCAGAATAATGGTGAACCACAACTATCCGTTCTTGTTAATCATGATGTTTTAATGCGCATTGTATGAACAGAAAAGATTTTCTCAAAAACAGTTTTCTTGGAGCCGGGGCGCTGGTTGCAGGAAGCACTGTGGTTGTCAAAAATGATATTGATGAATTAAAGCCCCTGCAGATTGTGGGCTTCAATCACATTCCCAACACGGACTCAAAGGTAATGAACAACACAGTACTTCACAGGGCCGAGAGCCGGGGTCATGCCAATCACGGCTGGCTGAAGACATATCATACTTTCAGCTTTGCCAATTACTACAACCCCGAGCGAATGAATTTCGGTGTTCTTCGCGTGCTCAACGACGATACCGTATCTGCGGGTATGGGCTTTGGTACTCATCCGCACGACAACATGGAAATTATTTCAATTCCGTTGTCGGGAGATCTGGAGCACAAGGACAGTATGGGCAACGTGGCTGTGATCAGAAACGGTGATGTACAGGTAATGAGTGCCGGAACGGGTATTACCCACTCCGAGTACAACAGAAACAGGGACAAGGAGGTGAAATTCCTTCAGATATGGGTATTTCCCAACAGAAGGAATGTGACACCCAGATACGATCAGCTCACACTGAACCTTGCCGACAGGAAGAACCGTCTTCAGCAGATTTTATCTCCAACAGCGGAAGACGAGGGCGTATGGATATATCAGAAAGCCTGGTTTCACCTTGGCGATTTCGACAGCGGTTCTGAAGTGGAATATCGCCTGAAGGGCGGAGCAGGGCAGGGCCTGTATGTTTTTTTGCTGAGCGGAAATATTACTGTGGATGGCCAGGAACTGAATACCCGCGACGGATTCGGAGTCTGGTCCGTGGACAAAGTACAAATCAGGGCAAACCAGCATTCGGAGATGCTGCTGATGGAAGTACCCATGATGGGGTAGCGTCCTCGTCACCCTCTGAGTACGTATCCTTGTCCGAACAAGGTGTGGATAAGCTTCTTTTCGGAGCCTTTGTCCAGTTTGTTTCTCAGGTAATTGACATATACTTCTATGACATTGGTACCTGTGTCAAAGTTGACATCCCAGACTTTCTCGGCGATTTCCGATTTGGACAGCACGATTTCCGGACTTCTCATAAAAAATTCGAGTAACGCGAATTCTCTTGGCGTCAGCAGTATTTCTTTTCCGCTGCGAACTACTTTTCTGGAGCCGAGATCCATTTCCACATCTGCGTAACGGAGTATATTTTCTTTCCGGGTTGTACCCGACGGGCGCCTCGCCAGCGCTTTGACTCTTGCCAGCAGTTCCCGGAAGTCAAAAGGCTTGGCGAGATAGTCATCGGCACCTGCGTCAAGTCCCTCTATCTTGTCGTTGGTGTCAGAGAGTGCAGTAAGCAACAGAAACGGTGTACTTATTCCGCCCCGGCGAAGTTCCCTCAGCAGCTGAATACCGGTGAGTCCCGGCATCGTGATATCAGAAATGATTACATCATAGTCGCCGCTCAGGGCGAGTCGCAGTCCGGTCTGGCCGTCTGTAGCTGTATTGACGTTCCATTCCTGCTCTTCCATACCCTGCCTGAGCGATTGCAGGGTTTTGACTTCATCTTCTACGAGTAGTATTCGCATGACAGATCTGTTGTGTGGCGGGAGATAAAAGTACCCTACCTTTGTGCAAAATTCTGCATTTATACTGGTATTCCCGTTTTTTGCAGTAAAATCATCACATGATACATCTCCTGTTCCCGAAAACACGGGCTGTACCGAAAGTAAAACAGTAATTACCATGAGCGAAAACACCGAAAACACGACGCTTTTGCAGGATGCCTACGATGATGCAGGTCGCCGTCTGAGTCCCAAACTCCCGTCGCATGTAAAAAACTATCTCATTGATATTGATGGAACCATCTGCGATGACGTGCCCAACGAGGAGCCTGAAAGAATGGCTACCGTTGAACACTACCCGGATGCACTGGAAATACTCAATCACTGGTACGATGAGGGTCACCAGATTTTCTTCTTCACCAGTCGCACCGATGAACACCGTCAGGTAACCGAGGAGTGGCTGAATCGCCATGGTTTCAGGTATCACGGCGTGGTGTACAACAAGCCCCGTGGCGGTAACTACCACTGGATAGACAATCATATCGTGAAAGCAACCCGCTACAAGGGTAAATTCACCGAGCTGGTAGTGGAAAGCCACCATATTGAAGTTTTTCCAGACTAAAACTCCCTGACCTATGCCATTTCAGAGCCAGATTATTGCTATTTTTATTTCTGTTTACGCAGGTGCCTGTGGTCCGGAAAAATCCGTGCCGGATCGTGCCGCACAGGATACTATACCCTATCATCTTGACAAACCGGTTGCGGTGCTTTCGCTTGAAGAAGAAGCACTTCGCGAAATTTCCGGGTTGAGTTGCGCGAATCAACCGGGTCAGTTTGTAGCTGTTGCCGACGAACGGGGGGAACTGTTTTTTCTGGATTCATCGGGACTCGTCACGAAACGGGTGCTCTTTCGCGACAAGGGCGATTTTGAAGGTGTCGAAATGGTTGGAAACACTATTTGGGCAGTAAAAAGTGACGGAAAAATTTTTGGTATATCCAGCTGGCAGGGCGATTCGCCTTCGGTGGAAGAGTACAAAACAGAACTCTCCAGGGCCGACGATATAGAAGGGCTGGCTTATGATCCAAACAGAAATGCCCTTCTGCTGGCGGCCAAGGGTGATCCGGACAGCTCGTATTCGAGAAATGTCTATGCATTCAGTCTGGCAACCAAACAATTGGACGTCAGGCCTGTTTATTCCGTCGAACCTTCGCAGGTGAATGAGCTGGTACCCTACGGAGAATCTGAAAAGCACGACAGTTTCAGCCCTTCGGGTATCGCTGTTGATCCGGTGACAGGACATATCTATCTGATTTCCACAGCCCTGAAGCGACTGGTTGTACTCGACGGAAAGTCGGGCAAAATCATTTTCGCCGTCCGGACAGACAAAAAACAGATGCCACAGCCCGAAGGAATTGCTTTTGACACAAATGGAAACATGTATATCAGCAGCGAGGGCAAGGGAGGGAACGGACTGCTTTTCCGGTTCGACAGGGTTACTTCAGGGAAACAGGAAAATGGTCACAGATAGATATCAAATGTTTGCCCTGAACAGCTCAAAGTGTAAGTTGAATCCTTTCTGAATAGTTGTTTAGGGTTAACTTTGCGCTCCTTTTTCCAGCTATACGATCAGACACAACCAACAAATTGACATACAATGCCGGTCATTGAACTCAAAATTCCCAACCTGGGAGAATCCATATCCAGCGTAACTTTTTCAAAGTGGCTGAAACCGGATGGCTCCACCGTTGCCATGGACGAACCCCTTTGCGAGATAGAAACAGAAAAGGCCAATCAGGAACTTTCGGCCGATTCGGCAGGAAAACTGATCTGGGTGGCCAAAGAAGGTGAAGACCTTCCTGTTGGTACGCTTTTTGCAAAAATTGATACGGATGCCTCCGGACAGGCCCCTGCGGCTCCGGCACCCTCCAAAAATGAGCCATCTCCTGTATCTGTACCGGCAGCGCCCGAAAAAACCGGCCACTATGCTGCCGGAGCACCGTCGCCGGCAGCCTCCAAAATACTCTCCGAAGCCGGAGTGAGCCCTGCCGCTGTTGCCGGCACAGGCCGCGATGGTCGTATCACCAAAGAGGACGCCCTGAAAGCTGTGGCAGCTCCGGCGCCTGACAAGCCTGCCGTGCCGGCGTCAACACCTGCTGCTGCACCGGCACCTGCCGGTGATTTTTCCAGAAACGACCGGCGCGAGCGCATGAGCCGTATGCGTCGTACTATAGCCAAACGATTGGTCAGCGCCAAGAACAATACCGCCATGCTGACCACCTTCAATGAGGTGGATATGAGTGCCCTCATGGCGCTGCGCGAAAAATACCAGGATGCTTTTGTCAAAAAATACGGCATCAAGCTCGGCTTCATGTCGGTTTTTGCCAAGGCATGTGCCAAAGTGCTCATGGAGATGCCTGACGTAAATGCCATGATTGACGGTGATGACGTGGTT
The DNA here is from genome assembly GCA_903836265.1 of uncultured Bacteroidota bacterium. Classification (GTDB taxonomy): domain Bacteria; phylum Bacteroidota; class Bacteroidia; order Chitinophagales; family Saprospiraceae; genus M3007. The sequence goes on along the minus strand of CAILQK010000217.1, from coordinate 6,968 downwards.
TACCACGATTACGCCGATATCAGTATCGCCATCAGCACGCCTGCCGGACTGGTGGTTCCGCCCATTCGCAATGTGGAGAGTTTTGGTTTTGCGGATATTGAGTCAAAACTGAAAGAGCTCGCCGTGAAAGCACGCGATGGAAAACTGTCTCTCGACGAGATGAGCGGTGGTACGTTCACCATCACCAACGGCGGAGTATTCGGTAGTCTGATGAGTACACCAATCATCAATGAGCCTCAGAGTGCCATCCTCGGCATGCACGCTATCAAGGAGCGTCCGGTTGCTGTTGACGGCAAAGTGGAGATTCGTCCGATGATGTACCTGGCTCTCAGCTATGACCACCGTATTATTGATGGCAGCACATCCGTTACCTTCCTTGTCAAACTGAAAAACCTGATCGAGGATCCGGTGTCATTACTGCTGGACCTTTGATTTCTCCGTTCAAAAAAGTGAGTTCCAGTAACAGCGCGGGCAATTCCGGTTATCCGGAGTTGCCCGTGTTTCATTCCGGGAAAAGGATCGTCCGGCACTGCTTCATTCTGGACCAGTGCGGCTGTATGCCGGTTCCTGACGATACACAGGTAGCGGTCATTGTCAGAAAGACGGCTCTCCGGGATTCACCTGCATATTTGAGAGTACAAGTTTTGGCTGATTACAGATGAAATCCTGCCGTTCAGACTATACATTTGCGCACATTGTTTGCTATGCGCATCCTTCGGCCGGTATTTTTTTCATACATACTGCTCGCCCTGATACTGTTTCAGGGTGCGGGCTGGATGCTGGCATGGCAGGCCGTACAGTTTCATGCAAAAATCGGCGCGGAAATTGCCCTGTCGCTGCCTGAAACCCCGTCGCTGCATCTGACCCTGTCCGCCAGCCTGTTCCAGCGGGTCCGGATTGACAGAAAGGAGATCCGGCTTGATGGCAACCTGTATGATATCAGAAGAGCAGTATTCAACGGCGATTCGGTACATCTGGAATTATACCACGACAAACGGGAGCAGGCGCTTTTTGCCCTGATCAAGCCGCATGTTTCATTTCTCACCGACTATTCGCCGACCCGGACACCGCCAGTGGCCGCATGGGCTGCCCAGTGGCTGTTAACGCCTTTTATTGTTCCTGTGGTACCCGCAGCGAGAATCGTCCCGGAGGAGGCTTGCATTTCCCGATTCTGCTGGATCGGGTACTTTACCGACGCCTTTCCTGCCGATTTTTTTCAGCCTCCCAGGGCCTGATTAGTCTTTTCACCAATTTCTTTTTGCTGCCCGGTTTGCCTGTTGCTGCCGGAGCGGCCAATTCTCATTTTGCCGGCGCGCTGCAGCGATACCGGCAGTAATCATTTATTGAAATCAATGAACAAATCAATCATATTTTCTGTGGCAGCGATATTCCTGTCGCAGTTTGCCCATGCACAGCAAGTGGAAAAAGACACCACAATGGAAGAAGTATCGCTGAACGAAACCGTGGTTGCTGCCAGTCGTGGCTCTCAGGCCAGAACAGCAGTAGCCCAGCAGGTCAGGGTTATCCGTCGAACAGAGATTGAGCGTGTAAATGCTCCTTCCACAGCCGATCTGCTGGGCAATACCGGACAGGTATTCGTTCAAAAGAGTCAGCAGGGCGGAGGCAGTCCTGTCATCCGGGGATTTGAGGCAAGCAGAGTATTGCTGGTGGTGGATGGAGTGCGTATGAACAATGCCATATACAGGGCTGGTCATCTGCAGAATGTCATCACAATGGACAATGCTGCGCTTGATCGTGCGGAGGTTCTTTTCGGGCCGGCATCTACGGTTTATGGTACCGATGCACTTGGCGGGGCGGTGTGTTTCTTTACAAAAAATCCTGAACTGGCCGGAACTGGCGAGAGGATGAAGCACAGTGCCCATGCTTTTACACGTTACGGAAGTGTCAATCAGGAAAAAACAGGCCATCTCGATTTTGGCCTTGGCTGGAAAAAGTTCGGTTCTTTCACGTCGTTCACGTACAGCGATTTTGGTGATCTCCGGATGGGCAAAAAAGAAGGAACAGCGCCATTTTTCGGCCTCAGGGAATACTACGCCGACCGGATAAACGGTCGGGATACGCTGGTAAAAAATCCCGATCCGTACGTGCAGAAGTTTTCCGGATATATCCAGTATGATCTGTTGCAAAAGCTTGTTTTTCAGTCGTCCGACAGGGTGAGACACACCCTGAATGTGCAATACAGCAATTCGGGCAATATTCCGCGCTATGATCGGCTTACCGACCCGAAAGGTGCCGGACTGAACTCGTCAGAATGGTATTATGGACCACAGAAGAGGCTGATGGCCTCCTACAATCTGAATGTTCGTCCGGTTTCCGGATTCGATGAGCTGAATATGACAGCCAGCTGGCAGGATATTGAAGAGAGCCGGTACAACAGGAACTTTGGTGTGTCCCGCAGAACTGAGCGTGTCGAAAATGTGAAGGTTTACGGATTTCTTGCGCAGGGAGTAAAATACCTTGACAACCAGACGCTTCGCGTGGGGATTGACGGACAATACAACGATGTACAGTCGGCTGCCAGACGTGTGGATGTGAACACCGGCGATATCACAACGCAGAGTACCCGTTATCCCGATGGTGGAAGCAGTATGTACAATATAGCTGCTTTTGCAACTCACAGCTGGCAAAGGGGAGATTCGTGGACATTCAGTGAAGGACTGCGTGCCGGATACTCGAACCTGAGTTGTTCGTTTGTGAGTACAGAGTATTTTCCGTTTCTGGCGGGTGAGGTGTCGCAGCAGTCGCCCCTGGTTGCCGGAAATCTGGGCGCCGTTTATCATGGATTGAGAAACTGGCGTATTGCTGCCAGTGCTTCCAGCGGATTCAGGGTGCCCAATGTGGATGACATGGGAAAGGTATTTGATTCACAAAGAGGCAGTGTTGTGGTGCCCAATCCTGACTTGAGTCCGGAGAAATCATATAATATTGATCTGAACATATTGCGTGATGTAGCAGACAAACTTCACTGGGAGAATGTTTTGTGGGCGACGGCGCTGAGAGATGCCGTTGTGGCTGAACGATTTCAGGTAAACGGTCAGGACAGTATTTATTACGATGGAGAGAACAGCAGGGTGCTTGCCCTTCAGAACAAGCGGTCGGCCACACTTTGGGGGTTCAGCAGTATGTTACAGGCTGACCTGACAGCTTCGTGGTCAGCGTACGCGTCGGTTGCCTCTACGCGCGGACGAATAAGTGAAGGTAGTCCACTCGACCATATACCGCCTGTTTACGGGAAAGCGGGCGCCCGCTGGCACACAAAAAAGGCCCATGCAGAGGGGTACATACTCTTCAATGGAAAGAAGAGACTGGAGGATTACAATCTGGAAGGTGAAGACAACCTGCAGTATGCTCCGGCCGACGGGATGCCTGCCTGGTACACGCTGAATATCCGTGGTGGATACAATATTGGCACAAGCCTGACTTTACAGACTGGCATAGACAATATACTTGACGTACAGTACAGAACATTTGCATCAGGAATCAATGGTCCGGGTCGGAATCTGTGGCTGACGCTTCGGGTTAAAATCTGATTGCGCAAAAAAGAAATCCCCGCCGGAGTGACTCCTGGCGGGGATTTTTTGTTTTTCAATCCGGATGTTTATCCAATTATCTCGGCAGAGAGCAGCTTTTCCACACCGGAATTTTCGCAACTGTGCAGCCATCCGTGTGTGTCTTCTGCCATACCCATACGAAGCAGGTTGATGTGCTTCTTCAGGCGTGTACTGATGGGTCGGTTTTGCTCATCAACCGGCGGCAATTCGAGCGTTTTGTCGCGCCAGGTGATTTCACTTACATGGCTGACTACAGCAGCAGTACCTGCTCCGAAGCATTCCTGCAGTGTTCCGCGCCAGTAGGCATCAGTAATTTCTGCCATACCGAGCAGGCGATCTTCCACCGTGTAGCCCCATTCGCGCAGCAGCGTGATGATAGAGTCGCGGGTAACGCCGCGAAGAATGGTTCCGGTGGTGGCAGGCGTGATTACCTTGCCATCGAGCACAAAGAACAGGTTCATGGTGCCTACTTCCTGAACGAATTTTTTCTCCACGGCATCCATCCACATTACCTGATCGTAGCCTGCTTTCTTGGCGCGCATGGCCGGGAGCAGAGACGAGCCGTAGTTGCCGGCGCATTTGGCTTCGCCCGGACCACCCTGGACGGCGCGGGTGAATACCTCTTCTACCCACAGTTTGACGGGCTTTGGATAATAAGGGCCTACAGGGCCAGTGAATATAAGAAACGTGTATTTTTCAGAAGCGTGAACGCCGAAGTACTCATCGGTTGCGAACATCAGCGGGCGTATATACAGCGCGTGATCTTCACCTTCCGGAATCCAGGCGCTGTCGAAATCCACGAGCATTTCGAGAGCCTGCATGAAAAGATCTTCTGGAATTTGCGGCATACACATGCGTTCAGCCGAGAGGTTGAACCGGCGAGCGTGCATTTCCGGGCGGAAAAGCGTTGGTTCGCCATGGCACTTGGTTGCTTTCATGCCCTCGAAAATACTCTGTCCGTAGTGGAGAGCAAGATTGGCGGGAGAAAGATCGAGCCTTCCGAATGGTTCGATACGAGGATTGACCCATTGTGTTCCATCGTAATCAACGATGAACATGTGGTCGGAAATAACCTTCCCGAACGGGATGTTGGAGAAGTCAACCGATGGTAACCTGGAGGCCCCGGTCGGGGTAACTGAGATAGAGTACTTAGCAGCCATGGTGTCAGTTTAGTTGACTGGTTAACGACCTGTTAAAAAGCGGTGCAAATTTACATCTGTTTTTTGGAACTGAAAAAAATTTTATTTCAGACGGACGGGATGTTTTTCTTCGAATTCAAAACATTCGTGTATTTGATTGTAAAAATGATTAAAAATATTTGGCTTGCTGGCCTTTTTGATGGATTATGTTCAATATCTTTGCCAATCCGGGTATCTGTCATGATCCTGAAAACTGAAAATTGTCATGTTTCCTGATAACACACCAGTATTTCTTGCTGCTGAAAAAAGTGTAACCGAAATGGGTTCGGGCAGCTACAAAAGGCGGATTCTTGTACTTGTTTCGAAGGGATCAGAGGGAGACAGGGTATTTGTCGGTCGTGTACTGGCAGCTGCGGAGCTTGACACCAGTGAGGACACCCTGTACGTTGAAGTCCCCGGAGATATGCCGGTGAACTGCTTTGCCGGATTTTCTGCCCCCCCGCAGTTCATACTTTCGTTCGGGGTTTCTCCGGTGCAGGCCGGTTGCAGTGCCAGGGTGAGTCTTTACATCCCTGTACAGCTCAACCGGGCTACGTGGCTTTTTTCGGATTCGCCGTCGGTTCTGGAGCCCAATCGCGATAAAAAAAGCCAGCTTTGGTCGGCACTGAAAGAAATATTCCCGAAACCCTGACTGTTGCATGGTGTTATGCCCCTACTTTTGCTCCGTTTATTAACAATCATGCAATATGAAAGCATACATTTTTCCCGGACAGGGCTCCCAGACAGAGGGAATGGGCAAGGAATTGTACGAATCATCTGAACAGGCCAGAAACCTGTTCGAACGAGCCAACGACATACTTGGCTGGCGCATCACCGATGTCATGTTTAACGGATCAAAGGAGGATCTGACGCAAACCAAGGTTACCCAGCCGGCAGTTTTTCTGGAGAGTTACATCCGTGCTGCCATCGCTGGAGATGACTTCCGTCCCGATGCCGTAGCCGGTCACTCGCTGGGAGAGTTTACAGCTCTCGCTGCTGCGGGCGCCCTCTCGTTTGAAGATGCGCTCCAGCTTGTGAGCAAACGCGCATTTGCCATGCAGAAGGCCTGCGAACTGGTTGACAGTACCATGGCAGCTGTGCTCGGTATGGAAGATGCTCAGGTAGAGGAAATATGCGCCGGCATCACGGAAGAGGTGGTGGTGGCAGCCAACTACAATTCTCCCGGTCAGCTGGTTATATCCGGCTCCCGCAAGGGCATTGAACTGGCAACACAGAAATTGAGCGCTGCCGGCGCCAAAAGGGTGGTAGTGCTTGCTGTAGGTGGAGCCTTCCACTCTCCGCTGATGCAGCCGGCACAGGACGAACTCGCTACAGCCATCAACGCTGCCGGATTCGGGCAACCTGTTTGTCCGGTGTATCAGAATGTACACGCCATGCCGGTAACAGATCCGGAAGAAATCAGGAAAAATCTGGTAGCTCAACTGACTGCTCCCGTTCGCTGGACCCAGACCGTGGAAAATATGATTTCAAACGGAATAACGGAGTTTGTGGAAGTGGGCGCCAGTGCAGTACTGCGCGGGCTTGTCCGCAAAATCAACAAGGAAGTGGTCACCGGAGCGCTTTGAGAGCACCTGACAATATTTTTCATCATGGTATCCAGATCTGCACTCGAGAGCGGGCAGTTGCTGCTCGCAGAACCGTTCATGATTGACCCCAATTTCAGGCGAACAGCCGTACTGCTTTGTGAACACGACAAGGAAGGAAGCCTGGGCCTTATTCTGAATCGTCCGGTCGGAATGAAAATAACTGACGCAGTAGCCGAATTTCCTGACTTCGATGCCGAAGTTTTTTATGGAGGGCCCGTTCATGGCGACTCCCTCCATTTCATTCACAATCTCGGAGACCTGCTGGAGGAAAGTCTGAAGGTTTCGGATGGTGTCTGGTGGGGAGGCGACTTCGAAAGTCTGAAATTTCTGATCAGCAACGAACTGATTACGCCCGACAGAATACGTTTTTTTATTGGCTGTGCCGGCTGGTCGGGCGGTCAACTGGAGGAGGAAATGGAGGGAAACTCCTGGATCAATGTACCCATGCACGCCAACTATGCCTTCCGGACGGATCCTGAAGAAGTGTGGAGTTTGGCCATGTACAACCAGGGTAACCAGTACGAGATCATAGCAGAGATACCCGAATATTCTGCCTGGAACTGACGGGCAAAAAAAAAACGCGGCGCACTTTTGCGCCGCGTCAGATTTCC
>CAILQK010000216.1 GCA_903836265.1 uncultured Bacteroidota bacterium | reverse complement strand
TCGCCCGAAACATCAGAGCTGATTTTAACTTCGGTTTCAGGGAAAATCTTTCCGCTCGCGCTCACCGTTTCATTGATAGAGCGACGGGAAACCTGCTCGACAGTAACCTCTTCTCCTTTCGGTTTCTGCCGGGCCTTGTAAATACCGGCTGCGATCAGCACTGCGACCACTCCAGTCAGGATAAAAAGAAGTTTTCTGTTTTTCTTGGGCGATGTTGTTGCCATTGTATTGATTGCCATTGTGTGTCGAATGTTGTATCAGTCTAATTTCAGGGGTCTGCCGGCGTAGAAGTCCAGAATTTTGAGTTTGAACAGATAGTCGTATCTGGCAACTGTCAGATCATTCTCTGCAATATCCCGGTTATTTTTCGAAGTGGCAAGATCCAGCGTATTTACAGCACCGAGAGCCAGCCTTTTTTCGGTATTCTGGTAGGCGATACTGGATGCATCGAAAGTTTTTTGCGCAGCATCCAGTTGTCTTTTTGCAGCTCTTGCGTTGGCAATAGCCGTCTGGATATCATTTTTAAGCGTCTGCCGGGTTTGTGTCTGCTGCATTTCAGCTGTAAGCGTCCCCAGGCGTGCGCGCTCCACACTCAGGCGCGTGCGACCGTTCTGATAAATGGGTATTCCGAGGCTTATTCCAAATCCCTGACCGAAGTTCCGGTCTATCTGGTTGAAATATCCGAGCTTGGGAAAGGAATATACATCGTTTACAGCCTGAATACTGAGTGGTTGGCCGTTTACCAGAAAACTGCCGGCAGAAATGGTATCCTGACGTACAATCGTGCCATTCTGAAAGTCGAGAAAACGGCTGGAATAGCTGGAGTTCAGGTTGGCAAAAACGGAAAGAGTCGGGTAGTAGGCCGATTTTGCGATGGCGATTCCCTCTTTGGCACTGTTGACACGAAAATCTGCGGCCCTGATACCGGGCTGGGTGGTCAGTGCTGTCTGGTACAGAGCAGTGAGCGATGCTTCTTCCGGACGGGCATCTGCGGGAACCAGTATATCCGGGCGCTGTACCTGCAGATTGTAATCCGGCTCCAGCTGAAGATATTGTTTAAGAGTCAGATAAGCCAGATCAACATTGTTTCTGGCCTGAACGGAAATCTGTTCATCGCGTGCCACCTGTGCCAGCAGATTGAATTTTTCAGCAGCAGGAGCCGTACCTGCATCAATGAGTTTCTGAGTTGCAGCCAGTTGCGCCTGACTCTGCTCTACCCTTTTGCCCGCATTGTTGAGCTGTTCCTCAGAAAGAAGGATATTCAGGTAGGCAGAAGCGATGAGCAGCCCGAGATCATTGATGGAGCGTTCGGCATCAGCAATGGCGGCCTGCAGGTTCCAGTTGGCCTGTTTTATACTGTGATTGATGATCCCGCCACTGAAAACATTCACTCCGCCGCTGAGTCCGATGCTGCTGAAGGAAGTGGCATCAGTACTGAACTGGTTGCTGGTGGGGTCAATGGTGCGGCCAAACTGCTCGCCAAAATCAACATTGGCTCTGAGACTGGGCAGACGGGATTCCTTGGCCTGCTGTTTGGTCAGGGCAGCCGTACGCACGTTTGCCTTCGCCTGACGAATGGTGATATTATTTTCGTTGGCGTAGTTGATACAGCGCTCCAGGGTCCAGATTTCCTGTGAAAACAGGCTGCAGGAAATGAAAAGCAGCGACGGCAGCAAAATAATTCTTGACTTGTATGACATCGGGTTTACAGCAATGTGAAAAGCGCTGCAAGGATACGGGCACTTTGATTGCATGTATGAAAAAATATATCAAAGGACGGATTTGACGGATAAACTATCGGTCAAAGGGGATTCCCGTTCCGACAAAACACTGAAAACAATATATGTCAGTAGTCCAGTCGCCAGACATCCACTCCCTCGATGAAGGAAGATTTTGTGGGCCTGTATGCAAGTTTTTGTCCTTCCTCAGTCACGATAACAGGCTCTTCTCCCTGCCGTCTGCCGTACTTCAGCAGTGAATAAACCGCATCGTACAATGTACCCTGTACATCAGACTCCTGTTGCTGTGAACCTGTTATTTCCAGTTCGGAGTATCCGAATTCCTCCATACCAAAGGTGAAGGCTCCTCCTTCTCCCGGACGCCCGAAGTAAATCCAGCAATACAGCGGAAGCACCTGATTGTCAGTCATATTTCTGGCTGCCGACAAGTATGAATCTGCTGATACAAGCAGATACTGCGAATTCATATATACGCATGAAGCGCCTGTTGAAGCCACTACGGCTGCCGCTGCTTTGGAGAATGCAATGTGCATGTCTGTTCCCGACACCCCATCGCCCACCACAGAAATAACTGCCTGTGAGGTATGTTTGAGTGCCTGCGTTTCCGCATCGGGCCACCTCCAGGCAAGCCGGGCGGCCGCACGTATTTCAATATGATCAACCGGGTAATCCAGCTGGGCTATCATAATGGTCATACGGCCGGAGTTGAGTATGACGGTTTTATCCGAGGTGCTGCTGGAATCTATGCGGAGCTTCCAGTCCTGTGTCATGGTACGCGACAGCTCCCCTGCACCGGGCAATCCGGAGCCGGAAAGCAACACCGTTCCGGTTATCACCCGGGACGACTGTCCTGACTGGGCAAAAGAGGTGAGGTTGAAGAGAACAAGCAGCAGGAAGATTGCAGAGCGCATTGTTTGATATTTGATATGAGTACAGACGAAAAAAGCGCGGGAAAGTTCCGCGCTTTTTTCGTCCAAATCAAATTTTGACGTGAATAACGTTGAAATGACTATTTTTTGTCCTGCCGGGCAAACACTTTTTTCAGCAGTTCACTGGTTCTCAGCTTCGGATTGGAGCGTATGTCCTTCTCTTTCGTCTCTACCAGACCGAACATACCGGTGAGTGCCTTTTTGGTAACGTGGTCGTCGAGTTCAGGGTTTGTTTTCTCCACCAGTGGAATTTTGTTGTAGGCAGTTACCGCGCTCTTCCAGTACGAACGCGCATTGACCTTGTCGAGAGACTCCTGAATAACAGGCTTGAACTCGTTGTACAATTGCTGGTAAGTAGTTTTTTCCAGATAGCGGGTGGCAGCATCCGGGTTGCCCATCAGGATGTTCAAGGCATCCTGAAACGACATTTTTGTAATGGCAGAGACAAAAATGGGGCCGGCTTTTTTGGCGGCATCTTCCGCAGCGCGGTTCATACGCTCTGTCAGATCGGCCTCTACATTGGTAAAACCGGGGACATTTTTCAAACGGGAAACTACTTTCTGTGCCTCCTCGGGCACAAGAATCTTGTACGGACTTTTGAAATACCCGTCCTGGGCAGACAGGAAGCTCACGGCTTCGGAGACTCCGGCATTCAGTGCCTCCTTCAGGCCTTTGCCGGCGTCTTCCTGCGACAATGTGCCGCCAGCGGCTTCAGTTACAACGGTTTTGGCTTTTTTAAGTACATCGCCAATCTGGGCATGTGAGAACTGCG
>CAILQK010000215.1 GCA_903836265.1 uncultured Bacteroidota bacterium | reverse complement strand
GGATAAAACTGCTGCAACAGGGAGTTGCCACCGATCAGGTATCGGGCTATTTCGGAATGAGGAAAGTATCGCTCGGAAAAGACGACAAGGGGCTCACCCGCATACTCGTCAACAACCGGTTCGTTTTTCAGAACGGCCCCCTCGATCAGGGCTTCTGGCCGGATGGTATTTACACGCCGCCAACCGAGGAGGCCATGAAATACGACCTGGAAATGATCCGGAAAATGGGCTTCAACATGCTGCGCAAGCACGTAAAGGTAGAACCGCGCCGATTTTATTACTGGTGCGACCGGATGGGACTGCTCGTGTGGCAGGATATGCCCAACGGCGATGCGAAAATTGCACCCGAAGATCCCGATATTACCCGAACACAGGAATCAGCCGGGCAGTTTGAGCAGGAATTGACTCAACTGGTGAAAACGCATATAAACCACCCCTCTATCATCATGTGGGTGCCCTTCAACGAGGGCTGGGGTCAGTACGAAACTCCCCGGATCGTCAATTACGTCAAGTCGCTGGACCCGTCCAGGCTGGTGAATAACGCCAGCGGCTGGTCTGACCGCCGAACCGGTGATGTGCTCGACTGGCACAGTTATCCGGCGCCATCATGCCCCCCCGCGGAAGAAAACCGCGCCGCAGTACTGGGTGAATTCGGTGGCCTGGGCCTTAAAACGGACGGACACATGTGGGAAAACAGCAACTGGGGGTACAGTTCTTACGCCAGCCCGGAATCGCTGCTGAATGATTACGAAAAGTATTACGCCGAGGTATGGGGCCCGTTCAGGAGCCAGGGACTGAGCGCTTCTATTTATACCCAGATCACTGATGTAGAAACGGAAGCCAACGGACTGATGACCTACGACCGGAAAGTCAGCAAGATTGATCCGGCTGTGTTGCGCGATATCAATACCGGATCCTTTACCCCGGCACCCGTTATTGATCCGCCGGGTGGCATGATCAACGCAGGCGATTCGGTGCGTATCAAAGGCTCGCCCGATGCGATCGTCACTGTTGATTACGGCGGCAATGCCTTTCAGCGTATTACCCTTCTTAAACCATACAAAAGCGGACGGGTAACGGCTTTTGCTACCGTCAACGGACGAACAAGCCGGGTGGTAGTGGCTGATTTTGTGGTTACAGACCAGAAAAAACCCGTCTATACAACGGGATACCACCCGAAATACCGCGGCGGCGGACCTTTCGGACTTCGCGACGGACTCACCGGCGGTGAACAGTTCAGCGATGGCCACTGGCAGGGTTTTTCGGGCGATGACCTCGAAACCACCTTCGAGCTGACCGAAACCACGGTTGTCAGGGAGGTGCAGGCCGGATTTCTGGAAAATACCGGCGTATGGATATTCCCCCCGCGAAAAGTGACTGTACTTACTTCCGAAGACGGTATCCGGTTTGAGAAAGCCGGAGAACTTGTACCTGTGCCTCCGGCTGAAAACCGTCCGGCGCGTATCGAAAGGCTGAATATATCTTTTAGCGAACGCTCCGCACGCTACATACGCATACGCGCGGAAAACACCGGCGTTTGTCCGGAGTGGCACTCCGGCAAAGGCCAGAACTGCTGGCTTTTTACCGACGAGATCAGCTGGAAGTAGAATGACTAGTGAACAATCTTTCTGGAAATCCTGCTGCCATCGGAAAGCAGGATTTCCAGCAGATAAACGCCGCCTGGCTGACTGGCCAGTGTGATATAATCGGAACCGGTTCCGCTGCCCAGCAGAGCACCAGCCAGGTTGCACAGTCGCCAGTTCCATTCACTGTGACCAGGCACACGCACAAATACCCTGTCGGAGGCCGGATTGGGGGAAATTTCCACCGATATATTACCTGCCGGAGTACCGGTTTTTGTAGTGCCCAGCCTGAACAGGAACAGCCCGTTCTGCATGTCGCTGGAAATAATGGTGCCCGATGGCAGCCAGGGATAATTGCCCCAGTTTCCGAAATATCCGTTGTAGGTAACATTCTCCGGACGGGTGTCGTAGTGGGCAATCAGCACCGGATTCAGGCGGTTGCTGATGTCGTACACCAACAGTCCGTCTTCGTACTGGGAATCAAAAAGCAGGTCGTCCTTGATATACACATTGTGGGGAATAGCTTTTTTGACCGGATTGTCGGGTTCCTGCAGATTGTCAATGAATGATCCCGCCACCTCTATTTCTCCCAGCGACAGGTTTTGCAGATCCACTATGCGCATGGGCATGCCAGCTGGTATTTCCTCGGCGTAATAGGCGTACTTCCCGTCAAGGGTGAGCCAGCTGTTGTGATTATAGCCTCCTGTGGAAATCTGGGCGAGCAGCTTCGGGTTTTGCGGATCCTTGTAATCAAAAACATAGTACCCCTCATAGCCCGAGGATGCATATACGGTGTCGTTCCGAACGTAGCAGTCGTGCACATAACCGCCCGGGATGTCAACATGACCGAGCAGGGTGGGCGAATCGGGGTTCTGACTGACATCAAGCACCATAATACCGTTGCCGGCATTCCCTCCGTTCAGGTAGAGTCGTCCTGAAACAGTATCGAGAGCTATGGTGTGAATTTTTTTGAAAAATGTGGTATCCCAGTAGGTCTGTACAATTTCGGCAGGTGCATTGCTCATGTTGATAATCATGAGTCCGTCCTTGCCGCCGTCGGCCACAGCATAAAACCTGTTTTTATAGGATTTGAACTCGCGCGGCACCACCAGTGAGCGTCCCTGAAACTTGCCCGCGAGTTGCGGGCTGTAAGGATTTGTCACATCGAACACCAGTACGTGCGCAGCTCCGCCCATGATGGCATATTCGTGGTTGTTGACCGCCATCCCCCAGCAGGCATTATACTGAAGATTCAGATTGCCGGGAGAAGAAACCGGCAGCGAGTCGTCGTCCCAGCGCCCCAGCAGTTCGAGGTTAAAATTATTTTGGCCGTACAGAGCGGTCGAAAGCAGCACGCAGCACAACAAAACGATACTTTTGCTCATGAAAACAGTAAATGGTTATCGGAAGGCAACCTGCCTGCCGGGTGAAACGTCAAATGAACCCGCACGAAAGTAAAGCATTATGAAAAAACAAACCTGTCTGATTGCTCAATTTGTCATTTTAACGGTATTTCCGGCCCTTGCACAGAAGTACAGCAACGAGTTTCTGTCCATTGGTGTCGGCGCAAGGTCGCACGGACTCTCTGGTGCACAGGTAGCGCTCACCGATGACATCACGGCAGCCTACTGGAATCCGGCGGGTCTCGCGCGCATATCCGCGCCCATGCAGGCAGCAGCCATGCACGCGGAGTGGTTCGGCGGGGTAGGTCAGTACGACTACCTTGGATTCGGCAAATCGCTGCGCGGAGCTAACAGCGAGTACCTGGCATTTTCGCTCATCCGACTGGGCATTGACAATATTCCCTATACCATCAATTTGGTGAATGCCGACGGCACTATCAACTACGACAACGTCACCGAGTTTTCGGCGGCGGATTATGCGTTGATGGGCAGTTACGCCCGGGCGCTGAAAAATCCGGCCCTCACGGTGGGTGGAAGCGTCAAGGTGATACGCAGGGTCATCGGGACTTTCGGGCGTTCGTGGGGCTTTGGGGCCGATCTGGGTATTCAGTACAGGAAAGGAAATCTGATGCTTGGCGCCCAGGGCCGCGATCTGACGACCACCTTCAACGCATGGTCGTTCAGGCTCACTGATCGGGAAAAGGCGGTTTTTGATTCAACGGGCAACGAACTTCCCGAATCGGGCGCAGAGATCACCCGTCCGAGGGTCATTCTGGGCGGTGCTTACAAACTGAAAGCCGGTTCCAAAACGACCATCACACCCGTACTCGATCTGGAGTTCACCACCGACGGGCAGCGCAACGTACTGGTCAGCTCCGACTTCTTTAACATGGATCTGCGGCTTGGTGCGGAGGCTGTTTACAACAACCTCGTCAGCCTGCGGGCGGGGGCCGGCAACTTCCAGCGCCTGAAAGACGATTTCAATCCGGACAGGGAGCGACTGATTGCCCAGCCCAACTTTGGCATCGGCCTGCGCCTGAACCGCGTCTGGCTCGACTATGCCATGACGAACATCGGCAATGTGGCCACCGTGCAGTATTCACACATATTTTCGGTGCGGCTGGATATTGTATCGAAAACCCGATAACGCGCGTCTCCCGTATCACGCCATGCCGCGCGACAGGGCTTGGGAACTGGTCTTTTTTCTGCTTTTTTGCCCGGCCGTTATGTCAGCTGCCCGCGTTTGTTGAGTCTGGCTGGTCACATAATATTTGTGTCGAACTTGTTTCCAATCGTGTCTTGCGTTACCTTTGTCATCTATGATTACGAAAATACGGATCAGGAATTTCAGGCAAATAAAGGATCAGACCATTGACCTTGGGCAGGCAGTCGTGATTATTGGTCCGAACAATGGAGGCAAAAGTTCCTTGCTCCAGGCCATTTCTTTGTTTGCTATTGCAATAAGAGCATGGGGCTCAGAAAGAATAAATAAAAAAAGCAAGGCATCAAAGAGAACAGGAGTAGCCATCAATCTGGAAGAAGTTCTCAATATTCCGGTCAGCGATTTCAAGGAATTATGGACAGACCTGATTGTCAGGGAAGGATCAACCAGTGAGGAAGGAAAACCGACCGTAAAAAACATTCGAATAGAAATAATTGCAGAAGGTTATACGGATAAACAGCCCTGGAAAACAGGCTTCGAATTTGATTATGGCCGGGACACTCTGATTTATGCAAGGTTAACTCAGGATGAAGAAGGAAACCTGTATGAATTCCCGGAAGTTCTGTTGAATGAAAAAATTGGCTTTTTGCCCTCAGTCGCAGGTCTCAAGCCGACCGAAGACAAATTGGAGGTCGGTTCTATTTTGCGATACATTGGCAGTGGTAACACGTCAGATGTACTGAGGAATATTTGTTACTTGCTCTATGTGAGGGAGGACAAAACGAGCTGGAAGCAATTTACGGCCGAAATAGAAGGTTTATTCAAAGTTCAACTCAATCCACCGAAGTACATACAGGCAACGGGATTGCTTAAAATGAGCTATAATGAAGGAGTAAAGAAAGATATTGATTTGTCATCACTGGGAAGCGGTACGAAGCAGGCTATCCTGCTCTTCGCTTATTTACTCGCATTCCCCAATACTGTTAATCTGCTGGATGAGCCTGACGCTCACCTGGAAGTAGTACGACAGTCAAATATTTATGATAAAATCAGTGATCTGGCAAAGAAGAATAATAGTCAGCTCATTGTGGCAAGTCATTCTGAAAGTGTCATGAGTCGTGCATTTGGCAAGGATCTGGTAATTTCAGGGATGTTTGGAGCCTTTGATCAGGTAAATCAGGAGAAATATATAAAATCTGTATTGCGGGATATTGGATATGAAGAGTTTTTGATTGCAAAACAACGTCCCTTTATGCTGTATTTTGAAGGGACGACGGATCTGGATTTTATCAAAGCTTTCTGTAAAAAATTGGGGTTTTCAGAAATTCATCAATTTATTGAAGAAAATGTATTCCCCTATCCGGTTGGGAACGACGTAATCAGGGTCAGAAACCATTTTGATACTTTAAGGAGGTTCATTCCGGGTCTTAAAGGATATGCCATTTTTGATAATCTGAAAAGAAATATTGAGAATAATCAACCCGGATTGATTATTAAACAATGGCGCAGAAACGAAATTGAGAACTATTTGCCCTTGCCGGAAACATTGTACAGTTATGCAGATTCCGCGAATGTGGGCACTTTCTGGCAGACACGACTCAGGGATCTTGTTGACGGGCGTATTCCGCCAGTTGCACTGGGCAATCTGTCTGATTCATTCTGGATTACCACCAAAATAAGCGATGATTTTTTAACGCCACTGTTTGAAAGTTTTCTTGATGAGGCAGGGATGCCGAGAGGTATCATGGATAAATCAAAGTTTTACCAGCTGGTTGAGTACGTCAAGCCTGATTTGATAGAAAGTGAGTTAACAGACATGATCCGGGGATTTTATAACCATTTTGCCAGTGAATCGTAAGGGCATATCCCGGATACTCTTCGCGCCCGCGTACATCCTCATTTCGGAAATATAACCGTACCCCCTTTTGCTGCTATTTCGTTTCGTGTGGCGAGCAGTTTCTGTTGTACTTTCATGTAGCGCATCATGCTCTCGTCATCGCCGGCAACGGAGGCGGCCTTGATGCGGGCCAGATTCTGATCGCACATTTTGTTCACTTTCAGCAATTTGAAACGGAGCAGTGCCTGCTTCATATCCAGGTCGAAGTTCAGTTCGGGCATTTTCTGGTTCTGAAGCGGATAGTTCCACATGTCTTCCCAGTTGGGTGAGTAATCCCACGGCTCCGAGAGAACATTGATGGCGAGCTCGCAGACTTCGGCTGACGGGTGTTGTATAAAGTAGTGCTGATCAAATGTTTTTCCGCCCAGCAGCATGTCTCTGCATTCGATGGCTATTTTTGCATACATGGGATCATCAAAGCTGTCGAGCGAGTCGCCAATGTCAGACAGTATGTATTCTGCCACAGTGACCTGTTCCTGTTCCAGTGTGCGGTTGCCGAACTGTATCAGCATCCTGACGACGTCGCGTTCCTGAACGGCGCCACCCCGGGCCTGCCGGCGGGGATCGCCGGGTTCTACCGGAAAGGGTTGCGGCTGGTCGGACGGGAAATCCGCGTCAGAGGGTACAGGCGGTATCTCGGACGGCCACTCATCACCCGGAATGAATGGCCCGGAGTCGCTGGCCCGTCCGGGCTGACGTGCTGCCTTTTCCTCCTTTCTTTTGATACTTCCCGCAATTATCCTGTTCATTTCGGCCGACAGGGTCTGCTCGGCCACCTCCATCAGTGCAGAACACTCCCTCAGATAGACGCTGCGCTTGATCGGATCCGGTATGCGCGCAATACTGCTCACAATATCTTTGATCAGCCCGGCCCTTTTGATCGGATCGTGGCGGGTTTCCTCCAGCAGCAGTTCGGTTTTGAACAGGATGAAGTCCTTCGCACTGGATGCCATGAACTGATTCAGTGCCTCGCCACCGAATTCCTGCACATAGGAATCGGGATCATGCCCATCGGGGAACAGACATATTTTGACATTGAGATCCTGCTCCAGGGCCAGATCGAGGCCGCGCAGGGCCGCCTTTATCCCTGCAGCATCGCCGTCGTACAGGATTTTCAGGTTGTCGGTATGCCTTTTGATCAGTTGCAACTGCCCCTCCGTCAGGGAGGTACCCGACGATGCCACTACATTTTCAATACCGGCCTGATACAGAGAAATAACATCCATGTAGCCCTCCACCAGCAGGCATTCATCATGTTGCCGGACAGCCTTCCTGGCCTGATACAGTCCGAACAATGTTTTATTTTTTACATAAATTTCCGTCTCCGGACTATTAATATACTTCGGAATGGTCTTTTCAGATGACATGGTTCTGCCGGCAAAGGCTGCCACTTTACCCGACAGATTGTGAATGGCAAACATGACCCGCGCACGGAAGAAGTCCCTGGAGCCGTCCTGACTGCAGAGACCCACTTTTTTCATCAGGTCGAGGCTGTGTCCGGTGTTTTTGGCTTCCCTGATGAGCAGATCGCGCTGATCGGGAGCGTACCCGAGCCCGAAAGTACGTATGGTCTCTTCGCGCAGGCCCCGTTTCCTGAAATAGGACAGCGCAACCGATTTTCCCTCATCGGTGTCGAACAGTTGGTGCTGGAAATGCTTCAGTCCGAACTCGTTGACGATATACAGGGAGTCGGCCAGCTGGATCTCTGCCAGTTGTTCGGGTGTTCGCTCAATTTCCTGGAGTTCGATGCCATATTTTCTGGCCAGCCAGCGTATGGCCTCGACGTAAGTCATCTTTTCGTGCTCGCGCAGGAAGGTGACAGCGTCCCCGCCTTTTGCACAACCGAAGCATTTGAATATATTTCGGGCAGGGTTTACATTGAAGGAGGGCGTTTTTTCTCCATGGAATGGACAGAGCCCGATCAGATTCACCCCGCGCCTTTTCAGGGTGACGAACTCACCCACCACGTCTTCAATGCGGGCGGCGTCGAGTACATCCTGAATTTGACGGGGCGGAATCATATTTCATCAGTTATTGTTTGCCAGGAGATACAGCACGGCCATTCTGACAGCCACACCGTTTTCCACCTGGTCGAGGATGATATTGTGCGGACTGTCGGCAGCGTCGGAGCTGAGTTCCACGCCCCGGTTGATGGGCCCCGGGTGCATGAGTACGATGGGGTGGTCAAGTTCATCGAGCATTTTCCGCGTGATACCGAAGTACTGGTGGTACTCGCGCAGACTGGGGAAGTATTTGATATCCTGGCGCTCGAGCTGGATGCGCAGAACGTTGGCCACGTCGCACCATTGCAGTGTATCGCGTACATCATGGCTTACCTCTACTCCAAGATCGGCGTAGTATTTCGGAATCAGCGTGGGCGGTCCGCAAACCCTGACCCTGGCTCCCAGTTTTTTCAGGCAAAACACATTGCTGAGTGCCACACGGCTGTGCAGAATATCACCGATGATGGCAATTTTTTTGCCTGTCACATCGCCGAGTTTCTCGCGGATGGAGAAGGCGTCGAGCAGTGCCTGCGTGGGGTGTTCGTGTGTTCCGTCGCCGGCGTTCACGATATTGGCGGGTATCCTGGAGGAGAGATACACGCAGGCGCCGGGCGCCGGATGGCGCATCACCACCATATCCACCTTCATGGCAAGAATATTGTTTACTGTATCAAGCAGGGTTTCTCCCTTGCTCACACTGCTGCTGGAGGCCGTGAAATTGACGATATCGGCACTCAGGCGGCGCTCGGCGAGCTCAAAAGACACACGGGTGCGCGTGCTGCTTTCAAAAAACAGGTTGGCTACCGTCACATCGCGCAGTGATGGCACTTTCTTGATGGGCCGGTTGATCACCTCCCTGAAATTGTCGGCAGTTTCAAAAATCAGTCTGATATCTGCTTCCGTGATACCCTTGATTCCTGTCAGATGTCGCGATGAAAATTTGTTCACAGTGCAAAAAGTTGTCTGTTTGATTGCTGATTACATGGGCTGGGCGGCTGTACGGTAAATGACCGTTGCAGCTACCTGGCCCACTTTGCGCAAAACTTCGCTGTCAATGATGCCGATATTGTCGAAGTGCGTATGGTGATGATCGCCAAACATGGGTGGCTCCTTCGGCATACCGATGATGTCCACCGTCGGAATCTGGGTATATTTCATCACGTAGTAGTGATCGTCGGTGATGGCGCCAGCCTGATTGGGTGTAAACAAATCCTGACAGCCCAGTTCTGCAGCTGTACCCCATATTCTGTTAACTACATCCGGTGCGTTGGCCATGGAGTAGGCCTCGCGCGGGAAGCGTGCGCCCGTGGCGCCTACCATGTCGAAGAGGATACCAAACTTGGCCCTGTATCCCGGTTTATGCGTGTTTTTACCCCAGTACTGAGATCCCAGACACCATGTTTCAGCGGTATTGGCCGAATTCTGCTGCATGACCGAGCCGGCAGCGGCATCGCGGTCGTCGCCCAGGTCTTCTGCATCAAAGCAGATAAAATCAATGCCGTAATTTACCGGGGTTTGCTGTACCATGCGAGCCAGCTCCAGCAGCACGGCTACACCACTCGCGCCATCGTCAGCTCCGTCTATGGGTTTTTCCTTGTCTTTGGTATCCTTGTCGGCAATGTGCCTGCTGTCCCAGTGCGCACAGAGCAGGATGCGGTTTGACAACTCCGGTTTGTACTGGGCAATAATATTCACGGCGTCCAGCGTTCCGAAGTACGCTTTTGCCTTGAATGGCTGTCTGATGACCGTCATGCCCCGCTGTTCAAACGACTTGACCAGCCAGTCGGCGCAGGCCTTGTGGGCAGCAGAGCCCGGAACGCGCGGACCGAAGTCCACCTGCTTTTTTACAAAGGCAAACGCCGAGTCGCCGCTGAAAGGAGGCGCCTGCACAGAGGGTTTTTGCACCGAAGTGGCTGCAGTACCGGCTGATTTGCCGCCTGCAGGAAGTATTTTGGGCAAAACAAGTGCAATCACCGAGAGCAGCATGACGGCGATCAGCCCGTAGGCCATGATTCTCTGTCTGGATACTTTGGACATATTCCTTTTATTTCAAGTGTGTTGTTATTTCTGAGCGCGCAGCACCAACCATGCTGCCACTGCGATGAAAATCAGGTTTGGAATCCACATGCCGAGCATTACCGGGATGGATCCGCTGGCAGCAAATGAAACAGCAAATTTGGATAAAAGTATGAACCCGGCGCCTATCCCGATACCCATTGCCAGGTGCAACCCCAGTCCACCGCGCACCTTCCTGCCCGCCACAGCCAGTCCAATCACGGTCAGAATGATATTCGTGACAGCATCGGCTGTTCTCCGGTGCATTTCAATTTCATAACTGCGCGTATTGGCCTGTCCGCGGTTCCGGTCGCGCCGGATAGCCTGCCGGAGCTCGGGCGTGGTCATTTCCTCATTCTGATTGTTATAGTAAACGAAATCCTGCGGACGAATATTTAACGCCGTATCCAGCGGCGTCGTACCCCGCTGCAGTGTTTCTTTCAGTCCGTCGAACGTCCTGATCGTCCACTGGGTCAGTTCCCAGCGGTCGGGCTCCGATTTCCACCGTGCATTCTCGGCAGACAGGATACTCCTGATCTGGCTGCCTTCGAAACGCTCCACACGCAATCCGGACATGGATTTTCCGTTTTTGTTGTATCCGCGGATATATACCTTGACATCGGGAGCCGTGAGCAGGTGTACATTGGTCGTTTTGCCCTTGTCCTGCTGCTTCCATACGTATGTGCGCTCGAACCACAGTTTCCACTTGTTGAAACCGGGTGCGATGAAGTGATTGATGGAAAGATGCATCAGGCCGATTGTGAGACCTCCGATCAGGTAGGGTCGCAACAGACGGGCAAAACTCACACCGGCATTGAGAATGGACAGGATTTCGGAGTTGAATGCGAGTCGCGAAGTGAAAAATACCACCGCTATAAGGGTATAAAGTGGCATCAGGAGCGATGACATCTGAAATACAAAACCTGTGTAGTATGCCAGAATATCCTTCCCGGTGCAGGGCTCCTCGATGATGGACTGTACCTTGTCGCTGAAATCAATCGCGCAGGAAATCATGGTACAGATCAGCATGGAAAAGCCTGCTGTGGACAGGAATTTCCGGATCAGATACCGGTCGAGGACTTTTAACCTGGGCAGATTCATCTTGAGTTCGAAAAACGCTGCAAGGTAAGGGTTTTATCCGTCTTTTGGGTGGCCTTGTGAACAGGGTGATGACACAACCGGGCAGTCATCCCGCCGGCAATCCGATTTTAACATACCTTTATGAAGTTGCCTGTAAACCTCCGGCGCCTGTTTCATGTCAAAATACCAAACCACGTGCAGAAATTAACCAAAAACAAATCATCACTTTCTAAAAACTCTCCGACATGAGAAAGTCAATTCTGATTTTACTCGCACTTGCGATCTGTTCTCTCGCCCTGCACTCCTGCCTGCAGAACGACCGCGGCAACGAAGACCTGCTGGTAACCACCGCCGACGATCTGTCCGCCAGCGAGGATTACTCCGACCAGACCGATATTGATGTGGATATGGCCATTGAGGAGCGCGGCGGCAGTTGCCCGACTGTAACTTTTGCCCAGCCGGAAGGAACCTGGCCCAACACGATTACCATTGATTTTGGCGCCTCCTGCACGCGGGCAGACGGGCGTGTACTGAGTGGAAGACTGATTGTGAACCAGACAGCTCCGCTCCGACAACCCGGCGCTGAACGGGTGGTGAACCACGACAATTTCTTCGTGGACGGCAACAGGCTGGAAGGAACCCGCAAGTGGACCAACAACGGCCAGAATGCCGATGGACTCTGGTCCTACACGGTAGAGGCCACCAACATGAAACTCACCTTCACCGATGGCACCTTCACCACCTGGAACAAGCTTCGCACCACCACGCTGACTGAGGGCGCCAGCACAGTTACGCCTCTCGATGATGTGTGGAGCAGCATTGGTTCTGCCAACGGGATCAATCGCAATGGAGTGCCTTTCACAGCAACCATTATGGAGCCATTGATCAAGCGAGCCAACTGCCGCTGGATATCAGAAGGCATTATCGAGTTCACTGCCGGGCTGCGTACCGGTACGCTGGATTTTGGAAACGGTACCTGCGACCGCCTCGGTACACTCACGCTGTCCAACGGCGATTCATTTACTGTGCGGCTGAGAAGATAGATCATTAGATCGGGCGAAGAAGCATAGACCGGCGCTGCGCGAAAAGCGTGGCGCCGGTTTTGTGTGTGGCAAGAGCGGCAGCGACCCGCCCCCAGATTATCCGCATTATTGTTAGCTTTGCCCAAACAATCTTGTCAAATGCATCACGTTACTGCCAGTCGCCTCTTCCTGTTCTTTCTTTGTCTGCTGTTTTCTTTCACCGCCATTGCACAGGAGCTCCAGTGGACTCCCGACGGCAACAGCTACCGGGTGTCAGACAAGGAGGGTATCATACAGGTAAATTTTGCCACCAGAGAAAAAAATATCATCGTCGCCACCGACAGACTCATTCCGGCAGGAACCGCCAAACCGCTGACAGTCAGGTCGTTCAGATTCTCCGCAGATGGGAAAAAGGTACTGATTTTTACCAATACACAGCGCGTGTGGCGCTACGAAACCCGGGGCGACTACTGGGTTTATGATATCGGATCGGGAAAGCTCAGCCAGTTGGGCAGCGGTTTGCCGGCCGCCTCTCTGATGTTTGCCAAAATATCGCCCGATGGCTTGTCGGCTGCCTACGTGAGCCGGCACGATATATATGTCGAAAACCTCGCCTCCGGAAAAATAACCCGCCTGACCAGTGACGGCACAGACAAAATCATCAACGGCACCTTTGACTGGGCCTATGAGGAAGAATTTGATTGCCGCGACGGCTTCAGGTGGTCGCCCGACAGCAAGTCTGTAGCTTACTGGCAAATAGATGCCAGTAAAGTGAAGTATTTCCTGATGATCAACAACACCGACTCCATCTATTCCCGCACGATCCCGGTGGAGTACCCCAAAGTGGGGGAAAATCCGTCGGCCTGCCGCATTGGTGTGGTCAACCTGAAAAATAAAAAGACAACCTGGATGAAAGTTCCGGGAGATCCGGTGCAGCACTATATTCCCAGGATGGGCTGGGCACCCGGCACAACCGGGATTGTCCTGCAGCAGCTGGACCGGAAGCAACAGGAGAGCAAAATTTTCATCTGCAATGCCGCCACCGGTGCAGCCGACCAGATTTACGCCGAGAAAGATGAAGCATGGACTGATGTACAGGATGTCTGGGGAAATGAAGGCGGACTGGAGTGGGTCGGTCAGGACAATGAATTTATATGGGCCAGCGAAAAAAATGGCTGGAGAAATTTTTACCGGGTATCCCGGAATGGTCAACAGGAGGTGAATATCACCCCGGGCGACTATGATGTGATCAGTCCGGTGTTGCTGGACAAGGCAAATAATGCGTTTTACTTCATGGCTTCTCCGGACAATGCCACGGAGCGATACCTCTACCGGGCCTCGCTGGACGGCACCGGTAAGGCTGTCCGGCTCACGCCTGTGGATCAGAAAGGAACCCACAGCTATCAGATTTCACCCAATGGTTTGTGGGCCATGCACAGTTTTTCCAATACCGGATTCCCCACGGTTCGGGAGCGCATTTCGCTTCCGGATCATCGCTCACTGGATGTTGAAGACAGTGTGGCAGCAAAATGGGCCCGGCACGATCAGGGCAAAAACAGGGTGGAGTTTTTTCAGGTGACCACATCAGAAGGGGTTACCATGGACGGGTGGATGATTAAACCGGCCAATCTGGATACCACTAAAAAATATCCGGTTGTATTTTATGTCTACTCGGAACCGGCCGGGGCCACCGTCAGAAATGCCTGGGGAACGGGGTCCAACTGGCTGTACGACGGAGATCCGGCCGCCGACGGCTATTGCTATATTTCCCTCGACAACAGGGGGACGCCGGCTCCCAAAGGTCGGGCCTGGCGAAAAGCAATATACAGGAAGATCGGTATCGTCAACATCCGGGATCAGGCACTGGGCGCACAGGCGCTGCTCAAACGGTGGTCGTGGCTGGATGAAAACAGGGTGGCCGTCCACGGCTGGAGCGGCGGCGGCAGTGCTACCCTCAACCTGCTCTTTCAATATCCGGAAACGTACCAGACCGGTATTTCAGTTGCAGCAGTGGCCAACCAGCTTTGTTACGACAATATTTATCAGGAACGGTACATGGGCCTGCCGCAGGAAAACAGGGAAGATTTCGTTGCCGGCTCGCCCGTTACCCACGCCAAAAATCTCAAAGGCAATTTGTTGTACATCCACGGCACAGGCGACGACAATGTGCATTTTCAGAATGCCGAACTGCTGGTAAACGAGCTGGTAAAACACGGAAAACTGTTTCAGTACATGGCCTATCCCAATCGCTCGCACGGCATTGGCGAGGGCGAAGGTACATCGGAGCATCTGAAACAGTTGTTCACCCGGTATTTGCAGGAAAAATGCCCGGCAGGCGCCCGGTAACCGGACAATAAGCCCGGATAATGAACATTGAGGAGATTTCTGGGTTTACCTTCAATTTGGTGTGGAGAGATGCTCCATTCAGCATCCACACTTCACTTTTTGCCTACAAATGCTTCTCAATCACACGAACATGCGCATACGCCACGTCTTTTTTTATTTGCTCCTCGTCAATACCCTGTTTGCGCAGAACACCATAACGGGCACCATTCAGAGCGGTGGTCTCACCCGGGAGTATCTTCTCTACGTTCCTGCTTCATATACCGGCAGCACGGCAGTACCGCTGGTATTCAATCTGCACGGATACACCTCCAATAACACGGAGCAGCTGTTTTATGCCGACTTCCGGACCATTGCTGATACGGCCAATTTCATCATCGCACTGCCGAACGGTACCAAAGATGCCCAGGGCAATCGCTTCTGGAATACTTTTCTGGGAAATTCCACGGTGGATGACGTCGGCTTGATCAGGGATCTGCTCAATTCACTGCAGGCAACCTACAATATTGACTCAAATCGTGTTTACAGCACGGGTATGAGCAACGGCGGATTCATGAGCTATTCGCTGGCCTGCGAACTCGGCGACCGCATCACTGCTGTTGCTTCCGTTACCGGCACGATGATACAATCCAGACTTAATGCCTGCAATCCGGCCCGTCCGGTACCGGTGATGCAGATTCATGGTACTGCCGACAACACGGTGCCTTACAACGGATCTCCTGCCAGCACTTTTGTGAGCATACCGGTACTGGTGGATACCTGGGCCGGATTCAACAATTGCAATCCTGTGCCTGACATCACCCAGGTGCCCAACATCAGCACTACAGATGGTTGTACCGCCGAGCACCAGTTGTATTCAGGTGGCGACCAGGGCAGTACCGTGGAGTTCTACAAAGTGACCGGAGGCGGTCATACATGGCCGGGTGCAGCATTTACGATTGGTGTAACCAGTCAGGATTTCAGCGCCAGTAAAGAAATCTGGCGATTTTTCAGTCAGTACCGCCTGAACCAGTCTTCCGGCACCGGTTCGCCGGTATCGCTGGCAGCAGCCTGGTCCGTTGCCCCCAATCCGGTGCAGGATTATCTGATACTCCGGTCTGCAGATCAGCACCCGGTGAACAGGATACAGATTTTCGACGCCACGGGATGCCTGCGACAGACGATTTTCCCGGATAGTACCGGTCAGATTGAAATTGAAACTGAAGGCTGGTCTGCCGGGGTGTACACAGTCATGATTGAGCAGGAAGCGGGCGTGACTCCGCTGAAGGTAGTGAAGGCGGGGCGTTGACAGGAGAGCAATTGTGAAAGTCTTTGTCGCCATACTTGAATCACAGGTAAATACCGGGTTTCAGGTGACACAGAATTTCGAACGGGTTCATTCCATGTTATTTTTAAAAAACTAATGATTGCGGAAGCATGAGCAGGAATGGTATTCCTCTTTCATACTTCAATTCTTCATAAAACAAGCCGACCCGGGCCAGATTGTGATAATACGCTTTCACGTTGTTGTAGTAATACAATTCACTGGGTATATACCAGGCCTTCTCTCCCAATTTTGAAGAGAGAAACCATTTTTCAAGCAATCTTGCAGTTCTTCCATTGCCATCGCTGAACGGATGAATTTTAACAAAAACCAGATGAATCAACGATGCATAATAAAAGGCTTCATCAATCTCCAGATCAAGCTCTGTCAAATCATTTAACTCACGCCAAAACCTTTCGTATTCTTTTTGTACCAGTTGAGCGGATGCTGCTTCATATTCCACACGCTGCGATTGCTGCTCCATTATCAACATGTTACCTCTTCTTGTTTGCCCCCTTTGTTGTTCGGGCAATAAATGCAGTGTAGCAATAGCATGGCATTCGTGAAAATGTTCTTTTGATAATGTATGGTTTTTTGCAAATTCATAGGCAGCATATAAGTCATCCGGCTTTTCGGTCAGGTTAGGCAGATATTCTATATCAAGCATTTTATGCTTTACATAACTGTCCACATCCAGCGTTTCACCTTCAATTTTTGATGAAGACATTACCGATACGGCTGTTGCGAATTTGAAATTCTCTGCTGTCCACGCTCTTGTTTTTATTTTTTCAAATTCTTTGTTCAGCTTCACATCAAGTAAAGAAAGCCAGGTGTTGTAATGAATATCTGCAAGCAGCTTTTCCATATTTTGAAATCACTTTACAGTGAAAGAATCCGCTCCGGGTTGTCACGCGTCCACTTGTCGGTTGAGCGCGGCCCTGATTGGGCGAAGATAAAAACCTTTTACAGCACCTGTGTGTAAATGGTCAAGTTGCCTGGAAAAATGAAAAAAGCCACTCCGCAACACGGAGTGGCCAAAGGGTTGTGGAGGATAACGGATTCGAACCGATGACCTCTTGCATGCCATGCAAGCGCTCTACCAACTGAGCTAATCCCCCAAGCGGGCGCAAAGTTAAAGTAACTTTGTTTAATCCGGCAAATTTTCAGCCTAAAAATTCTGACAACAAACAGTGAAAGTGGTGAGTGCCCTGTTCGCGGGTCACAGAATACCGGCCGTGGCGGTAAAAGCGGGATCGAACCCCTTTCTGTACGCTGTTTACCACCTCCTCGTCTTCCAGTTCCACCTGGTCCAGTCCCGAGCCGGCACCAGCGCCCAGTTTGCTCTCGTCATACGTGTAAACCACGAAGGTTACGCGACACGTGTTTACGCCGGTGGGTTCTACCAGATTGAACGACAGCCCCCACGGATAAAAGTTGAACATCATGTTCGGGAATACCCAGAAGTAATAACCTGCCACCTGCTTGCCGTAATCGGGCGATTCGGGAGGCAGATCGAAGCAGACATCGTCTTTTTTGCCAATTCCGAGCTGCAGGTTCGAATACCGGAAAAGTTCTGTTGTATAGTTCCCGTAATCGAGTACAGCGCTCAGCCCTCCGTGCACGAACGGGATATGAAATCCTTCCAGATAGTTTTCGCAGTACAGGGCCCAGCTGGCATCCACATTCCATACGGTTGACAAGTCGGGGCGGTGCCTGAGCTGATTCATGGGCAGCCAGGATACCCGGCGCATCATATCACCGAAAACCGCATCCGGATCCAGACCGGGGTGGAGTGCTGTAAACAGCAGTTTGCCCCAGCTGAACAATGGCAGTTCTTTCAGGTGGTCGTCGGCACAGGGGAATCCCACTACTTCCCCGAACTCGGGCATAAACTGGAATTTGCCGGCCAGATCGAATACGCGGCCGTGATACCTGCAGCGGAGCTGGCTCGACTGGCAGGCCTCCCGGGCCACCAGATTGCCCCGGTGGGTACATACGTTCGACAAACAATGCAGCGCTGATTCCTTGTCGCGCGTGAGTACGAGCGGCTCGTTCAGGCTTCCGTCGAGCAGGGTGAACGGATATACGCTGCCGGATTCCCCGACCCGCCCGGTGTCGCCGATGTACTGCCATGAGGTGGCAAAAATCTGCTCGAGTGCCCCGGAATAGACATCCGGATTATTATAAACTTCAGTGGAGATGGTGCGTGCCCTTGATATATCGGGGTCAACCGGGAAACGTGGCATGGGAAACAAATAAAAAACGGGGAGACACAGTTGTTCTGCGCCTCCCCGAAAGAAAGGTCAGTTAATAGCCGTTATTCTGAACAAGGTTTGGATTTGCTTCCAGTTCGCGGGCAGGAATCGGGAACACGAGTTTGTCGTCATCGAAGTTCTTTCCGTCCACGGAGCCCTTCAGGCGTTTCACATCATGGATGCGATGTCCTTCAAAAGCCAGCTCGAGGCGGCGTTCGAGGAGTACATCGGCGAGTGTTACGCCTGTTTTCGCGCTCAGGCCTGCGCGTGTGTGTACGGCGTTGTAGTAATCGTCTGCGTTTTGTCCTGAACGAATCTTGCATTCGGCAGCGATGAGGTACATTTCAGCCAGGCGTATTACCGGGATATTTTTGTACTGATCGCGCCACTTTCCGGTGCGAATGGCGCCGTTGCCTTCATAGAAAAGGGCCAGGCGTGCATCGGCAGCATCGTACAGATCGAGGTGTTTCTGTTCAATTTCGATATCGCCGTCGCGGCCTCCGTACTCGGGAATAGAGAAGAACGTGACCAGTTCGTTGGCGCCGTCCTGGTTGGATACCTGCATGGAGAAGATTGCCTCTTCCGTATTGTCGTCCTGATTCCACAGATCGGCATAATCGGAAACGAGGCTGTACGCGCCTGAGCTGATGACAACTTCGGCCTCTGTCAGCGCTTCGCTGTATTCGCCGCGTGCGAGGTGCAGGCGGGCCAGCATGGCTGCAGCCGTATATTTGTTGGCAAAAACATCGTTTTCTTCAGGCAGCAGATCGAGTGCTTCATGCAGGTCGTCATGAACGGCCTGATATACCTCTTCCACGGTATTACGGGAAACATAGCTGTCGCTGTTCACGCCGCGCGTGGGTGTGGTAATAACAGGTACACCCGGCTGGCTGTTGGTGGCGCCTGCCACGTAAGGTTTTCCGAAGAGACGTACCAGTTCGAAATGGGCGATGGCGCGGATAAACCGGGCTTCGCCCTCCACCTGTGCGCGATCACTTTCATTGACGATACTCAGCGCCGAAAGGACGTTATTGGCTGTGTTGATAGCTGCGTATGCTGTACTCCAGGTGTTTTCAGCGTCGGAGTTGCCGGCATCCATGGTGTGATTGAAGATGTCGCGCGGGTCGCCGAAGGTGCCTACCCAGCGCACTTCGCCGTCGGCGCCGGCCAGTTCGGCGTCGCGGAACAGGTTGCCACCGTACAGGCCATCGCGGCTGATATTGTCGTAGGCACCCTGAAGCACCAATTTGACGTTGGCATCGCTGTCGAGTGCAACAGTTTCACTCACGCTCTGCAGCGGCTCGATATCGAGCTGTTTGTCGCAGGCAACTGCAGAAAACAGGAAGCCCGAGAGGAGAAGATATTTTATATTTTTCATTGTCAATTTCTTTGGCCGGCATTGAGCGGGTCAATGGCCAGCAATGATTGGTTCAGGTGATCAGAAGCCCACGCGGATACCGCCGATGATGGTTTTGGGCTGAGGAGCCGAGTAGAAATCAACGCCATAGGTTGTGTTGTTGGCGAGGAAGTCGGTAGTTACCTCCGGATCCCATCCGTCGTATTTGGTGAATGTGAGCAGGTTGGTGGCCGTGGCGTACAGGCGCAGGCTGCGTACGCCCTTGATCAGGTTGGCGGGCAGGTCGTAGGCCAGGGTTACGTTTTTCAGGCGCAGGTACGAGCCGTCGGACATATATCGGCTGCTGCGGCCGATATCGCCGTTGGAATAACCCAGGCGTGCTTCGGGTACATCGGTGATGTCGCCCGGGTTCTGCCAGCGGTCGAGCTGGTCGCGGGTCTGGTTGTCGAACCAGCAGGCATTGCACGACATGAAGATGTCGCCTGCGCGGTGAATCTGGTTGCCGGCAACACCCTGGAAGCGTACATCAAGTGTGATGCCATTCCAGGAGAAGGTATTTCCGATGCCGCCGATAACATCGGGCAGCGGAGAGCCGAGTACCACGAAGTTGGCTTCGCTGTAGTCGTTGGTGGTGGCTGCTTCATCGCCGCCCTCTTCATTCACGTACCAGAGTGCGTCGCCGTTTTGCGGGTCAACACCTGCGTATTCGGCGCCGTAGAACACGCCGATGGGCTGGCCAACCTTTACCACGTTCAGGTAACGGGAACCACCATTGTCAATAATGTCCTGTCCGTCGGCAAGCGAAAGTACCTTGTTCCGGTTAAGAGCAATATTGAAGGAAGTGGTCCATTTGAAGGCGCCCACGAGGTTGTTGGAGTTGACGGTGAATTCCCAGCCCCTGTTTTCAAGCTCTCCGATGTTTCTCCACTGGGTGCTGAAACCGGTGGTTGAAGGAATGGGAACTTCCTGAAGGAGGTTATTGGTATTTTTGATGTAGTAGTCAATTTCACCGGTCACACGGTTGTTGAACATACCCCAGTCAATACCGAAGTTGAGCTCCGTACTCTTTTCCCATGTAAGGTCGGGGTTGGCAATCTGCTGTGGCGAGAATACGCTGGAACCGTTGTAACTTCCGGGAGAATACAGTCCGAGGGCGCGGAAGTTTCCAATATCTGCATTACCGCTTTGTCCCCAGGAGGCGCGGGCTTTAAGAAATGAAACCACTGTATTGTCGGCCAGGAATCCTTCTTCGCTCACTACCCAGCCTGCGGAGAATGCGGGGAAGAATGCGTAGCGTTCGTTGGCGCCGAAGCGGGAAGATCCGTCAATACGGGCGGATGCATTGAACAGGTATTTGCGGTCGAAATTGTATCGTGCGCGACCGAAGTAGGAGAGGAAGCTGTAATTGTCTTCAGAGCTGGTGCCGCCGGTAATCACGGCTGCGCTCGCCAGTGTCTTCAGTTCGTCAGAAGGGAATTGCTCACCCTGCACGGAGGTGCGGTTATTGGTACTCTTGAAGTATTCTGTTCCGAGGTCGAGTCCGAGGTCATGCGAATCAAACGCCTTGTTCCAGCGGAGAACGGCGTTGGTGTTGTAGTCGGTAGCGCCGGCGAATACCGACTGGCCGTAGCCCTTGGAGTCGTTGCCGGTATCGGTGCGCTCGCCGAAGCGGGCCTCATCGCGTACGTTGTACAGGTTGGCGGCTGCTTCCACGCGGAGAGCCAGGTTCTCGGTGAAGCTGTAGTCGCCGTATGCGTTGGCCAGTGTACGGTTGCTGAATACCTTTCGCGAGGCATCTTCCACGTCAATCAGACCATTATAGTAGGTGGTAACCGGGCGGTCGTACAGAAGGCCGTCTTCATCGCGTTTGGGCGTGATGGGCGACAGTGCCACCAGCTGCATGGGCGTTGAGAAAGCATTATCGTCGGAAACGGTACGGGTGTCTGTGCGTGTTACCGCCAGATTGACACCTACTTTCAGTTTGTCGGTAGCATCGAAATCGAGATTCATGCGGGCGCCGTCTTTGGACAGGTGGTTGCCCACGAGGATACCCTCATTGAAGCCGGCATTGGCGCTCACGTAGTAGCGTACCTTGTCGGTTCCGCCTGACAGAGACAGTTGAGTATTGTAGATAGAGGCATCCTGGAATGCTTCATCCTGCCAGTTTGTTTTGTCAATGGCCTGCATCCAGTCGTCGTTGTAACCGGAATAGCGGCTGAAGCGGCCCTTTACGAAGGTTGTCCAGGAGTATGACTCGTCGTAAGCTACCCCTTCGAGGTCGTCGGAGTTGTTGGCAGCCTCGGTGAACAGTTCTACAAACTCACTGGCATTCAGGAATTCGCGCTTGCGGGTGGGCTTGCTGAAGCCGTACTGCATATCGAGTTCAATCTGGCTTTTGCCCGAACGGCCCGACTTGGTGGTGATAAGTACTACGCCGTTGGAGCCGCGGGAGCCGTAAATGGCCTTTGCAGAAGCATCTTTAAGTACCTCAATGGACTCGATGTCGTTGAAGTTCAGGTCGGCGAGCGGATTCATCGCAGCACCGAATGTGTTGCGTGCATCTTTGGCCAGCGGAATACCGTCCACAACGAACAGCGGTTCGGTGCCGGCATTGATGGAGCCAACACCGCGTACGCGTACGCGGGCAGCAGCGCCTACCTTTCCGTTCACGGTCTCAATATTGACACCGGCGGCCTGACCCTGCATGGCCTGCTCGACTGATACCACCGGCATGCCTTTGACATTCTCGTTGGTCAGCCTGGCGATATTGCCGGTGAGGGTGCTGCGGATCTGTTTGCCGTAGCCAATGACAACAACTTCGTCAATCAGCTGCTCGTTCTCTCCCAGTACCACGTTGAGTGTGGAGGAGGAGCCCACCGCTACCTCCTGAGAGGAGTAGCCAGTGTAGGAAACAACCAGAATGGCGCTGTTGTCCTGTACCTTGACAGAAAACATGCCGTTGATGTCGGTGATCGTGCCGACTTTGGTGTTTTTGACTGTTACGGAAGCCCCGATGAGCGGCTCGCCGGCTTTGTCGGTTACCTTGCCCGCTACTGTCCGCTGCGCATAGGCGCCAGCGACCATAACAAGACAAAGTAATGCCGTGGTGAAAAATTGCTTCATGATAGAGATGGTTTAGAATAGAACTTTGATTTATTTGCGGTTTCTCGAAAGGACGCGCCAAAGTAGTTAAATTTGTCGTATTACAGACTTTTTACAGCGATATTTTGCTGAAATAGGCGTTTTGGGAATTAAATTCAGGTGTGTTCTGCCATGGCACGGCCGGCCAGGTACCCTCCCGTCCAGGCTGCCTGAAAGTTGAACCCTCCGGTAATGGCATCAATATCCAGTATTTCCCCGGCCATGAAAAGCCCGGGGTATATCCTGCTTTCAAAGGTGTTGAAATTGATTTCCTTCAGAGAAACACCCCCGGCTGTTACAAATTCATCCTTGTTGGTGCTCTTTCCGGTAATCTGAAATCTGGCTTCTGTGAGTTGTTCGTACAGTTGTCTGGCCGATGTTTTGTCGAGGTCGGCCCAGCGTTTCTGCGCGTCGGTTCCTGCGGCCTCGGTCAGGCGCTGCCACAGGCGCGCGGGTATCCCCTCCTGTGTGTGTGAACCGACGGTCTTTTTCCCGTTGTGCTGCCGGTTATATCCGAACCACGTATCGAATGTTCCGATATCAGGTGCAAACTGTACTTCCAGCTGGAACTTGTAGTCCATCTCCCTGAACTCACGCGCTCCCCAGGCTGAAAGACGAAGCGCTGCCGGTCCGCTGAGCCCCCAGTGGGTAATCAGCAGCGGCCCCTCCGAGGCCAGTCGTGTTCCCGGCACACTCAGGCGCGCACGTTGTACCGAAACCCCCGACAGGTCGCGGAGCCTCGTATCTTTTGTGTTGAATGTAAACAGAGAGGGTACCGGCGGGACGATGGTGTGCCCCAGTCCGGCCAGTACTTCCCACATGGATGCACTGCTGCCTGCGGCGACCATAACCTGATCAAAAATCTGTTCGTCGAGTCGCCAGCGCCCGCTGTCCTGCCGGATTTGTTCTGCCCTCGAGGAGGTGTGTACTTTTACCCCCGCGTTGTATGCCGCCCTGCCCAGACAGTCAATGACGGTCTGTGAACTGTCGGTTACCGGAAACATGCGACCATCGGATTCGGTTTTGAGCTGTACGCCGCGATCGGAAAACCACTGAACGGTATCTTCCGGACCGAACCGGGAAAAGGGGCCGATGAGCTCGCGCGAACCTCGCGGGTAGTTTTTGACCAGCTCCCGCGCATCAAAACAGTGATGGGTCACGTTACAGCGCCCCCCCCCGCTGATTCGTACTTTTTCGAGTACCGTTTTGCCGCGCTCAAATATGTGCACTTCATGCCCCGGACTGGCCTCTGCACAGGTAATTGCGGCAAAAAAACCGGCGGCGCCCCCGCCAATA
Source organism: uncultured Bacteroidota bacterium (assembly GCA_903836265.1). Classification (GTDB taxonomy): domain Bacteria; phylum Bacteroidota; class Bacteroidia; order Chitinophagales; family Saprospiraceae; genus M3007. The sequence goes on along the minus strand of CAILQK010000215.1, from coordinate 13,046 downwards.
ACAGCTGTCTTCATGGTTTCAGGAAATAATAATGCGAATTTGCTTCAAGTCGAAGGATTCCACGGCAGCCGTTTCCACCAGCAGCATGCCCGCCTGACCGACACCCCGTATGGTGCCGCTGAAGCGACTGCCCCCGGGAAGTCTTTCAAATACCGACAGGATATCTTTTCTGTACAGCACTTGCTCATATCCGGCCCTGACAGCGCTTCCCGAACCCGACTTCAACTGCAGATACCGTTTTTCGAGCGATTCAAACAGTTTCAGGGCCGCTATGTCGGTATCATAATTTTTGCCCGATACCAATGCCAGCGAAGCCGGATTGGGCAGTGCCGGATCAAAGTTGATCTGATTTATATTAAGACCAATTCCCACTATGGAATTCTGTATCTGTCCCGATGAAAGACTGTTTTTAATCAGAATTCCCGCTACTTTCCGGTCGCCCTCGTACAAATCGTTGGGCCACTTGACCGACCACCGGCCATCCGGGTAAAGAGCCCGCGCTGTATCGTGCAGAGCCAGCGCCGCAGTCATGCTCAGTTCGAACTGCCGCTCCACCGCCAGCCACGAAGGATACAGTATAACACTGACAAGCAGGTTCTGCCCGGCGGCACTCAGCCATTTACTGCCAAATTGACCGTGCCCCGCTGTCTGGTTGTCAGCCCTGACCACTGTTCCCTCGGGTGGCCTGCTTTTTGACAGTAATTCGGCAGCCAGATCGTTCGTTGACGGCAGCTCAGGAAACCGGTGGTAAACTTTTCCTACGAAAAGATTGTTTGACATACGTTTTTCATGCGCAAAAGAGAAAATCAGGTCGGCAAAAATACCGTACTTTTGCAGTCCTGTATTATCAAAATAACATCACGACATTGACAACCACAACAGCCCGCCGCGCAAACAAAGCATCTGCAGAGCAACTCAATCACGCCATCGTTGAGGGTATCCGCGATAAAAAAGGCAAAAAGATTGTCCAGCTGGATTTGCGCCACCTCGGCGATGCACCCGCAGACTTTTTCATTATCTGCGAGGGCGACTCCAATACACACGTCAAGGCCATCTCCGACAGTATCCGAAAAAAAGTGGAAGAAGAAATGCGTCAGTCGCCAGCCCACATAGAGGGCAGTTCCAACTCCAAATGGGTCCTGATGGATTACTTCAATACAGTGGTACACGTTTTTTATCCGGAAACCCGCGAATTCTATGAACTCGAAAATCTGTGGAGCGATGCAGGAGTAACCGAGTTCGCCGAAATCTAATACAAAAGAAAATGGAACAGGAAAACAAGAGGCGCGACGACGAGCAGCGCAATCAGGAAGGCGGAGAGGGCATGCCCCGATTCAATTTCATGTGGGTTTATATCCTCATCGGCCTTGGCATTCTCGCGCTTCAGGTAACCCGCTTCTCGGGAGCATCCAAAACTGCTACCTGGGCCGACTTCGAGCGATGGGCGCGCAAAAGCCACGTTCAGCGACTCGTGGTTGTCAATGACAAGGAGGCATACATATATATCATCCCCGATTCCCTGCTCAGCAGCAAGGAACACGAGGGTATCAAGCCGGTTAAAAAGACCCTCCTGAGCGCCGATCAGCCCAACTATGTCATGAATATTGGCAAGGTGGAAGTACTGGAACCCAAAATTTCCAAACTCAACGAGGTGCTTGCGAAGGAAAAGAAGGCCATCGTAACCATTGAGTACGACCAGCGAACCAACTGGAGTGCTGTACTCGTCACTTACGGCCTGCCTCTTCTGCTTTTCATCGGACTGTGGGTATTTGTGTTGCGCCGGGTGGGCGGTGGTGCCGGCGGCCCCGGCGGGCAAATCTTCAATATCGGCAAATCAAAGGCCACACTCTTCGACAATAACTCAAGGGTGAATATCACTTTCGCCGATGTTGCCGGTCTGGATGAAGCCAAGGAAGAGGTCATGGAGGTGGTTGACTTCCTCAAAAATCCGAAGAAATATACCACGCTTGGTGGCAAAATACCGAAAGGTGTACTGCTCGTCGGCCCTCCCGGTACCGGCAAAACACTGCTCGCCAAAGCAGTGGCCGGCGAGGCAGGTGTGCCCTTCTTCTCTATCTCCGGTTCCGATTTCGTCGAAATGTTCGTGGGTGTGGGCGCGTCACGTGTGCGCGACCTGTTCCGGCAGGCGCGCGAAAAAGCACCCTGTATTATTTTTATTGACGAAATTGATGCCATCGGCCGCGCACGCGGACGTGGCGCTGTGCAGGGTGGCAACGACGAACGCGAAAATACACTCAATCAGCTGCTCGTCGAAATGGACGGCTTCCCAACCGACAAGGGTGTAATTCTGATGGCTGCCACCAATCGCCCGGATATCCTCGATCAGGCACTCCTGCGCCCGGGTCGCTTCGATCGCCAGATCGGTATTGACCGTCCCGACCTCAAGGGCCGCGAACAGATTTTCCGCGTACATATCAAGAATATCAAGGTGTCGCCAGAGGTAACTCCCGGCACGCTGGCTGAAATGACCCCGGGTTTCGTGGGCGCCGATATCGCCAATGTGTGCAACGAAGCAGCCCTTATCGCAGCACGCCGCGACAAAACAGCTATCGATCTCGATGATTTCAACTACGCCCTCGACAAGGTAATCGGCGGACTTGAAAAGAAAAACAAGATCATCAGCCCCGAAGAAAAGCAGATTATCGCCTACCACGAAGCCGGCCACGCTATATGCGGCTGGTTCCTCGAACACGCACACCCGCTCGTGAAGGTCACTATCGTACCTCGCGGCCTCGCGGCTCTCGGGTACGCCCAGTATCTGCCGAAAGAGCAATATATCACCCGAAAGGAAAAACTCCTCGATGATATCTGTATGACTCTCGGCGGCCGTGCAGCCGAATCGGTGGTGTTCGACAAAATCAGTACCGGCGCACAGAGCGACCTCGACCATATCACCCGTCTTTCATACGAAATGGTGGTGAACTACGGCCTGAGCGACAAGGTGGGAAATGTTTCCTACTACTCCATGCTCAATGATTCCTTCAACCGTCCTTTCTCCGAACAAACGGCCTACCTGATCGATCAGGAAGTCAAAAACATGATCGAAGAACAGTACGTAAGAGCCAAAAATCTGCTGACAGAAAGAAGGTCGCAGCTCGACGCGCTCGCTACAGCACTCCTCGACAAGGAGGTGCTCCATCGCACTGACCTCGAAAATATCATAGGAAAACGACCGTTCGCAGACCAGACTCATCCGGGCGATGCGCAGACAGACGAAAAACCCGCTCTGGATGCCCCCGCAGATACAGACCCTGCATAATTTCATCCGAGCGTCACCTATGCATCCTTTTCTTGTTCATACTTGTCGCTTGTCAGGCGTACTCCTCGTTGGCCTGTTTGGCCTCACTGCTCTTTCAGCCCAGACCGGCCCCCTCACCACAGTGCACGGCAGGGTCACAGATACCCTCAATATGCCACTCCCGTACGCCTCCGTACAGGTGGACGGAGAAGAAATAGGCGTCAGAACGGATATAGACGGGTATTTCTATTTTCAGTCAAAAAAGCATCCGAAGTTTGTCAAAATAGCCTACGTGGGCTATAAATCACAGAAAATAAAAATAACTCCGGATATTCATAATGAACTGGAAGTTAAACTTCCTGAGGAAAATTACGGTATTCAGGAGGTTACTATCCGCCCCAAAAAATACCGAAAAAAGGACAATCCCGCTGTTGATCTCATTCAGGAGGTCTTCAGACACAAGGATCAGAACAGAAAGGAAGGACTTGATTACTACAGTTTTGAAAAATACGAAAAACTGGAGTTCGACCTGAACAACATCAACGATGGCTTCAGAAAGAAGTGGTACCTGAAAAAATTCAGGTTCATCTTCAATAATGTGGATACCAACGACGTAAACGGCAAGGTCGGCCTCCCGTTTTTCTTCCGGGAGCGACTGCTCGAGGTGAAGTACCGCAAGAATCCGTCCACCCTGAAAGAGTACCTTGCAGGGGAAAATCAGACTAAACTCCGCGATGAATATGATGTGGATAACGATGGTGTGTCAAAATATATCAGTAATCTGTATCAGGATATTGATATTTATGCGCCCAATATTGATCTGCTCTCCATTCAGTTTGTAGGGCCGCTCTCGGGTATCGCCACTTCTTATTACCGTTTCTATATCACGGATACACTCGAGGTGAACGGTGAAAAGTTTGCCGATGTGTTTTTCGCACCCATGAACAAGAGCAATCTCGCATTCATGGGGAATATGCTCGTGGCGCTCGACTCCACCTACGCTGTTCGAAAAGTGGTTATGGGGGTATCCAGGGATATCAACCTGAATTTTGTAACTGATCTGCACATTGAACAGGAATACGACTTTTTCGGCGAGGGCAGCAGCAGGCGCCTGCTGCTCACTACCGATGCCGTCACCATGGATTTCAATATCCTGAAAAATGCAGAAGGCCGGAGTCTGCTGGTACATAAAACCAACTCTTACAGAAATTACGTCCTGAATCAGCCGATTCCCGACTCCCTGTTCAGTCCGCCGGTTCCCACGCTCGTCAAAAAACCGATACAGCTGACGGCGGAAGACTGGCCCGATTACCGGCACCAGCCGCTCGAATTCAGGGAAGTGGCCATCGGTAAAATGATTGACAGCATTCAGCAAAGTCCGACTTTCCGTGCGGTGATGACTGCCTCCAATATCGCAGGTACCGGCTTTGTCAAGTTTGGAGGTCTCGAACTGGGTCCGATCGCTACTTTCGCCAGTTTCAATGATATAGAGGGCACGCGCTTCCGGGTGGGTGGACGTACCAACCAGAAATTTGTCATGCCTCTCCTGCTGAGTGGCTATCTGGCTTACGGAACACAGGATCAGGAGTGGAAGTATCGCGCTTCAGCTACCTGGTCGCTGGCAGGTGAAATGCCCCGAAAGTTCCCGATGAATAACATCACCTTCGGGTATCAGCGGGATATTCGGCCGCTGGGTGCTGATATCTCCAACTGGTCGCCCGATAATCTGTTGCTTTCCTTCCAGCGTGGATCCAACGCCCGCATGGCTTATCAGGATGTCGCAAGGTTTGAGTACGTACGCGAATACACGACGGGTTTCTCCTGGAATCCGTTCGTTTACTGGAAACGATTCACGCCCGCAGGAAAACTCTCCTTCGAATATCAGGCTGCCGGTACGCCTGATTTCATTTCCCAGCCCGATATTACCACCACCGAAGCAGGTATTATTCTGCGGTTTGCTCCCAATGAAAAGTTTTACCAGGGAACAACCTACCGCTTCACCATGCTGACTCAGAAACCGGTATTTACGCTTACTTACCGGGCTGGAGCAAGTTCAATCGGCGGTAACTACAATTATCACAAACTCGTTGCCAGTTTCTCCAAATATTTCTTCCTGGGACCCCTCGGCCGCTCTTACGTCTTCGCAGAAGCCGGAAGAACGTTCGGAACAGTGCCTTTCCCGCTGCTGGATATTCACCGCGCCAATCAGTCTTATCAGTACGACTGGTATTCCTACAACCTGATGAACTTCATGGAGTTTGCCAGCGACAAGTATTTCGGCCTCACACTGTATAACAACTTTTCAGGCCTGCTGCTGAACAATATCCCGGTTATAAAGAAACTGCAGTGGCGGGAAGTTGCTACCCTGAAACTGCTGTGGGGCGGTCTGGACGATAAAAACCGGCCCACAGTGGATAACGGACTGCTGCGTTTTCCGCTCAATGATCAGGGCGCAGATTACATACATACACTCGGTTCAAAACCTTACGTGGAGGCCAGTGTGGGCATAGCCAATATTTTCAGGGTAATACGCCTGGATTATCTGTGGCGACTCACTTACACCGATCTGCCCAATGTGGATACCTGGGGGATACGATTTTCGTTTCAGGCAGGTTTTTAATGTGTAAAATCTGCCCGGAATATGCGCAACGTCATTAAAAACACTGTCATACGGGGTTATTTTTGCGTCGGGAAACAACATTGCTTCCAAACATCAACACATATATAATGGAATACCGCATTGAAAAAGACACAATGGGCCAGGTGCAGGTGCCTGCTCATGTGTACTGGGGCGCTCAGACTCAACGTTCCATCGAAAACTTCAAAATTGCAAGGGAAACCAACCGGATGCCCATCGAAATTATCCGGGCGTTCGCTATCCTGAAAAAAGCAGCTGCTCTCACCAATCATGAGGCAGGCGTACTTCCCAAGGATAAATGTGACCTGATCTGCAGGGTATGCGACGAAATTCTCGAAGGCAAACTCGACGACCAGTTTCCGCTCGTGGTGTGGCAAACCGGCTCCGGTACTCAAAGCAACATGAACGCCAACGAGGTAATTGCGTACAGGGCACACGTATTGCAGGGCGGACAACTTGCCGACGAGAAAAAATATGTGCATCCCAATGATGATGTGAACAAGTCGCAATCATCCAATGATACCTTCCCGACGGCCATGCACATCGCTGCGTACAAAATACTGCTGGAGGTGACTATCCCGGGCGTCGAAAAGCTCCGCGACACACTCCAGGCCAAATCGGAGGCTTTCGCAGATGTAGTGAAAATCGGCCGCACCCACTTTATGGATGCCACGCCGCTCACACTCGGTCAGGAGTTCTCCGGCTATGTGGCACAGCTCAACCATGGCCTTCGTGCCATCAGAAATACGCTCGCTCACCTGAGTGAACTGGCACTGGGAGGAACAGCCGTTGGTACAGGTATCAATACTCCCGGCGGATATTCCGAAAATGTTGCCCGCCATATCGCATCCCTGTCAGGCTATCCTTTCGTAACAGCTCCCAACAAGTTCGAGGCACTCGCTGCCCACGATGGAATCGTTGAGGCCCACGGCGCGCTTAAAACAGTTGCCGTGAGCCTGATGAAAATTGCCAACGACATCCGTATGCTGTCCTCCGGGCCCAGAAGCGGAATCGGCGAAATTTTTATCCCGGATAATGAGCCGGGATCTTCTATCATGCCGGGCAAGGTAAATCCTACCCAGTGCGAAGCGCTTACCATGGTGGCTGCCCAGGTAATGGGTAACGATGTAGCCATCAATATAGGCGGATCAAATGGCCACTTCGAACTGAATGTGTTCAAACCGGTAATGATCTACAATTTCCTGCACTCCGCCCGCCTGATCGGGGAAGCCTGCGTGTCGTTCAACGACAAATGTGCGGCAGGCATAGAACCACTGCACGACAATATTGCCCGCCATGTGAACAACTCACTGATGCTGGTTACGGCACTGAATACCAGAATCGGTTACTACAATGCGGCGGCCATCGCTCAGCTGGCACATAAAAACGGACTGACGCTGAAGGAGGCTGCGCTTCAGTATGAATTGCAGGGACTCGACTTCAAACACATCACCGCCGGGCAATTCGACGAGTGGGTACGGCCCGAAGATATGGTCGGAAAATAAATCTGAACCTGCTCACGCGGAGGAGGTACATCCCGTGTGTCTCCTCCGCCTTCAGTATTTCGCCGGTATTTTGACGAAATACCTTATCTTTAGCCCCCATAATGTTTCCTTATGATTCGAGCAGACCAGGTTGTCAAAACATTCGGCAGGCACCAGGTGCTGAAAGGCATCTCCTTCATTTTTGAATCAGGCAAAACAAACCTGATCATCGGACGCTCGGGCGCCGGGAAAACGGTTCTGCTCAAAATCCTGGTCGGCCTCCAGACGCCCACCAGCGGCCGTGTCTGGTACGATGATGTGAATTTCACCGGTCTCGACAAGGCCGGCATGCGCGAAATCCGCATGAAAATCGGCATGCTCTTTCAGGGATCGGCGCTGTTCGACTCCATGACAGTGGAAGAAAATATCCGCTTCCCGCTGGATATGTTCACCACCATGACTGCCAAACAAAAACTCCACCGGGTCAACTACTGCCTCGAACGCGTAAATCTTTCCGGGAATAATGCCAAATACCCGTCGGAGCTCTCCGGTGGTATGCAGAAACGGGTGGGAATTGCCCGCGCTATCGTACTGGAACCCAAATACCTGTTCTGCGATGAACCCAACTCCGGTCTCGACCCCAAAACAGCCATCATCATTGACGAGCTGATCAGCGATATCACCAAAGAGAACAACATCACCACGATTATCAACACCCACGATATGAACTCGGTGATGGAAATCGGTGAAAATATCTGCTTCCTGCACGAAGGCTGCCTCGAATGGAACGGGCACAAGGAACAGGTGCTCGAAAGCGATAACGAAAATCTGCAGTCCTTCATATTCGCTTCGCCATTCCTCAAGCGCCTCCGGAAGCAGGCGCTGGGCCACTGATGCCTGAACCAGCCAGACAGTCTCTACTGTGACAGCAGCGCTCACCAACAGTTCCAGAAGGCTTTCAGATGCCGAACTTATCACCCTGTTCCTGCAGGGCCGGGATACCTCGTACTTCACACAGTTGTACCGCAGATATGCAGGAAAGGTATTTGCCAAGTGCTACTCCATGCTCTCGGATGAAGGCATGGCCCGCGATGCCACGCAGGATATTTTTATAAAAATTCTCGGCAGCCTCGCTCGTTTTACCGAAAAATCTTCGTTTTCTACCTGGCTGTATGCTGTTACCTACAATTACTGTATTGATATAATCCGCCGCCGGAAAAAAAATCTGCTCATTTTCACCGAAGATCCCGGGAAAATAAGCGACGAGATCGAAACGGATGTCCCCGACAGCCTTATTCTTGATATGGAAACCCGCCGGCTCGAACGGGTAATGGATAAAATTCCGCCCGGCGACCGGGCTATCCTGAATATGAAGTACATAGATGATATGCCGGTTCGGGAAATAGCAGAAGTGCTCCACAAAACGGAGAGTGCCATAAAAATGCAGTTGATGCGTGCCAAAGCCAAAGCCCAGGAGGTGTATCACGAATTGTATGGCGCCGACCCCGTTGGACAGTAAATACCATGAAATATGAGTAACAGTCTGAAAAAACTCGAAGAAGAACGCGAAAAGATGCTTCCCCCCGAACTGGAAAGCCGCGTTGCCTCTCACCTCGGATCCATCAATCACTGGGGCGATATGGCAGAGCTGTTCGTATCCGGTACCGTCAGCACGATGGCCATGTTGTTTGGCGGCGACCGTGCGAACCCGGCGGGAAAGAGCGACCGCTGGCGCGAAAAACCGGCGCCTCCCGATAATATGCCGCCTGATGATATTCAAAATCCGAAGAAATGAATATTGATTTCTATAACGGACCGCTCGGACAACTGGCCTCTCAGTTTTCAGCGTTTTTCCCCCGACTCGTTGGCGCATTGTCTGTCCTCCTGCTCGGATGGATGGTATCCAGAACTGTCGGCAAGGTACTGGGCAGGCTGCTCGCCTCTGCCGGAGTGGATCGCCTGGCCGATATGTTCAGCGACATTGAGTTCATACAGCGCGCAGGCGTGGTACGCGCTCGCGTGTCTGACCTGCTCGCGAAGGGTGTTTACTACACGCTGATGCTGGTCTTTATTATAGCAGCTACCGAGGTGATGGGTGTTTCTGCCATCACGCAGCTGTTTGTGGACCTGATGAACTACCTGCCTTATCTGCTCACTGCAGGAGCAATAATGCTCACCGGCATTTTCCTGGCCGATATGGCCAGGGGAGGCGTGCTCACGCTTTGCCGTTCGCTGGGAATTCCATCGGCCAAAATGATCGCCACCATCGTTTTTTATTTTGTATTTGTCACGGTGGGTGTGAGCGCACTCGCGCAGGCAAAAATCAATACCTCGTTCATTTCTGCCAACCTCACAGCCATCGTGGCCGCTGTGGCACTGGCCTTTTCATTTGGTTACGGACTGGCATCGAGAGATCTCATTTCCAACTATCTGGCCAGCTATTACAACAGGAACAAGGTGCGTATAGGCGATGATGTGCGCATCATCGGAGAACGCGGCCGGGTTGTCGTGATTGATAATACCTCGCTGATACTGCAAACATCCGACCGTGCCATCATCATTCCACTGAGTAAACTGACGGTTGAAAAAGTGGAGGTATTTTATCCCGATCCTCAGGGTAAAGACCTGCTCGAGCCGGGCGATGATGAGGGCGACGCATGAAATAATCCGCTTTTAATACTACTTGCCATATTTTAATTTCCGCACACATGTCATGTATGTGCTCCGCGCAGTTATGTCTCTGAATCATCAACAAACAAATTCAAACATGAGAAAAAATGCTCTTTTCCTTGCAATCCTTCTGACAGGATGCGCCTCTGTACTGTTTGCCCAGGCCGGTAACGACCGCCTGGCTGAAATTAAAAAGCTTGCTGCCCGCGATACTGCAGGATGGTCTTTCGGGGGCGGTCTCGGACTTGATATGGCAGGTCTCGGTATCATCAACCCGCAACTGAGCTCCGGTGGCAACCGCCTCGGCATCGGCGGACTGGTCAATCTGTACGCCAATAACAAGCGGAACAAATTCTACTGGAACAATGATTTGTCGCTGCAATTGTCGGCACAGCGTCTCGGTGGCAGCAGCAAGCCGTTCCAGAAAAACCTCGATATCCTGCGTCTGGGTTCCCGATACGGATACAATATAGCACTCAACAAATTTTTCGTCGCTGTTGACGCCACGGCCGAATCCCAACTGTTGCCTACCTATGTTGGCAATACCCTGAGCGGCGATGCGGAAGACCTGTTGTCCGATTTTCTGGCTCCTGTGAGGGTGGCAGTTGCGCCCGGTATTGATTTCAAACCCACCACCAAACTGTCTTTTTTCTTCGCACCCGCGAGCTGGCGCTTTATTTATGTGGGTAATGGGGGATTGGCTGCGCTGGCAGGTCAGCCGCTGGGGAATGAAGCCGGCAAACAGTCGCGCAGTCAGCTGGGTTATGCCCTGAAAGCGCAGTTCTCCGACAAATTCTTTGATAACAAGGTTGCTTTCAGCAGCAAAATTGGCTGGTTCGCCGACTACACCAATAACCTGAATGGCAATGTTTTATGGCAGAACAACCTGAGTATCTCCCTGCTTAAAGGCCTTTCGCTTGACTTGTTCGGCGACTTGTTTTACGATCACTTCACCCGTGTTGCTGTAGAGGATATTCCCGAAGGCACTCCTGCCGATCAGGTGGAACCTTATCTGGGATTGAAACCCACCTACACCGGCGGTTTTCTGCTGAAATACAACCTCATTTTTTGAGGACGGCGGGGCCGGGGCTGGCGAAAATTCAGTCCCGGCCCCGCCGGAAATTTGAGCTTCCCCTCATGCTTCGACAGCTAAACCACCCCCAGGCTGCCTGTCAAAGAGGGTACAAAAACAGGCTTATGATCTGGATACCTGTCACCCTGAATGAGGAAGTACGATTGAAAAAATGGAAATACGGTTGTCTTGATACGTATAATTTCCTTAACTTTGACTCAAGACTGTCCAGGCAGCCCCGACCACTACTGTCAATACCCACAAAAGTTGATGCGTGGTAGAATGTTCAATTAACCACTTCACCCGCCATTGAGCCAAACGCCTGTTGTGTGTGGTTCATCTAGTTTATTTCGTTAATAATAATTGTCAACCCAATCTTGAGTATGTCATGTATATATGAGTCAAGATTTTCTTTAGTCTTCTCGCCTAGTCTTTCAAGCGAAATGGTGAAAGGTTCAACGTTTATTGGTATGAGTTTTTTCTCTTCTTCTCCATTTATAGTTTTTGAATACTCCATAAATGAGCCTACGGCTATTACATCATCATCATATCCGTAATGATGTACAGAGATTATTAAGTTGTAGCTATTCTCTGTCGGCAGGCTAAAATGAACACCGAACCAACCACGTGGCATATTTCTATTAAAATAATATTTGTGAGTGGTGGCGTATTCAGATATTTGATGCGTATGGTAGTAATATTTTGGTTGGTCTGGACGTACACCAGACACAACTGTTTTTACAGTTTCTCTTGGTATAAGTGCTGAAAGTTCTTCTCTAATCACTCCTAAAATGTCATAGATATAGTCAAAGACAATTCTTCTGTTATTACTGAGTTCTTCTTCGCGTCTTCTCTTTTTCTCAGAGGTAACATTGTCGACCTTCTGATTTAGCAAAGTAGCCAAGTCCGCAAGACTGTTGAAAGTTTTCTCTGTTTTGAAGTTCATAGCATTCTCAACACTCTTTTTCTGTTCGAGTGAAAAGAAAGTAACTAAATCTTGCGGTTCTCCATTGTCAGCTTTTTCGAGTGCTTTAATGTATGCTGGTTTGTCAAGCCGCTTTACGGTAAATGGCAAAAGCCCGTGCTTTATTAAAATCAAACTGGCTAATAAACGGGCAATTCTACCATTGCCATCTTGAAACGGATGTATCTGCGTAAACGTATGATGTACCCATGCCGCAAGGATAACCGGGTTTGTGTTTAATTCTTCCTGCTCACTATATAATTGAACTAATTTATCCATTTCACTATCAACGTGAATTGGCGGACAGTAGATGAATATTTGTCCGTCTTCCCGTCTCGGATTGTTTTCATGTTTTTTAAACTCTCCTTTTAGAAGTTTTACATTAACAATCTCACCCAAGGTATTTATGGCTTCTGTGAAATCTTGATGTTGAGTTACCAGGTGATGCAATTCTTTTATGAAGCCAACTGTAAGCGGTCGATTAGATTTAACTAAATCAAAGACAAAATCCATAGCTTCAAAGTGGTCATGCAAGTATTGCATTAGCTTCTTAGGTGCTATGTTTGTGTCATTGTGACTAATATATGATTCCACAAACCCTTCTTTTATAAGAGTTTGTGTAATTCCTTCAGATAAGTCATAAAGTCTTTCAACTATACCAGTTTCAATAGCATGTTGTCTTTTTAGTCTATTTAGAAATTCTTCATATCCGCTTTCTCCTGATTCAAACTCTTTCCTTTTTTTGTACCAACTAGGTGCCAAGTCGTCAAATTTTGATGTGTCAGAGCTGGACCAAGAATCATTGAATTCTATCGGCTTCCAAATTGGTATTTCTTTATTTTCCATTTCTTTAAATTTTATCGTAAGGTTTCTTTTTGAATCACACACAACTAGCTTATACCCGGTACTTCATAGCGCCTGTTCATCCAATAGCGCTGCATTGGCGCATATTCGCAGCG
>CAILQK010000214.1 GCA_903836265.1 uncultured Bacteroidota bacterium | reverse complement strand
GATGGAAGCCACAGGAAGCGCGTTCACCGTAACCGTTACACTCTCTGTGTCTGTACAGCCATTTACATTGGTGATCGTAACCGTATAAGTCGTGGTAGCAGAAGGAGAAACCGTGATCGCGGAATTATTGCCCAGACTGTTCGACCACGCGTACACGCTCGCGCCGGAGGCCGTCAGCGTGGTACTTGTGCCGTTGCAGATCGTCGTGACACCACTGATGGAAGCCACAGGAAGCGAGTTCACCGTAACCGTTGCACTCTCCGTATCTGTGCAGCCATTTGTATCGGTGATCGTGACTGTATAGGTAGTGCTGGCGGAAGGAGAAACCGTGATCGCGGAATTACTGCCCAGACTGTTCGACCACGCGTACACGCTCGCACCGGAGGCCGTCAGCGTGGTGCTTGTGCCATTACAGATCGTCGTGACACCACTGATGGAAGCCGCAGGGAGTGCGTTCACCGTAACTGTCGCACTCTCCGTATCTGTGCAGCCATTTGTATTGGTGATCGTGACCGTGTATGTCGTGGTGGCAGAAGGAGAAACCGTGACCACAGAATTACTGCCCAGACTGTTCGACCACGCGTACACGCTTGCGCCAGAGGCCGTCAGCGTTGTACTCTCGCCGTTACAGATCGTTGTTACACCGCTGATGAAAGCCACGGGGAGTACGTTCACCGTAACCGTTGCACTCTCCGTGTCTGTGCAGCCGTTTGTATTGGTGATAGTAACCGTGTATGTCGTGGTGGCAGAAGGAGAAACAGTGATCGCGGAATTACTGCCCAGACTGTTCGACCACGCGTACACGCTCGCGCCGGAGGCCGTCAGCGTAGTGCTTGCGCCGTTGCAGATCAGTCCATCGTTTATGGCAATTCCAGAGGTTTCAGTCAGCGAAACAGATGCTGAAGGAAGAGTATTGACTGTAATTGTATCTGAAACTGAAGCTGTACAACCCGCTGTTGAGGTCACAGTGACCGTATATGAAGTAGTAGAGTTCGGAGACACAGACACAGATCCCGTTGTATTACCATTATTCCAGACATAGGCATTAAATGACCCCGTACTCAGAGAAGCGCTGCTACCCAGGCAGACTATACCATCATTGGCAGTTGTACCGGAGGTTTCGTTGGCAGTTATGGAAGGTGTTGGCAAAGTAAAGACAGAAACGCTGGTTTGGGTAGAAGCGGAGCAGCCATTATTATCTGTAACTGTGACGGAATAGGTGGTACTGACAGAAGGGGCTACATTAATACCGGATGAAACAGCTCCATTATTCCATATATACGAAGTGCCGACATTTACGGAAAGACCTGTCTGATCGCCATTGCAGATATTGCCATCATTATTAAAGTTGCCGGAGGTTTCGTCGTAATAAATCAATGGTACCGGTAATTCGTGTACCAGTACAAGCGTTGATGCGGCATTGGAGCAACCGTTTGAATCATTGACCGTGACGGTATATGTTTCGGATAACAAGGGGGTTACAGAGACAGAAACAGTGTTGTCTCCCGTACTCCATGCATAGGATGTACCGGAGGATGCTGTCATGGTTACAGTTGAATTCCGGCAGATAATACCGTCATCATTTGACACACCTGATGTTTCGGAAAAGTTGATTGACAATGCAGAATGATTAACAACTATAGCCTCTGAAGTTGTGGAGTAGCATCCGCTGGAGTTCGTTACCGTAACTGTATAGACAGCATTGTCGGAAGGGCTGACCGTGACAGCTTCGGTTACTTCTCCTGTATCCCACAGGTATGATTCACCTCCGGAGGCAGTCAGCGTAACCGAGCTGCCTGTACAAATAATTCCATCATCATCGTTCAGACCCGATGTTTCTGATACAGCAACTGATGGAACCGGCAACTGGTTTACAGTCACATCAGTTACAGCTACGGCCGGGCAGTTGCCCGATGAGGTCAGGGATACCGAATAGTTTGATGTACTGGATGGATATACAACTAAAGTGGCATTGGTTGAGCCATCATTCCACAGGTACGAACTGCCTGAGGGAGCTGTGAGCGTAGCGCTGCTGCCTTCACAGATAACACGGTCATTATTAACCGTTCCGGATGATTCGGTAACCGTTATTGTTGTGGGAATGGGGTTCACTACCACCACGGCAGATGTGTTGGTAGCGCATAAATTGGCGTTGGTAGCAGTAACAGTATATGATGTACTGGTGACCGGATTAACCAGAACAGAGGCGGTTGTATTTCCCGTACTCCAGGAATAGCTTGTTCCGCCTGTGACGGTGAGGGTTACCGGATCCATCGAACAGGCAATTCCGTCATTGGGGTTAACTCCGGAATTTTCGGTAAAAGATACAGTGAGAGTAGGCAGGGCGGTTACATTTACCATATAAGACGAAGTAAAAGAACAACCATTCAGCGTAATGGATACCGTGTAGGTAGTAGTAACCGCTGGATTGACGCTAATACTGCTTGTACTGGCGCCCGTGTTCCAGGAATACGAAGAACCGTTGGCAACAGACAGCGAAACAGATGCTCCTGCGCAAACAATACCATCATTAACTGCCAGGCCAGATGATTCTGACACCTGAATATCGAAATTGGTTGTACTTGTGAACTCATCCATACCGATATCGGGAGTGGACGAACTTCTGGTGTTTCCATCGAAATCAGTTGTTATTCCGGTAACGGGTGTACCACGCTTGTCAATACAATCATTACCCGCAGGGGTCAGGTGAAGGTCGGTATTGGAAACAAATGCCGGCGGAGCGGAAAGTGAAGCGGCATCCTGACCGGTAGCGGTTCGCAGAGCGGAAATGGTGGTCCGGTTGGAACTCAGGAATCCCAGCACTCCCTGTGTACCGCTCACGTGATAGTCGTTGAAATTGATATTCGAGAAGGCCTGTGCGCCGGCTGAGCTGTAAAAAGCATAACTTTTTGAGGATGCGTAGGCCGGATTGGTATTATTCTGGGAGTTTACAAAAATATTATTTCTGATGTCCAGACCACTGGCTCTGGATCCAATGTACAGTGCTGTTGTTATACAGTTGGATGTATATGAATAGCTGCCGTACATATTTACCGTATTATAGTACAGGTTAATACCGCCGGCTACCCCTGTCAGGCTGGATGATGTACCGACAACACCAATTCCGATACCCATGGATGAAGAATTGCCGAAATCAGAGTAGTTGGAGCCATTCACACCGGTTATCAGGTTATTGGCTATCGTGATATTGCTTGACAGTGAACCAGTTGATACAGTGATACCCCGGCCTCCGTAACCATTGGCATTGGTGGTGAGTACCTGGGTGATATTATTCCGGGTTACAGAGGTACTGCCAACACCTGTTTCCAGTGAAATACCTACCGGAGGGGTTGCCCCTGCGCACACCAGACTGAATGTATTTTGTGTGATACCGGATGAGAGTGCGTTGCCGAGTTGCAGGCCGATAACAGGCGCAACAGTCGAACTGCTTACACTGTTGAATGTATTGCCCACGATGATCAGGTTATCTATTCCACCGGAGGAAATATTGGCTGTTCCATTTGCATACACGCCAACATTGGATGACGTGACAAGGTTATTCTGTATGGTGTTATCATCATTATCTGCACCTGCTGATCCGGTGGTGGCGCCGGAGACGGAAATACCGTAAGCAGTTGTGGTGGTTGCTGCGGTGGTATTTACAATACAGTTCCTGATGATATTATTGGCAGCTCCGGCGCTGGTTCCGGCGCTGGATATCCAGATTCCGGCTGGCCCGACTGTGGCATTATTGGTAATCGTCAGGTTACGGTCGGTACCTCCATTGATACTGCCATCAATAGTTACATAATCAGCGCCGTTCAGTCTGAGAAGCCCGCCGTTGGGAACGTTACCGCTTATAGTCACCGACGAAGAGGCCGGTTTGATGGTAAGGGTGTTGGCTGAGCTCGCATTCGCATTGCTGTTAATGATGATCGGAAAGGTTTCCGACGGATAAGTGGCATCAGTCAGCGAGAAAACCACCGAACCGGAAATACAAAAGTTGTTGTATGCATTAACTGCGGCTGTCAGTGTGGGATAGTTACCTCCGGAGCCCACAGTGTAAGTTCCGGACAAGGTAGGAATAATAGAATAGGAGAAGGGAGAGACCGGGGGTGTAGAGGTTGCGGGTGGAGAAGATGTTATTCCGGAGGTACCGTAGCCCGGAGTGGCTCCTGCATTCCCGAGATTGTCCTGGGAAACGAAATAGTAGCTGATCCGGTCACCGCCTGTCACACCGCCGCCAAAAGTAAAGGAATACTGACTTCCGGCTATATGAGTTGCCGTAGCTACAGAATATGTACCGGCATTCTTCCTCCAGTAAATCACAGGCAGACCGGTTCCGGATGTGGGCACACCATCCGGGTCGGTGATAGTGGCCAGCAGGGTTACCGGCTCTGTTGAACAGGTATTCTGCAGCTGGGTGAAATTGACAGACGGGTAGGTTGAAAAATTGCCTGCATCTGCTCCTATATCAACAGCCGACAAGCCGGAACGTGTCTGGTTATCGTAATCAACCGTCACAGCAGCCAGTATGGTTCCGTTACCCTCTATTGCGGGGGTTGGCGGAGCGGTTATATGTAAATTTCCAGCTGAAATATCCGTGAAACTCACTGAGGTATTCTGTGAGTTGTTATCCCCTGCCGAGGCCGATTGCCATCCTGTAAAAGTTTGGGCACTTGTCCAGTATCCAACTGTTGAGGCAGACGCCGAGTTCAGAATATTGTAGTCTGAAGCATTGGCAGGCCATCCGGCAGCACTGGCGTTAGCACCGTAATTGTTGGAAATGGCGAAATGCTGACCGGCGCCACCCGACCGCCTGTTTTCAAAGATGTTGTTCCTGAGATCTACTGAAACGGTACGGGCATTTGCACTCAGATCACCGCGCAGGTACCCAAAAGATGCAAGGGATCCGGCAGTAACAGTTCCATCTATGACCACAGAATTATGGTAAATATTGGTCGTCGGGTTGGGCGTTGTGCCATTATTATTCCATATACCGATAATAGTCGTATTAGTTGTTGTACCGTTACCCAGAGATATCATGTTATTCGATACCAGTACCTGGTTATTGGCCGCTCTGATACCAATTCCGAATATCGTTGAGGGGGTACTGGATGTGGCCGATGATGCCGAGTTGCTCAGTGCCCGGATATTATTTCTGGATACATCAATAATCTGGGAGGTAGGCTGGGCGCTGGCAGAGATGCCGATACCACCTACCACAATATTGGTTGGATTAGTACTTGTATTTGAAATATTGCTCACTGTGTTACCTGATATCGTACAGCCCGGAGCGGCAGAGAAGTGTATCCCCTGAGCCGAACACAGACCGTTGGAAAACCCGGTAGCAGTGGCATTAGTTTTGAGATTGTCAATGGTATTATTGGAGATTGTCCAGTTTATTGAACTGCCATTCGTTGTGTTGACAGTCCAGATACCGCGCACATATCCTGCAATTCCATTGCCGAAAGACGACAGATTGCTGATTGTGTTACCACTTACAGTAGCAATAACCGGATTTGAATTAATGTAGATACCCGAACAAACAGAACTTCCCGTAGTTGTACCACTGACACCTGCTCGTATATTATCTGCAGTTGCGTTGCCGATGATATTATTGGCAATAGTAAGCGCGGCAGCGGCAGTTGTGCCCGAAATATTGACAGCAATGATGCCGCCCGCGATGGTGGCACCTGCCGCGGCTGACGTCAGAGCGCCCATCAGATTATTGCTGATATTGACAGTACCGGTTGATGAACTGTGTATGCCAACCAGTGTACCCTGCGTTGTTCCGGGAATAGCGGTCAGTGAACCAGTACCGACAGATGCTCCGATTGTATTACCTGTAACAGTACCGATGTTGATATCTCCGGCGCCAGTGAGATTGATCCCGCACAGAACACCAGAAGTAGTGCTGACCCCGCTCGAGGTAGTCAGAGAAATCCCGCTCACAGTATTGCCCTGAACAGAAGTGGCCGGTGAACCAGCGACAGTATTGACATCTATCGCGACAAATCTGGAAGCAACAGTTCCAGCCATCGTATATGTGCCGGTACCCGTTGAATTGGCACCACCAATATAATTTGAGTTGATGGTGTACCCCTTTCCGGTACCAATATTTATGGCGCGGTGGGTATTTGCTGTGGTGTAGGTAAATACCGATCCGAGATAAAAACGGTTTCCGGAGATCGTCCAGCTGCTGTTCCCGGTTGAAGTCAGGTTGATACCGCAGGATTGCGAACCTGCACTGAAATAATCATGAATATTGCAGTTACTGACTGTATTGGAGCTATTGTCGGTGGTGACAGAGCCTGTGGAAATGATGCCATTAACCGGGTAATTTATGCCTGCAGGTCCGATATTGCAGGAACTGATTGTATTGTTATCATTTCCGCTGGTTATTCCCGAGCCGAATAATACCACACCGTTACTGATATTACTTGCAGAGCCTCTGAGCGTACATTCAGTGAGCATATTATTGGAAGCATCGTTGATAAACCGCACCGTGCTGGCATTGCCAACAGCTGTATTTTCAATAGTCAGAGATGCTCCTCCGGAGTTCAGACCGTTAATCGTCCACCACATACCTCCATTGATGTCAATCAGTGCTGAATTCGTGCTGGAGCCGGTGATTGAGCGCGCACCAGCGCCTGCAGCAGGGCGTATAGTAACTGTGTTCGCTGAATTTGGCGGGTAGCAATTGGCCTGACCAGCCAGAACCAGTGGGAAAGTTTCTACATTTGACACATAGCTGCCCTGCAGTTCAAGTACTACCGGACTTGAAACACCTCCTGCATTAATAGCTGCCGTTGCTGCGGTCAGGCTGGTATAATTACCTGACGGTCCAATGCTGTAAGTACCCGTGAGCGGGGGTGGTGCGTCGGAAATCATAGAGATGTTGTCTATGGATGCCGAAGGAGTCAAACCGCTTGTTTCGTTATTCTTCCATGTAAAAATCAGCCTGAATGTTCCATCATTGCTGCAATTATTGAGAACACTGACAGGGATTTGCAGTGTTGCCGGCTGACCGACACTGTATTTCCAGAATTGTCCAAGCGTGTTTGCCGGAGAAGCAAGACCTGATAGTCCGAGGGATGAAGTAGAAGCAACGGGCGTGTAGGATACCGGTGCAACACTTACCATCAGGGCATCGTTTTCGGTAACTTCGCCATTGGCAGCCCAGTTGAAAGTCAGTGTGACGTCAGTCTGGCCAACAGGTATCGTAACATCCCGCCAGAAGTGAACTACCGAGGTGGATGTATTGTCGTAGCCGTTGGTTGCGCCGACATCTGCCGAGATATACGCGGCTGTGGAACCTGCAAGTACTCCGACGGGAATACCTGACACGTTTCCGAGATACCAGGCGTTGGTGGCAGAGCCATTATCGAAAAACCAGCCGTTTTCGGCGAATGTAGCGCCTTTTTCAAACCCACCATCGCCGGTAGAACTGATAATGGTGGTCTGGGCTTTTGTGTTGGGAACCGCACAGAATACGGTAGCGAACAGCAATAAAATTTTGGGCGTGCAAAGGAAGGCGTTTGTCATGACAGATTGAGAGCAGTTGCTTTAAGATTAAAAATCAGGATTATCCGATTGTACACACGAAGGTGCAGACTTCGGAAAGCCATTGAAAATGAGGCAGAATAATAAAAGATGGGCCGGCTTGTATGCAGCCGGAGGGTTTACCGTTGTAACAACAGCAAGAATTAGAAAAATAATGGATTAATACACGCTTCGGGTGCAAAGCTACACTTTGGAAAGCTACTCAGGATTTATTTCAGATTTTTTTTGAGTAAAATATTATCAATAATTATCAAGTCAACTGACACATATTGCTGTTACTTATTACAGTGCCATCCAGCGAGTCATGGGTTAAAGATCATGTACTGCACTTTTTGCCGAAATCAAAGAACTCCGGACATCCTATTGTTGGAACGACCGGAGTTCTTTTTTATTCATCATATATGAGGAATTTATCACCTCACCACCACCACCATCTTTCTTGTTCTGGAACCAAACGGTGTTTTCAGTGTGTAGTAATATACGCCCTGGTACGCGTTCAGATCAAATATCTCAATATTATTACCCGCCGGGTATTCGCGTTTGAGCGACAGCACTACCCTTCCGCTCATATCGGTGATTTGCCACTCGGCAGTGCAGGCTTCGGGCAGGTCAAATCCGACAGTTGTGCGGTCGGTAAGCGGGTTCGGGATATTCTGTTGCAGCGTGAATCCGGCAGTTTCTGATACTGGCACATCGGGCGTACGAACATCCGTTTTAGTGTCGGCAAAAGATGCATTCGGCACAAAGAACCAGAATGCGCCCTTGTTGGTGTTGTCAGCCGGGCCGCCAAGAGCGGCCGTCGTGCCATTGGAGCTTACACTGATGGAAGTACCCTGCCTTGCCGAGCCCGTGGCGCCGCTTCCGCTGACTTTGGAGCCCTGCTGTGTAAAGGTAGAGCCATTGCGCTTGAACACCCATATGGCGCCCTTGTTGGAATCATCACCAGCTCCTCCGATCACGACAGTATTGCCATCAGCGCTGAGGCCAACGGAACTGCCCTGCCGTGACGAACCAACGGCGCCGGTACCCGAAAGTTTGGATCCCAGCTGAGACCATACTCCGCTGCTGCGGGTAAATACCCACACAGAACCCTTCAGCGAGTTGTCATTACTTCCGCCGACAAGTGCTGTATTGCCATCAGCGCTTATGGCCACGGAAATACCCTGCCATGCATCTGCTGAACTGCTTGAGCCGATCAGTTTGTTACCCTGCTGGCTCCAGGAGCCGCTACCACGGGTGAATATCCAGGCAGCGCCCCGGCGGTTCATGTCATTGTTGCCACCAACTATCAGGGTGGTACCATCAGAACTGACGGCTACAGAGACGCCCTGGCGCGCCTGACCAGACATGCCTGTACCCACCAGCTTGGAACCTTCCTGCGTCCAGGCACCTGCACTTCGGGCGAAAACCCAGGTGGCTCCTCCGAACATATTGTCTGCGGGGCCGCCAACCGCCAGGATATCGCCACTGGCACTCAGGCTGAGTGAGGACCCCTGCTGTGCGTTGCCGGTAGCGCCAGTACCCGTAAGTTTGTTACCCTGTTGCGACCAGACGCCACTGGAGCGAGTGAATATCCACACTGCACCGGCAGAAGTATTGTCAAGCGGCCCGCCGACGGCAACCGTATTGCCCTCGGCACTGATAGCCACGGCTGTACCCTGTCTGGCAGTACCGACTGCGCCGGTACCGACCAGTTTGCCTCCCTGCTGGCTCCAGGTGGTTCCATTTCTGACATAAATCCAGGCTGATCCCTTGTTGGTATCATCGAAAGGTCCGCCAATGACTGCTGTATTGCCATCGGAGCTGACCGCTACCGAAGTGCCCTGCTGGGCGTTTCCAATTGCGCTGCCACCCACCTGCTTGCCGCCCTGCTGAACATACGGGTTTGGCGTTGCGCTCACTGTATAAGTTGCCGCACTGGCAGCCGTGCTGTTATTGGTCGAAGTTACGGTGATTGGTCCGGTAGTTGAACCGGGCATAATGAACACCCTGGCAGAATTGTCATTGTTGGCGAGGATAATCTGTGGTACCCCTCCGATGGTGACAGACTGGAGACAGGCCATATTGACACCGGTGATATCTACAATTGTTCCGGGCTGGCCGGCAGACGGGCTGAATGACGTGACTGATACATTTGCCTGGTACGTGGTGGTACCGCAGGTATTGGTTACACTGACAGACTGGATCGGGCCACTGAATGGTTTGCTTACATTAATCTGAGTAGCGCTGATAACGGTAAAGCTGGGACAGTTTGTTCCGTTCATTAAAACCTGCGACGTACCGGTAAAGAAGTCGCCGGTAAGTGTAATCACAGAAGCAGTGGGGGCACAAACGGTTGAAACAGCGGTAACAGATGGCGGGAAGAATACAGTGACGGTGGTGGTGGCTGTAGTTGTACAGCCATTTGCATTGGATACCGTTACTGTGTAGGTCGTGGTGACCGAAGGAGTGACCGTGATAATAGCCGCTGTCAAGCCGTTGCTCCACACATAGGCTGTTCCGCCGGTAGCAATGAGAACCGCCGAAGACCCCAGACAGATATTCCCGTCGTTATTGGTGGAACCCGACGTTTCGCTTACCGACAGGGAGGCTACCGGAAGCGTGTTGACCGTGATGGTTATTGCTCTTGTAGCGCTGCAGCCATTGGCGTTTGTAACCGTAACCGTGTAGGAAGTAGTTACAGACGGTGATACAGTGATGGCAGCAGTAGCGCTGCCATTGCTCCAGGAATAAGCCGTGCCGCCGGAAGCTGTCAGGGTTGTACTGGCCCCGACACAAATGATTCCGTCATTGCTTGCGAGGCCGGAAGTTTCCGCAACGCTGATGACAGGAGACGGCAATGGATTAACTGTAACGACGAAGGTTGCCGTGGCACTGCAGTTGTTTGCATTCGTAGCTGTTACCGTGTAGGTAGTGGTTGATGTGGGCATTACCAATATGGAAGCCGTCGTACTGCCATCATTCCAGATATATGTGGCACCTCCGGTTGCAGTAAGTGTCGCACTGGCTCCGATACAAACAATACCATCGTTATTGGCGACGCCGGAAGTCTCGGTTGCAGAAATCAGGGGCGCCGGAAGTGGCGTGACCGAAATTGTACGGGTAGCAGTTGCGCTGCAGCCGTTCGCATTGGTCACTGTGACCGTATAGGTAGTAGTTGTTGTGGGTGCAACTGTAATGGCGGCAGTGGTTCCGCCGGTATTCCAGGAATACGAAGTTCCGCCCGATGCAGTGAGTATCGCACTGGCGCCCGAACATGTTATCGCGTCATTGTTTCCAACTCCTGACGATTCTGCGACCGCAACCGATGGTGCTGGCAGCGGATTGACGTTTATCGTGACCGAAGTGGAGGCGGTGCAGCCGTTCGCGTTGGTAACCGTCACAGTGAAGGTTGTGGTGGACGAGGGTGAAACCGTGAAAGAGGATACAATACCTCCGTTGCTCCAAGAGTAGGAAGTACCACCGGATGCCGACAGCGTTACGCTTGCTCCGATACAGATGATACCATCGTTACTGGCAACACCGGAAGTTTCAGCTGTCGCGACAGACGGGGTGGGGAGACTGTTCACCACAATTGTTACCGAAGTGGAAGTTGTATTGCCACGTGTGTCGGTGTCTGTTACCGTGTATGTGGTGGTTACGGAAGGTGAGACCACAAGAACATTCGAAGTGGAACCATTGTTCCACAGATAGGAAGTTCCGCCGGCAACAGAAAGTGTGGCAGATGCGCCTGCACAGATGATACCATCGTTATTGTCAACCCCGGAAGTTTCAGTTACCGTAATTACCGGCATTTGCTGAAGAGAGGCTGTGATGGTGGTGTTGGCTGTTGAGGTACAACCATTGCTGTTGGTGACTGTAACAGTATAAGTAGTGGTGACAGCCGGAGTGACTGTTATCACGGACGTACTCGCCCCCGTATTCCAGTTATAGGATGTACCTCCTGAGGCGGCAAGCGTTGCGCTGTCGCCAATCAGGATGATTCCGTCGTTATCGGCAGCGCCCGACATTTCGGTCACAGCTATGGAGGCAACAGGTACAGTATTTACTGTGACTGCGGAGTTGGCAACGGCCGGGCATCCGTTTGCGTTGGTTACAGTTACCGTGTATGTAGTTGTAGCAGAAGGTGAAACAGTGATGGTTGATGTGGCGCCTCCGGTATTCCATGCGTAAGAGGTGCCTCCACTTGCAGTAATCATCACGCTCGAACCGGCACAAATGACACCATCGTTGTTAGTCAGTCCCGAAGTTTCCGAGTAAGAGAACGAGGGAACCGGAAGTGCATTTACCGTTACTGTCCTGGTGGCAGTTGATACGCAGGCATCGGAACTGGTAACGGTAACAGTATAGGTTGTTGTAACCTGGGGCGACACCGAAACAGAGGAACTGGAAGCACCGTTACTCCACAGATACGATGATCCGCCGGAGGCACTGATGGTGGCGGTTGCTCCGCTGCAGATAATTCCGTCATCATTCAGCAGTCCTGACATATCTGATGTCAGCAATACGGGTACCGGCAGCGGGTTAACCGTGATGTTAACAGACGTAACGGCCGAACAGCCGGCTGCGCTTGTTACCGTAACCGAATAGGCAGCAGTAGCAGCGGGTGTTACTGTAATGGCAGCGGAAGTTCCTCCGTTACTCCACAGGTAAGCGGAGCCGCCGCTGGCAGTGAGGACAGCCGGTGAGCCGCTGCATATAACCGCGTCGTTGTTCTGGAGTCCGGAAGTCTCTGCAACCGTGATGACCGGAACAGGCAGCGGGTTGACGGTGATGGTAGTTGATGTAGCTGTAGTGCAACCGTTTGCGTTGGTGACAGTCACGGTATAGGTAGTTGTGGCCGAAGGCGAAACTGTGATAGAGGCAGAGGCGCTTCCATTACTCCACGAGTATGAGGTGCCACCGCTGGAAGTCAGAGATGCACCGGCACCAATACAGATGGAACCATCGTTATTATTGGAACCGGAGGTCTCGACGATAGCGATGGAAGGTGTCGGCAGCGGAGTAACTGTGACCGTACGTGTTGAAGTGGCTGTACATCCGTTACTGTTGGTCGCGGTTACTGTGTAGGTGGTTGTAGTTGAAGGGGAAACGGTGACAGAGGCTGTTGTTCCGCCATTGCTCCATACATAGGATGTTCCACCGGAAGCAGTCAGAACAGCGTTCGCTCCGGCACAGATTGTTCCGTCGTTATTGAGCAACCCGGAAGTTTCTGCGACAGAAACTGAAGGTGTTGGCAGCGGATTTACGGTTACCGTTCTGGTTGTAGAGGCACTGCACAGGTTGCTGTTGGTGGCCGTGACCGTATAGGTGGTGGTTGTAGTTGGAGACACCGTAACAGAGGCTGTTGTTGCGTTTGTATTCCAGACGTAAGAGGCACCACCTGTTGCCGCGAGTGTGGCACTTGCGCCGATACAAATTATACCGTCGTTCGATTGCACGCCTGAGTTGTCGGTTGCAGACACAGAGGGCGATGGAAGATCGTTTACGGTAATTGTACGGGTTGAAGTTGCGGTACATCCATTGGCGTTGGTTACCGTGACAGTATAGGTGGTAGTAGCCGATGGTGTGACAGTGATGGATGTGGTGGTGGCTCCGTTAGCCCAAAGATAAGAAGTACCACCTGAAGCGGCAAGAGATGCGCTTGCGCCCAGACATACAGTACCATCGTTATTTGTCACGCCGGAGGTTTCCGTGACGGCTATGGATGGTGTTGGCAGTGGATTGACCGTTATCGTACGGGTAGTTGTCGCACTGCATCCGTTTTCGTTGGTCACTGTTACCGTATAGGTTGTTGTAGCCGTTGGGGATACTGTTATGGAGGCAGTGTTGCCGCCTGTATTCCACAGGTATGAAACACCGCCGGAGGCTGTGATTACCGCGCTGGCGCCTGTACAAATAATGCCATCATTAACTGTAACACCTGAATTATCGGCGACAGACACTGACGGTGTGGGTAATGCAAATACAGTTACCGTTGTCGAGGCCGTTGAAGTAAGTCCGAATGAGTCGGTGGCAGTAACCGTGTAGGTAGTAGTGGCAGTCGGAGAAACCGTAATGGCTGAAGTACTGGATCCGGTACTCCAGACGAATGATTCACCATTTGATGCTGAAATTGTTACACTGGCTCCGGTACAAATATTTCCGTCGTTGTTATTGTTACCGGATGTTTCGCTGACGGCAATGATGGGCAGCTGCTCCAGTACCACTGTGACAGTAGAGGTACTCGCAGCAGAGCAGGCATTGGCATTCGTAACAGTAACAGTGTAGGTTGTAGTGGAATCGGGTGTTACCGTCACAGCTGCGGTAGTGGCTCCGGTATCCCAGAGATACGAGGTGCCGCCTGATGCAGTCAGGGTAGCACTTGCGCCGATCAGTACAATACCGTCATTCAGCACCCCGGAGTTATCTGCGACTGCTATGGAAGGAGTCGGGAGCGGGTCAACAGTGATTGAATAGGACGTGGAAGCGAGACAGGCATTCTGGTCTTTGGCTGTTACCGTATAAGTTGCACCGGATGAGGGTGATACAGTAACAGATGAGGTACTTTCGCTGGTGCTCCACACGTAAGAGATGCCACCGCCGCCGGTGAGCGTCACGCTGTTGCCGAGACATATAATACCATCATCATCTGCCAGTCCGGATGACTCATCTGCGGTAATTGTTGGTATGGGCAGCGTATTTACATTGACTGCAGCAGTTGAGACCCCGTTGCAGCCATTTGAATCCGTGACAGACACGGTATATGTGGTTGTTGAAGAAGGAGAAACCGTGATAGATGAAGTGGTCTGGTTATTGTTCCAGGCATAAGATACCATACCTGATACAGACAGCGTGACTGCATCACCCACACAGATAATACCATCGTTGGGAGTGTTACCTGTATTTTCGGTGAAACCAACTTGCGGTGCAGGAAGCTGGTTGACCGTTACTGTGGCACTGGCCACGCCCTGGCAGCCGTTGATGTCAGTTACGATTACTGTGTAAGAAGTAGTTGCAGCGGGAGATACAGCAACAGACTGGGTAGTTTCTGACGTTTGCCAAAGGTAGCCACTGCCTGCAGATGCGGTGAGCGTCGCCTGATCGCCGGCACAAATCACCCCGTCGTTGCCTGTATTGCCGGAGTTGTCGGTAACAGTGGTTGTTGGCACTTGCAGCGAGTTCACCACAACAGATGTGGAAGTACTGGTCACACAGGCATTGCCATCTGTAACCGTTACAGTATAAGTAGTACCAGCAGTTGGACTGACTGTTACAGATGCGGTATTATTACCAGTATCCCAGGAATAACCGGTGCCGCCTGAGGCATTCAGAACAACACTTGCTCCTGTACAAATAGTGCCGTCATCGGGATTGTTGCCTGATGTTTCCGTGAAGGTAATTGCCGCAACGGGGAGAGCGTTGACAGTTACAGCCGCTGTTGAAGTTCCGGTACAATTATTTGCATCAACGATACTTACCGTGTAAGTGGTATTGGTGGAAGGTGTTACGGAAATGGAGGACGTCGTACTGCCACCGTTCCATGAGTAGGAGTTTCCTCCCGCTGCAGAAATAGTTACATCATTGCCGACACAAATGACACCATCATCGGGATTGTTGCCTGATGTTTCGGCAAATGATATTGACGGAACAGGCAGGGCTGTTGTTGCCACCGTATAGGAGGAAGTGACAGTGCATCCGTTCAGTGTAATCGTAACGGTGTAGGTTGATGTTGATGCGGGATTGACCGTTGCTGAAGCCGTGTTGGCGCCGGAGCTCCAGGAATATGCGGTGCCGTTGGAAGCAGTCAGAACAGCAGATTCTCCTGCGCATACACGGCCATCGTTACTGGTGAGTTCCGATGATTCCGATACCTGGATACTGAAATCTGTAGCGCTGGTGAACTCGTCCATACCGATATCGGGGAGAGAAGCATCTCTGGATGCACCATCGAAGTCTGTGGTAACAGCAGCTATTGGCGTACCCCGTTTGTCCAGACAGTCGTTACCAGTTGCATTCAGGTGCAAATCAGTACTGGATACAAAAGATGGCGGAGATGAAAGCGAGTTGACATCCTGGGCTGTGGCAGTTCTGAGGGCGGTCATATTATTCCGGTTTGACCCCAGAAAGGCCAGTGTACCCTGCGTACCGCTTACGGAGTAGTTGTTAAAGTTGATATTGGCAAAAGCAGCATTGGTAGCGGCACTGTAGAGTGCGTAATTTCTGGAAGTTGTACCGCTTCCGGTGTTATTCATGCTGTTGACAAAAATATTGTTCCTGATATCCAGATTGCTGGCACCCGAACCCACATACAGAGCGGTAGTAATACAATTGGTTGTACTGCTGTAGGAGTCGGACATATTTACCGAGTTATGGTACAGGTTTACCCCGCCGGTAGTTGCAGTGAGTGTCGTGGCGTTGCCGACTATACCGATACCGATACCAATGGAGGAAGAATTGCCAAATGATGACCAGTTGGATCCGCCTACACCTGAAATGTTGTTATTTGAGATGGTGATATTACTGGCCGTGGAGCCTGTACCGACTGTAATACCCCGACCGGCGTAACCGAGCGTGCTGCTTGTGAATACCCTGGTGATGTTGTTTCTCGTAACCAGCGCTCCGCTGACACCTGTTTCGAGAGATATACCAACCGGTTGACCGTCTGCGGCATAAGTCAAACTGAGCGTATTCTGTGAAATACTGGAACCCAGCGCATTGCCCAGCTGAATACCGAGGAGGGTTGCCAGGGTGGTTGAGCTTACGCTGTTGAAAGTGTTGCCCGAAATAACCAGGTTGTCAAGGCCACCGGAGGAAACTGCAGCAGAACCGTTAGCCTGCACGCCCACGTTGGTTGAGGTAATCAGGTTATTCTGGATGGTGATATTGTCGTTGTCGGCACCTGC
Source organism: uncultured Bacteroidota bacterium (assembly GCA_903836265.1). Classification (GTDB taxonomy): domain Bacteria; phylum Bacteroidota; class Bacteroidia; order Chitinophagales; family Saprospiraceae; genus M3007. The sequence goes on along the minus strand of CAILQK010000214.1, from coordinate 6,816 downwards.
AGAACCAATGGTTGCACCGGAGACCGAGATACCGTAAGCTGTTAATGATGTTGCTGCACTGGCATTGATGATACAGTTCCTGACAATATTGTTGGTTGCACCGGAGCCCGGGCCAGTGCTGGCAATCCAGATGGCTGTTGGCGCTGAGGCGGCAGTGTTGGAAATAGTGAGGCTGCGGTCTGTACCTCCGCTGTTGCTGCCGTCAATGATGATATTGTCGGCTCCGTTCAGTTTGATCAGTGCGCCGGATGCCACACTGCCTGTGAGTGTGGATGTAGTCTGCGGTTTGATTGTCAGTGTTGCCTGACCAGAACATCCGTATGCAATCTGGTTGAGTGCGTTGGCGCCTGTTTCGGTGACAGAGGCATCAATAATCGTTACAGTTGTGTTATCTGACAAACCGCCTGCGTTGATGGCGGCAAAAAGACCGCCGGCTCCGGTGAGGGTCGGGTAGGTACCAGTTGCTCCGATCGTCACGCTCGTGGCAATCGGAGTGAGAACAGAATAGCTGTTCGTTCCACTGACGGGGAATGAAGCGCCTGTGAGTGCGACGCTGGCGGGCGCAGTGGTAAAAGTGGCCACATTTGCGCTGAAGTTGGGAGTTGCTGCCACATCCTGTGCCACCACAAAATACTGGATATTGTCGCCAGCCGCTATCGGAGACTGAAGCAGTGTGGCATCAATAACGAAACTGAACGGAGAGGATGAAGACGTTGATTCCACGAACTTCCAGCCGTTATCTGCTGATGTATTGCCGGCGAGCGTATTGGCATCTGCCGACTTTTTATAGTACAGGCGTGGAGAAGTACCGGAAGCAGTATTCACCCCGCTGAAATCAGTAATAGTGACAGTGAGTGTTGGTGCACTGGAGCACAGAGAATTGGGTATGGGAACGTAGGTTATCACCGGAGGAACTCCGTCCAGTGGCACTTCATAGGAGCCGATTGCAGGCGGGGTGCCGCGGGTGGCACCGGTATAATCAACTGTGACGCCCGTACCGACTGTACCGGCACCCAATACCGGAGAGCCGGGCTGAGGTTGCAGATTGGAATTGGAGTTGAATGCCGGATCTGCACTGATTGAATTGGCATTGCCCCCAAAGGCGGTGGTCAGTGCCGCAAGTGTAGACTGGTCTGACACGAGATAGCCGAGCACACCCTGTGAACCACTGACGAAGTAATCGTTATTATTGATATTTGAGTAGGCCGTATTGGCAGCAACGGAATAAATTGCGAAATTTTTGGATGCTGTTCCTGTACCGCCGTTATTCATGCTGTTGACGAAGATATTATTCCTGATATCCAGGGCGCTGGCTCCTGAACCCACATAAAGAGCAGTGGTAAGACAGTTGGTAGTACTGCTGTAGGAATCGAACATATTCACCGTATTGTGGTACAAATTGATACCCCCGGCGACTGTAGAAAGCGTGCTGGAGTTTCCGATTATACCAATGGCGATACCCATGGAAGAGGAATTGCCAAATGCCGACCAGTTGGAACCGCTGACGCCGGAAATATTATTATTGGAAATGGTGATGTTGCTGGTGGCAGACCCGGTACCCACTGTGATTCCGCGACCACCGTATCCACCTGAATTTGTAGTTGTTACCCTGGTGATATTATTTCTGGTAACCAGCGCTCCGCTGACACCTGTTTCCAGAGATATACCGACTGGCTGGCCAGCGGCAGCGTAGGACAAATTGAGGGTATTCTGGGAAATAGTGGAGCCAAGTGCATTGCCCAGTTGAACACCAATAAGGGTGGCCAGCGTGGATGTACTTACGCTGTTGAAAGTGTTGCCCGAGATAATCAGATTGTCGAGACCGCCAGCGGAGACTGCAGCGAACCCGTTGGCCTGCACACCCACATTGGTTGAGGTAATCAGGTTATTCTGGATGGTGATATTGTCGTTGTCGGCACCGGCAGAACCAACGGTTGCACCGGAAACCGAGATACCGTAAGCTGTGGCAGTGGTAGCGGCATTTGTATTGATGATACAATTCCTGATTGAATTGTTTGTAGCGCCGGCACCCGCTCCCGTACTTGATATCCAGATTCCCGCTGGAGCAGTAGTAGCAGTGTTGGTAATGGTAAGACTTCGGTCTGTACCTCCGCCGGTGCTGCCGTCAATGATTACGAAATCAGCGCCATTGAGTCTGACAAGTGCACCGCTGGCCAGGCTTCCGCTGACAGTTACCATACCTGATGCAGGTTTTATCGTAAGTGTATTGGTAGAGCTGGCTGCAGTATTCGCGTTTATTGTTATCGGAAATGTTTCTCCCGAACTGCTGTAGGCATTTGTCAGCGAGAAAGTAACTGGCCCGTTAAGGCAGGCGCCATTGTATGAATTTACGGCTGCCGTGAGGGTTGAAAAGTCGCCCCCGGTTCCAACTGTATATGTTCCGGCCAGTACTGTTGTAATGGTAAAGTTATTGGTTGCAGCGGGATGAGAAGTTACGGTATTCACATCTGTTGCAATAGCTCCTACTGAGTTAGAGGCAATGCGGGCGGGGGTATTGACGTCCTGTGCAATAATGTAGTAGGAGACAACATCTCCTGTGACAAGACCTCCCATATCAGATACAACTATTGTGAAATTCCACGTTGAGTTTGTAGCTACTCCTCCAGCGAGAGTTCCGGGTTGAGAGAACCAGGAACCCGAACCCTTTCTGTAGTAGATTCTTGGAACCAGTGATCCGGAGAGCGGAACGCCAGTTCCATCTGTGATTACCACCCCGCTGATTGTCTGGTTCGAAGTATTACAGGTTGTCAAAGACAACGGCGAATAGTAAATTGCAGGCCCACTTTCGTCGGACAGAACGAAGTCGCCCGCATCGGCACCTATATCAACGGGTGTAAGGCCGCTGCGAGTCTGATTATCATAATCAACTGTTACATAAGATATTGCATATCCACCCCGTTCGATTCCTGTAGAAACTGTGGGTTGAATGTGCAAATCTACGGCAGTAGATGAACCAGCAGGATTGATGAGTTTCGGGTCCGAACTGATTGAAGAGAAATCCTGACTCGTGGCAGTAGTCCAGGCAGACAATGTAGTGTAGTCGGTTGAGCCGAGCAAACCCAGCACACCGCCAGTGCCGTTTACAAACAGATCATTATGGTTGCTCAGCAGAGCTGTATTTGCGTTGAGTGATACCGCATAGTGCTTTCCCGTACCGCTGGTGTTGGATCGGGCGTTCATAAAGATATTGTTCGTAACAGTATCAAGAGTTCCGGAGGCACTACGTCTGAATGCAAAAGTACTGACGGTACCTGACACTACTGTACTGCCACCTATATATACAGTATTGAAGCTGATGTTTTGTGAAACCGTAGCGGCTTTGTAAATACCGTTTATCTGGGAAGAAGTGGTTACCGAAGCTCCCGAACTATTGATACCGAGACGGATCATATTATTGGTTACGGGAGAGTTGCCCCCGACGCTCAGGCAAAAAATACCAGCCATACCCGCTGTAGCAGAAGCGGTAGATAAACTGTGGATATTATTTCTCGTGACAGGGGATGCAGCCGCCGGTGATGCAGGGGCAGAAACTGTAATGCCATTGACCCACGCCGCAGTAGTAGTACTTGTATTTGACAATGAATGTACGGTATTACCTGAGACAACGTTACCCCCCAATACGCTTGCGGTCATATTGATACCGACTACTGATGCTGAATTATTGATGGAGATATTTCCGGAGTTTGTTGACAGGTTGAAGACAGTATTGTCGGAAATCGTATGCCCTCCGCCAGCGCCCTGTACATCAATTCCCCTGACCGAAAGCGTTGTACCGGTATTGGTTCCAGTAATATTACGGATTGTGTTATTGGTAAATACTCCACCAGTAGAAGGGTTAACGAGCAGGATACCAACCACTTGACTATTCGTCAATTGCTGAATGCTGTTTGCCACCGTTCCACCGATGGTGTTGCCGCTGAATGTAACCTTCGACCCCGCGACAGGTTGTGCATACATAATACGGAAAGAAACAGCGCCAGTGCTGGTGGTTGAAACAGTAATACCTCCGATCTGGTTGTTGTTGGCAACTATAGTTGATGCCGTAGTACCAGTACCGACACTGATTGGCAGAAAGAAGGGTGCCGTTGATGTAGCTGCGAGAGAAAACGTAATACTTCCCGTAGCCGACATGGAGCCCAGTGTGTTGTTGTTGATATTTACATTACCATTCAGGTGTGTAATGAGACCTGAAGAAGTGGATACAGAGGATGTCGTTACCGAAATATTGGCAATTGTATTATTGTTAATATTGGAGTAAGCGCCCACAGACGAACTGAATCGTATGAAACGGGGGGTTATTGTGCCGGTTGTACCACCTGTATAGGTCATGGGAGTACCGCCGCAATTGGCAGCACTACCTCCAATAAAATTATTTGTAATCGTAAAATTGGAGCCATTTGTTGTAGAAGCAACTGCAATAGCGCCTACATCTGTTGCAGATGTACCTGTATATGTTCGGGTTGCCGTCTGGAAAAAACTGTTATTGTTAATAGTCCAGTCTGAATTGCCCCCTGCTATGTTTATCGCCCAGTTGGTCAATGTAGCACTGAACCAGTTTCTGAAAGTACTGTTGCTGAAGGTGTTGTTATTGTTCTGAACATTATATGTGGCAGTGGATCCGGATGAATAGACAAGGTTGGTTGGCGTGGTAGCCCCGGCGGTGAAGTCACAAAAATCGAAAAGATTACTGCTGTTTCCTGCTGTTGTATTGGTGGTGGTGAATGCCACGACACCATTGGCTGTTCCAGAATTTACACCGGAAATATTGCAATAGCGGACGGTATTATTGGTAGCACCGTTAATAAACTGCAAAGTATAACCACTCGTTGATGTATTGGTAATAGTAAGTTGGGAAGTCGTACCCGTTCCACCCGGACGCCCATCGAAGATTACATAATCAGCCCCATTCATCTGAATGGTACCAGTGGTGCTGGAACTGGTGATGGAAAGCGAGGCTGCACCCGCCTGAGGACGAATGGTGATGGTTCTGGAGGCACCCGTGCACAGTATTTCAGGAATGACAACAGGGAAAGCAGGTTCAGCAGTACTCAGATAGGAAGGCTGAAGCTCAAAAATAACCGAAGATGCAAGCCCCTGGGATGAGGCTGCCGCAAGTGCTGCCGTGATACTGGCATAATCACCAGTAGTACCCACCGATTTTGTACCCGAGAGAGTACAATCAGTGGTGGTGGAACTGCCTGAAAGAGGTGATACAGAGTTGTAAAGCGGTCCCTGACACACTCCGTTGTACGCAAAAACCCAGAAAAAATATGCTGTATTAAGTGAAAGCCCTGTTGCCGTAAAGGATGTAGTTGAGCCGGATGAAACAATTACCCCGCCCAGTGCCGACTGACCAGCGGTATAGGTCGTATTGTCAGAGGGGGCGCTCGGAGGCGTCGCGTTGTTAGTCCGAACAACCAGGTAACCTGATGAAGCTGGGGTTGTTCCGGTGAAATTACCTGTTACCGTTGTAGCTGCCGGCGTAAGGTTGAGCGCTGTTGGCTGGCTTGATGGAACCACGGTTGCCTGAGAAACGAGCGATATTTCATCTACTGCAGCAGGTGACTGACTGCCACCGGAGTTGTCATTCGACCACATAAACACAAGTCTGCGCGTAGTGCCCGCATAGGAAGATGGCAGGCAAATTGACTGTGTCTGATATGACGACTGCAGGTTAAGGTTCTGGGGAGAACAGTGTACAACAGCGCCGGAATAGGCAGTGGGAATATTCAACCAGCTTTGACTCCCGCCGGCAGGTGAGTTATGCAGAGGCGTGACAGTGGTCGGCATGGAAAAAACCGTCAGGTAGTCAAAATTGCCTTCACCCTGGCCCTTCCACTTGAAAGTGAGCCTGATATCTGTCTCTCCGGCGGGGAAAGTGACATCCCTGTAAAAAAGAAAAGTGGAGGAGGCTGTGAGCGCATAGTTGTATGTAGTACCGGTAGCGTTATCTGATACATAAGCGCAGTTGGCACCTGCCGATGGCACTCCTACAGTTCCTACAAAAAACTTGTTGGTCGGAGCAGTGTTCGAAGGCGTGAGCCAGCCGTTGGCTGCCAGTGTGGAACCGTTTTCGAATCCACCGTTTCCGGTCGGACTGATGATAACAGTCTGACCATTTGACGAACCAAGTATGATGAAAATGAGGGCAATCAACGAAACAAACCTAAGCATCGGGTAAGCATTTCTCATGAGAAAATATTTGACTTCTTGAAAATCCAAATAACAGAGAGCAGGCAGCAGCAGATGCCTGCTTTGATAAAAAAACCGCGAAAACTCATGGGAAGCGTCCCTGTGTCTGAAAGGGTATACTGAACAAACAGAGAAACAAGAAGACCTCAGAGGGGGGGAACTACGAGGATTGTACTTAACCGTACCGGAACCTGCTCATGAGAAAACGGATTATTACATACCACCAAACAAAGGTAGAACTTTTGCCAATTTGCAAGATTAAATTTATTGCATCTTTAAATTAAAATACGATTAAATTTTGTACCCTTTTTAGAAAGGGTACACATTTTTCAGGTAAAAGCATCCTTGAAGTTCTTTGATTATTCGGAAAAGAGATCAGAGCAACACTCGCAGTTGTGCTCAATGGCAAGTTGAGCGATCGTGACAGGGGTAATTTTGCCCTTCTGTTGGGCGTAGGGTATTGGGTGTAGTCAGGCGGAGAACAGGATGTAATGTTTGTCAGCATGTCAGATGTGATAGTGGTGTCTGTCATTCCACCCGATGAATCGGGTGGTTACAGGATGACAGATGAGACTGTTCAGAACAGATGCTGCCAAAACGGTC
>CAILQK010000213.1 GCA_903836265.1 uncultured Bacteroidota bacterium | reverse complement strand
GCGCGAACGACGCGGGTTCCTCCTGAAAAATCCGTTCTGGATTCCGGTACTCATGTTATACCCGCTCGCACTCCTTGCATGGCTGTGGCCGGGCATATCTGCCGACATGCGCGTACCCGTAACTGTTTATGCACTTGTCATAACCACCATGGCCATGAGCGTACTGAACCTGCGAAAACATATTGCCGATGGTGCTTTTTCCACGCTGATGAGCGGAGCACTGCTGTTTGTGCTTTCCGACAGTGTGCTGGCAGCCCGACTGTTCGGTCACAGTTTTGAGGGTGCTCCATTTGCAGTAATGGCCACCTATATTGCGGGCCAGTATCTGCTGGCAAGCGGCATCGGGCGCCGGTTTCACCACAAAAACGCGGAGGCGCGGGGTTGATCACCTCCGCGCCTCCGGACTTGCTGTTTCAGTATTTCCTGATTTTGATATTTTTATACCACACCGGATCTCCATGATCCTGCAGCGCTATTTTTCCCTTCTGCGACATACCGAAGTCGGGCGCCGGTATTTTGGGGAATTTGCTGCCCGCAATCAGCTCCAGCCACTCTTTGGTGGGCTTCCCGTTGCGAAACATCTGCAGCTCCACCACTTTCCGGTTGTTCAGCCAGTGCTCCACCTTTCCGTTTCTGAATCTCAGCAGAACGTGATTCCATTCGCCGGCAGGCTTTACTGTCGGATATTTGCATTCGATCATATCGTACAGATCTCCGGCCCGGTGTCTGGGAAATTTGGAGTCCGGATGACAGGAATTGTCGAGCACCTGCATTTCCGGACCAGTCATCCACACGTACCCGTATTTGGACGGATCCTCCACCACATTGTAAATAATACCCGAGTTTCCACAGGGCCCTATTTTCCAGTCCAGCTGCAGCTCGTAATCACCAAATGATTCATTGGTAACAATATCTCCTCCGTCGGCGTTCGGCGAAGCCTCCAGGTGAATGGCATTGTCGTTGATCACCCAGGCCTTTCCAATGGTTTCTTTGCCGTATTTGTGCCAGCCATCAAGCGACTTTCCATCAAAAAGAAGCTGCCAGCCCTCCTGTTTTTCTTTCTCCGAGAGTGTATTGTCGGGGGTAGGCTGTGCAGGCACAGGCGCAACTCCCACCGCACCCTGATCATCGGCAGGTATATTGTTCAGGGTGTACCAGCCTTCCGTTGTCCAGATTTCATGGCCCAGATCGGAGAGATGAATATTTTTAAGTCTGATATGCACCACGTGCTGTGGTTTCAGACCCTGAATTTCCAGGAATACTTTTTTTCTGTCTGCCGAAACAGTAGCTGATTTCACCGGCATCTGCGTCAGATCCATCTTGGGGCCACCATATTGCGGAGTGGGTTTGTACCACCACTGCTCTACCTGAAACTGTGCCGGATTCCAGCCGTCGCCGTCGCGCAGGGGTTCGGTAAATTCCACCTCCATACCATTTGTTTTGGCCCTGATCGCCAGCATTTCAAAAGTGGACTGTCCGTTGTACTTCATTCGCTGCAGTCCATACCAGAGTTTGTTCGCCTGGCTCCAGTTGCCCGGATTGCCTATCATGCCTATGTAAAGAGCGCCGTCAGGCCCCCAGGCCAGGCGGTGGGTGCCGCCCTCAAGCCCCTGCGTAAACCGGAACACGCAACCCTGATAGTCGCCGTTTACTTTCTCCACAAACACCCGCTGAAGACCTCCGTAGCAAACATCGCCGTGCAGCAGTTGATTTTTGTACGGACCATCGTTGATAACCGCCGGCTGTGTGGGCGAGTTGCCTATTTCATCCTGCGGGAGCCATACCACCGGCTGTGTGACGGGCATCCCGGATACAGCAGCACTGTCAACCGAGTAAGAATTGTAAAAAGCACCCTGCTTCAGGTGCAGTATCTTGGAAGAAGGAAGCCAGTCGCCCTGATTGTCTGCGATGAAGACTTCTCCGTCGGGACCAATGCCCACCCCGTCGGGGGTACGCAGGCCGCGCGCTACGAACTCTGTGCTGCCATCCCTGATACTGATTTTTACGGCTTTGCCCCGGTCGGTTATCTGTGGTCGCGTACTGGCGCCACCCGGGTTGATTGCTGTTGCCAGTGCGGCATAGAAATACCCGTCTTTATAGGCAAGCCCAAAAGCAAACTCATGGAAATTGGCCGAGGCGAGCCACCCTCTGGCAAAACACTGATATTCGTCAATAACCTCATCGTTATTGGTATCAACCAGTTTGGTGAGTTCCTGTTTCTGCAACACGTAAACAGTTCCGTCCACCACTTTCAGACCGAGCGGCTCCGCAAGTCCCTGGGCAATCCTTTTTACCCTGATTTTTTTAGGGTCGCCACTGCTCACATTGCTCAGCACATAAACGGCACCCATGGCATCCCAGGTGGAAACGACCAGTCGGCCGTCGGGCAGGAAATCCATACCAGCCACCTTGGGCAGGAACTCCTCCGGCCGTGCCTGGGTGAGGTCAAACGAGGGGTGTACCTCCGACAGCGGGGCGCCATCTCCCGGGATCGCAGTGGAAGCGCCCGACATAGTGGCAAGTCCCTCCTCCCCTTTCATTTTCTTGTGGAAAAAGTTGTTCTCCGGGATGGTTGTGAAACCGGCAGCACCATGGCGGATCCATTTCAGCGAGATACCGCGGCCACCGCCACCCTGGAAATATTCAATGTTGATCGGGTGATACCCGGCGCGGAGGGCCACCTCGGCTTCCCTTGGTTCCATACCATGCGGGCCATCATGTTCAATAAGTGTACGGCCATCTATGGAAAGCTTGCTGCCATCGTCGCTGGACAACTGGAACACAATATTGTCATCCTTGTCGAGGAAGAGATATCCATCCGCATGAAGACCAAAGTTGTCCTTCAGATCACCGAAATCCTGGCCCGAGGCCTCCACTTTGGCAGCCACTGCATTCATGGCCGGCGGTGCGGAAGCGTCGATATCAGCCAGTCGGTTGAGTGGTTTGCCGGATATCCAGAGGTTGACGAGAAGACCCGGCGCCAGATCCTGATCCTTCACCACAGCATCAGATTTCAGCCACTGGTTGTCGGGAATATCCGTCAGCTGCTTCGAAGGGCCACCACCTTCGCCATTGTCCTCCCCTTCATCCAGAGAGAGTACGTAGGCAATGATGGATTTTGCATCGTCGGGCTGCAGATCCGGGTGTGCACTCATGGCAGCAAGTCCCCACACTCCTGAACCGCCCTTTATGACCTTCTGAGCCAGCATCTCCACATTTTCAGGCGTGTTTTTATATCGCTCTGCAATCTGTTTGTATCCGGGACCGACAGTTTGTACTTCCGGGTTATGACAGGTGCGACAGTCGCTCTTGGAAATCAGTTTTTCGCCGGCACTCATGGCTCCGGAGGCCTCACCCTCCGCTTCTGCCGCCCGCTCTGCATCGAAAGGATTCGGGAGCAAAGGCTGCTTCACAAACATTGTCGTGAGAGTTGTTTCGCCCTGGTTGTTAAGCGTCAGCGTCCCGTCAACAGACACAGCTGAAACACCGGCGTCATTGGCGAGTGACACGATATCACCCTGTGATTTCCAGGTCCCGTCGGTCTGAACATTGCTCATTCCGACGATGGAAGCTGCATTGCTTTTCAGCTCGATCACGGCGTCAGCAGGTGCATTTTCCACACTGAAGCGGCGTTCAAAGCCGGGCTGACCGTCCCTGTTTACATAAGACGGGCGCTCATTGATGCGGATACGCTGTCCGCTGGCAAGCACCAGGTCGTACATGATCTCTGCTTCACCGCTCTTCAGATAGCGGTGTCCTTTGTAATCGGTATGCGGATTTTCTGTTTTGCCACCCACGGTTACCGACCAGGGGCGTCGGTACTTGTTCTCAAACCAGGATGCACCCACGCTCATTGGCTGTGGTCCGTGCCGCATGTTGTAAACTGCGCCCGTGAAGTCAACACTGCCTGCCCAGGCCTTGTACAGCGAACAGGAATCGGTGGAATAGGATACCCAGAGCTTGTCGTTCAGGGCAAAGGTGATCATGCGGGGCTGCCTGTCGAGTACCGAACGGAATACCCAGGGGTCGTTCGGGCGTACGATTTTCTCCGCGCCGGAGCGCATGGCGAAATACCAGATGCCCAGCAGCAAGGCAATCAGGGCAATAAAGATGTTGCGGGTTCTCATGTCAGAATGCAGTACAAAGATGTTTCGTAAAACAAAAATCATTACTGCCATTCAGCAGCAACAATTTGAGCGGTTCCACCGGGAATATCCCAAACGGAATTGGCGCGGCTAAGGTAACATGAGAATGCACAGGGTAAAACCTGCAGGAATAAATTGTTTCTCTTTTTGGACAGAAATCTACTGTATGGCCTTCAGTATGTTGCCTTCTATACGAGATTCGGGGTCATCTGATGCGTCCCTGACAAATGTACGGCCTGTCACTCTTTCATACAGTTCTATATATCGCTCCGATATTTCGTTCACGAACTCGTCAGGCATCACAGGCATCTGCTGCCCATCCTTGCCCTGAAAGCCGTTGGCCATGAGCCACTCGCGTACAAACTCCTTGCTGAGCTGCTTCTGGCGCTCGCCACGAGCCTGCCGTTCGGCATACCCTTCCGCGTAGAAATACCTCGAGCTGTCGGGGGTATGTATCTCGTCCATGAGCACCACTTTTCCGTCGAGCTTCCCGAATTCATACTTGGTATCAACCAGAATCAGTCCCTGTGCAGCAGCCATTTCTGTTCCGCGCTGAAAGAGTGCCCGGGTATATGCCTCCATCCGGATGTAATCCTCCTCTGAAACAAGTCCGCGCGCCAGAATATCCTCTCTGGAAATATCCTCGTCATGCCCTTCTTCAGCCTTGGTGGAAGGCGTGATAATCGGCTCGGGGAAACGATCATTTTCCTTCATCCCCTCCGGCAGCTCAACTCCGCACAGCTCGCGCAGGCCTGCAGCGTATGTGCGCGCAGCATGACCCGCCAGATAACCGCGGATGACCATCTCGACACGTACCGGCTCGCAGCGATATCCGATAGCGACATTGGGATCGGGGCTGGAGACAAGCCAGTTCGGACAAATATCTCTGGTAGCATCCAGGAAATAGGCAGCCATCTGGTTCAGTACGGCCCCTTTGAACGGAATGGCACGGGGCAAAATATGATCAAAGGCAGAAATACGGTCAGATGCCACCATGATGAGACGATTTCCGACAGAATAAACGTCGCGGACCTTGCCGCGATAGAAGGCCGTCTGGCCCGGAAGGCTGAACTTTGTTTCGCGAAGTGCTTTCATAACGCAAAGGTCTGATTTCTTCCATTGTTTTCAGTACCTTTGCACCGTATTTCGATACTTTCAGCATGAGCGACTCAATTCAGCACGAGTGTGGCATCGCGATCATACGCCTGCGCAAACCCCTCGAATACTACCACAAGAAGTACGGCACCGCATTCTACGGCATACAGAAAATGCAGCTGCTGATGCAAAAAATGCGCAACAGGGGGCAGGATGGCGCCGGTATCGCAACAATCAAGCTGAACCCGCAGCCCGGCACACGCTACATCAGCCGAAAAAGAAGCAACGCTCCCAACTATCTTGCCGACCTCTTCGAAATGGTGTGGTCGCGCCTGAATGCAGTCACTCCCGAACAACTCAACGACCCCGCATGGCTGCGTGCCAATATGCCCTACACCGGCGAGGTGCTCATGGGACACCTGCGGTACGGGACGCACGGCGATAACAGCATCGAACGCGTGCATCCCTTTCACCGACAGAATAACTGGATCAACAGGAACCTCCTCCTGGCCGGCAATTTCAATATGACCAACGTGGACGAGCTCTTTCAGGAACTCGTGGAACTCGGTCAGTACCCCAAGGAAAAAAGCGATACCGTCACGGTACTCGAAAAAATCGGCCACTTCCTCGATGATGAAGTGCAGCGGCTTCATACCTGGTTCAAACCGGAAGGAATGACCAACCAGGCAATAAACCAGCTCATTTTTGACAATCTCGATATTCAGCGACTGCTCCGCAGAGCCTGTAAAAAATTCGACGGGGGCTATGTGCTCGGCGGTATGATCGGCCACGGCGATGCCTTCCTCATGCGCGACCCCAACGGAATACGGCCCGCCTACTGGTACGCTGATGAGGAAATAATAGTTGGCGCCTCCGAACGCCCGGCCATCCAGTCGGTCTTCAATGTTTCATACAAAGATGTGCGCGAACTGAAACCGGGCCACGCACTCATCATCAAGTACAACGACAAGTACGAAGAGCTGCCCTTCACAGAACCCCGCGAACTGAAAGCCTGCTCCTTCGAGCGTATCTACTTCAGCCGCGGTAACGACCGCGAAATTTATCAGGAACGCAAGAAACTCGGCGAACAACTCGCCCACCCGGTACTCGAAACCGTAAATTTCGACTTCAAAAACTCCGTTTTCTCCTTTATCCCCAACACAGCAGAAGCCGCTTTCTACGGACTGATGGAGGGCCTCGACAAGGAGCTGGACAAGTGGAAACAGGAGCAGATCATGGGCCTCAAAGACAAAATTTCACCCGAAAAAGTGGCCCGTATTCTCGCTGTCCATACCCGAAATGAAAAACTCGTTCACAAGGACGACAAACAGCGCACTTTTATAGCCGACAAAAAGGCGCGCAATAATATGGTCAACCATGTGTACGATATCACCTATGGTATTTGTCAGGATGACAAAGATACACTGGTACTGCTCGACGACTCTATCGTGCGCGGAACCACCCTGCGCGACAGCATCGTGAGTATCACAGCCCGATTGCACCCCAAACGAATCATTATTCTCAGCAGCGCCCCGCAAATCCGGTTCCCCGATTGCTACGGTATTGACATGAGCAAAATGAAGGACTTCGTGGCATTTCAGGCACTGGTGGAACTTCTCAGAGAAACCGGACAGGAAAAACTCCTGCAGGAAACCTACGATCGCTGCAAACGTTCGGAAATGCTGCCCGTCGAGGCTGTCCGAAACGAAGTGGTGCAGCTGTACGACCTGTTCGAATACACGCAAATCAGCAAAAAAATTGCCGATATCGTGAAACCCGCCGGACTCAAACCGCAGCTGGACATTATCTTCCAGACACTCGACGGGCTGCACAATGCCTGCCCCGGAAATACAGGCGACTGGTATTTCTCCGGACGCTACCCGACGCCGGGTGGCAATCGGGTAGCAAACCGGGCTTATATGAATTTTATTGAGGACAGGGATGAACGGGCGTACTGAGGCGTAATTCCTCCTGCAGTGCCCGAAACCTGTCGGCAGCTGTTTTGTCTTTCCGGATTCCTGTCAATTTGGCGCTCTCACGCACCAGCTCCTGAGCCTCAGGCAGGTCGCCCTGCCCGATTTTGTACCTGATCAGCGGAAGCATCGCTCTCAGTGGCGCACGTGTCGGAACATGAAGATGCTCAACGTAAAAAGGTATTAATTCGGCAAGTTCTTCCTGACGGTTGTGATCCAGCAGTGCGTCCAGCAGTGTTATCAGACCAACACGCGGACCACTGAAACAGCCATTCACCCTCATGGAAAGCAGTTTTCGCGCCTCCTGCATGGCATTATCCAGCAATCCAAGCATAGTGTAATATTCCATCATTCTGCCAATTTCACAGACCCTGCAGCCATCCCCGCGCTGCAGAGGCTCCACAACTTCACGCTCCCTCATTATATCGAGCAGTTCAGCCGCAAGCTGGTACTCTCCCATCCGATCGTACATCTTGTACAGGTTCAAATCGAAGTGACGCCTTGACCGATTCCTCCACCCGGACCAGCCGCGAATTATTTCTGCCATGGCAAATATATCATCACGGCTGACTGCCGGGTAATCGGGCAGGTAATAAAAAAACCTCAAAACATACTCCATGCCACCGCTCAGGTGTATATCCTCCTGATTTTGTTCCCATTTTCCTGCCAGCCAGAGCAATTCAATCATCATCTCATCCAGGCCATCCACGTGATGCAGAACCATGAGCATTACCTCGCGTATTTTCACACTGTATCCCAAATCGTTTGCAGCATCCGCCGCGTCTCTGTGCAGCCGCAGACGGGGGATTGCCCGTTCCATATTGGAGCAGGTATCATCATCAAAAATATCGCTCCAAAAAGATTTGTAATCAGTTATATTACTGTCCATCTGCCGGTTTGTTTGTTTGAGACTGACCCAATCCCGAGGAAAGCAGGTCACTCAGTCCCTCAGTGAGCAATGTGAGTTCTCTGGAACCCAGTTGATAATTTCCGATGAGCAGCGCCTGTATGTAAACGAGACGAATGAAATGACGCAGCAGCTCCCTGTCTCCTGTCTCCATCATTTGCCTGACAAGTGCATTATCGTAGTTCAGATACAGCACAGCCTGCCCCCTGTTGCCGCTTACCCCTTTCATAAGCCTGTTCCAAAACGGCGAAAACTGACTTTTTAAATGTTCTGTACGGCGCTCCAGCACCATCGCCTCATCAGGATAATGAAGTGCAGGAATTTCCGAAGGCTGAAATTTACGAACTGCAGGTCTGGTACGGAACGCTTCCATCTCCTCTGCTGCCAATTGCAGGAGCGGCTCAATACGGGCATACTCCTCCGGCGACAGTTCTTCCAGATGCTGCATGATATCGCCCGGATTTACCTCCGTCACCGCAATACCCTCGTATATTTCTCCGAGCTTGTTCAACAACTCGCGGTCGTCATCATATCGGGAATGGATCACCGGTATCCCGTGCGACTGTGCGATATTTTTCACCTTGTTGAACATTTCCTCATCAAATATGTGGCGTATTTCCTGCGAATACTCCCGGTATTGCGGAATCGTCACCTCGCCGACTGTACTGGGAAAACGCAGGTAACGGATAACAATCCTGAAGAACTCGCTGTCGTGCAGCGCCAGCTTTTTGACAGATACCCGGTGCGTCCGGATAATTTTTTCCAGCAAATCCGGATCCGTCTGGTTCAGCTCCACCAGATAGTCGCGTATGCACATACCCAGCTGCTTCCTCACTCTGGGAAGCTCATTGTCCTGATAAAGAGTTTCCCTGGAGGCAGTCGGCCTGAGTTCGGAGGTGTTTATCACAGCCTTCACGAAAAAAGCCCACTGAGGCAGAATTTCCCTGTTTTCATCTGACAAAAGCATCCGCTTCATGTAAACACGGTGTTCGGTTTGCCGTGCCAGGCTGACACTGCTCCCAAGCACGTATGCCACTCCGGTTGTTTTGCCATTGCGGGTACTGAGCGGAATAGATGCCATCACTTCCCCGTTTACTATTTCCCGGCCGTATCCGGCAATTTCTTCCTGATTCTCGGGTGTGAACGATGCCTTGTCGAGAAACGGTGCATCCATCCGGTTGACAACCGACTCAGTGCCGCTGTCTTCGGAAAAAAGAACAGGCTGCGGGAGCAGATCGCAGTAGTGCTTCAGCAGTTTGAGCACATTCAGTGGCAAACACAGTTCCTCCGAACCGGATTTTGCCCGGATAAAGACTTTCGTACCCGGCTCGTAATCAGCCTCCGGCAACCTGATGGAATAGGTACCATCCGAGGAGCCTCTCCATTCAACGGCTGGTCCGCCCTTCGCAGAGCGCGTGATCATCACAATCTCGTCTGTCACCATGAATGCCGAGAGCAGTCCGATTCCGAACTGTCCGATAAAGTCATCAGTGCCCCGACCATTTTCACGCTTCGAACTGGCACCGATGCTGGAAAGAAACTCGTGTACTTCATCCAGGGTGAGGCCAATACCGTTGTCCTCAAAAACGAGTGTCGGCACATCCGCGTTCATCGCCTGCACACGAATGACGCCCTTGAAACCGGGCTCTTTTTTCTGACGCGCGGTGATGGCGTCCACAGCATTCTGCACGAGTTCGCGTACAAATACATTTGGAGAACTGTAGAGATGGCCGGACAACAGGGAGATTACTCCCTCCAGATTGACCTGAAAATTGTGCGTTTTCATAGGTTGTTGCATTTAGAACAGTACTATAACACTATCTGATGACAATATAGTTCCCCCGGGCACAAAAAAGCCTGCCGCACCCGGAAACAGGGTGCGGCAGGCTTCAGAATATTTTCCGGCGATGATTAAAAATTCATTGTCAGGCGCGTGAACAGGCGCATACCGTTCCCGCCCATTTGCACGGCATCCCAGGGGCCGCCGGTTTCGTTGTTGAAAGCCCAGCCGGCTGCTGCAGGTACAAAACCCAGATCGGGATGTGCATTCAGGAAATTGTCGGCACCGAGGTGCAGCGACATCTTTTTGCTGAATTTCCAGCCCAGATAAACATCAGGAACCAGCTTTCCGCCATAAACGTACTGGTCGGGTACTGATCCGCTTCCGTCATCCTTGGGTACCATCGGATTGATACCAAGGCCATCTTCGCCATAACCATAGAGGGTTATTTCACCGAAATAGGTAAAGCGGGTGCCGACAGTGAGTTTTTTCACTCCATACTCAAATGTGAGCCCCATCTTGGTTTTGGGGGCCGAGGCAAGCAGGAACGCGCGCTCGCGATCGCTGAAGAAATTCTGCTCGTTATTGCCCAGTCCTGCGGGTACGTTTACCTTGTCAATAGTCATATCCTGGAGGTTGCCTGCCAGAAGAAAGCGTACTGTCTGGTCGCTCGAAATTCTGCGGTTGTAATCCACCACGATATCCACACCGCGGTTGGTCGTATTCACTGCATTCACGAAGAACTGGGCCAGACTCACATCGAGATCCTGAAGAGTTCCTGTAAAGTTGGGATCGAGCGAGGTGTCATCCGCGCTGAACTGGCCGGAGAGCACTACACGATCCTGCACCTTCACCTGGTATGCATCCACTGTTACGCTCAGTTGCGGGATGGGCTTCAGAGAGAAACCTATACTTGCGTTGCTGGAGCGCTCCTGTTTGAGTGGCTCTATGCCGGCTGACTGCGTGATACGACTGAGATTCGGCGCAATTTTCACCTCGGAAATTTGTCCGCCCTGTACGGTAGTGAATGTACTGCTGAAATTGATCTGCTGCAGTGAAGGCGCGCGGAAACCCGTGCTGAACGATCCGCGCAGGTTAAAGTCGTCGAGCACCTTGTAGCGGGCTGCCGCTTTCCAGTTGAGTGTGTTGCCGAAATCGCTGTAATTCTCGAAGCGCACTGCACTGCCGAGCAACAGCCTGGACGTCACGTCGAGTTCAGCGTCAGCATAAACGCCGGCGCAGCTGCGGGTGGCATCCACCTCGTCGGAGGGCTGGTAGCCGGGGAAACCCTGTGCACCGGTCGCCTTGTTTTCGTCATAGTTGGCATAGGATCCCTGCTGACCGGCGAAGAGTTCGTAATTTTCATTGCGATACTCGGCACCGAATGCCAGGCCAAAGCCGTGCATGATTTCGGGATATTCCCGGTTCAGGTTCAGGTTGGTTGTATTTTGCCGAAACGAGAAGCCGCCATCGTCGAAATGCGTGACGGTGGGGCCCAGTCCGGCATTGAAGGTTTTGTCACCAAAGAAATGGAAATTGTTGTACCCCACAGTCTGGCTCAGATCCCACTGCCAGCCGTTATCGAAGGCTCCGCGGAAGCCACCCACCCACGACAGGTCGCGGATTTCGGTTTGGATATGCGGATTGAAGTAGCTCTCTCCATCAGGTGTTGTTTTGATAATACCCTCCACCGGGATCAGGTCGCCGGCAGCCGTGGTCGGAAAACGGTCGGGCCTTGCCGAAAAGTTGCGGGTAAAGGCAAATGCATCTGATTTCTTGTAATTGGCGCCACCGAAGGAGTAAAAATCGAGTTTGCCATCTTCTTTGATGGGTGTTTCAGCATTGTAAAATGCACCGTAGGCGTTCAGGGAGGCGTCGCCGTGTGCCCTTCTGTAAATGGAAAGCGGCAATTGTCCTCCGAACTCCTGGCGATAGGTCTTGTCCTGACTGGCGTAATTCAGCGTGAAGTTGATCACGCCGCCCGGTTTTCCGAAAGGCATTCCGTAATTGAAGGAGGCGTTGTAGGCCAGTCCGTCCATCTTGTTATTGTTACCGGTTTCGTACTGCCCGAGATGGGAAGCGCCATACACGTCTTTGTCATCGGCAGTAATAAAGGCAGGGTTGTATTTGGGATCGTAATACCCTGACACACCGAGATCGAGCGTTGGTTTGCCGAGATTTTCCTTGAGGATGATATTGATGACACCGGCCATGGCATCCGATCCGTACTGGGCAGAAGCGCCATCGCGCAGTATTTCGATACGATCAATGGCAGCGGCGGGCAGCGCATTGAGATCAGTGCCCGACGCCCCTCTTCCGCGGGTACCGAAAACCGATACAAAGGCAGTCTGATGGCGGCGCTTGCCATTGATGAGAACCAGTGTCTGGTCGGGACCGAGGCCGCGCAGCGTAGCCAGGTCAATATGATCGGCGCCATCGGAGCCGCTTTGCTTGTTGTAGTTAAAGGAGGGCGCCGTGTAATTCAGCATGGCAGTTACATCTGCACGCGCACTGTTCACCGTATTGGCCGCCACGTTGATAACATCTACCGGAACGGGCGTTTCAGTTTTGACACGGTTGGCACGCCGGCTGCCGACCACCACGATTTGCTCAAGAGCGATACCATCCGCCTCCATACGCACATCTATTGTTGTGCTGTTGGCGGCTATTTTTTGCTCCCTGTAGCCTGTATAGGTGAAGATCAGGAGATCGCCTACTGCCACTTTCAGGGCATAACCACCGTTGGCATCGGAGGTCGTTCCGGCATTTTTACCCTCAATACGGATAGTCACACCGGGCAACGCTGATCCGTTTGCAGCATCCGTGACCTTTCCGGCAACAGCCATCAGGGGCTCCTGGGCATACGTTTTACCCATACCCAGAAAAGCCGTGAATAAAAGAATGTAAAAAATTTTGTTCATTTAAAGAGAAGGTTAGTGGTTAGATGTTTCAGAAATGATGTACAAAGGTGATAAAATATTCCTGTAATTTGATTTTTTTGAAATAAAAAAGCCGGAGCATCGAAGAGAGGCTCCGGCGTCAAGATATCTCTATAGAGGGGGGAGGGAATAAAACGGGAAAGAAGTGTAACAGGCTGGCGTCACTCTTTATGGGGAATATTCTTCAGTCTTTCTAACAGGGAAGGCGGTGCAGACTGGTTTGGAATGTTGGCTTTAAGCCACGTTCTGAGCGATTGTTCATCATTTGTATCAAGCTCAGGAACCCTGGGAATATGGAGAAGAGCGTCATTCCCGGGTTGTAAAAAGTCGGGGTTCTGGTTCGGGTTGGTTGGTTCCGGGGTTGAGTTGTTTCCGATTTTAAGGAGTTGTCCGTTTGGCAAAGTGTCGTTATTCATAGTAAAACTGATTTGTGCTTCCGGATACTCCTCAACACCTCTACTTATTTTTCCGGCACCGACAAACACCCCGGGAGCAAACCGCCGGTCTGTCTGGTTGCCAACCATGACAGAGCGTATTTCGGAAAGCTGCCTATTCTTTTCGGAGGTAATGCCGGACAGAAAAAACAGGGAACCACGCCAGTTGTGACGCGGTGAATTGATGAGTGTCCGTATGCTTGTGAAAGACATGAAATGATTTTGATTGTTTACAATTGAGCCCTTAAAAGTATGTCCGGTGTTTCGCCTGTTGATTTTATCATCAGAGAAACCCGGACATATTTTTTGGTTTTGTGTTTACTGGTCGTCAGTTGGGAAAGCTGCGTCTGCATCGTCGGGCACCCTGTAACCGAGATCCCGGGCATAGAGGGAGAGACAGACATACAGAGCCTTGCGAGCGCGGTGCAGCCGGGAGCGTACTGTGCCAATTCGTATTTTCAGAACGGTCGCCATTTCTTCGTAGGTGAAATCTTGCAGATCGAGCAACAGCACAATGCGCTGCTGGTTGGGCAGTGTGTTGATAGCGTTCATTACCTCGTCGCCCATCTGTGCGTGATTGGGCTCATTGTCCGATTGAATTCTTCCGGCGGCATCCAGATCCAGTTTGACAGGCATATTCCTGACCTTTCTCCACTCATTGATGAATGCGTGTTGACAGATACGGAACATCCATGCCCTGGGGTTGGTTCCGGACTCATAGCGACCGATAGATCGCCAGGCTTTTTCATAGGTTTCCTGTACAAGATCCCCGGCTTTTACTGCATCTCCGTTTGTAAGGCGATACGCAAAAGAGTAGATGGCATCATAGTGCGGAAGCAGTTCCGACTTGAAAACCTGTTCTCTTGTGTGTTCTGAAGATTTCATAAATTGATGCTGTTTTAAGTAGTATTCGGATATACCGGGAACTTCAGCCTGGGGTACAAAAATTCCCTGTATAATTTGTCCTACCTGCATTCTTTAACGCGCTGCCGGATTTTAAAGTTCCCCCGAAAAAATTTTTTTTCAAATATTTATACGTTTTCCCTGACCTTGCGTTTCAAAACCTTCATTTCCATCCATGATGATCAAACGACTGCGCACTACCCCCGGAAAAATTCTGCTCGCCATCGCAGCTGCAGCTGTCATCCTGCTTGTACGTTTTTGTATGCAATCAGCAGGAGAAAGTGCTGATCCGGAAGAAATAAGTGTACGTATGGACGCTGCCCCCGCACGCCTCAATCCATTCCTTTCAACAATCGGAGCAGATATATACGTATGTGCCCGTATTTTTCAGTCGCTCGGCGATCTCGACCCGGCAACACTGGAGCTCACTCCGCTCATCGTAAAATCACTCCCCTCCTCGCGTCTGGTGCAGGACGGTCCGCACAAGGGAGAGCTCGCCTACGATTATGAATTGCTCGATGAGGCCCGCTGGGACAACGGGACGCCTGTTACAGGCAAAGATGTGGACTTTTCCATCAAAATAGCCTATCACCCGCTGCTTCCTACCAAAGCATTCGGATCATACTTCAAAGAGCTGAGCGGCATTGACCTTGATCCGTCCAATCCGAAAAAATTCACTGTTTACTTCAGGAAGTATTATATGCTGGCGCAGGAGTCCATGGCACTGTTCCCTGTTCTGCCGGCCTATCACTACGATCCGGCCGGCAGGATGGCAGCGGTGCCACTCGCCGACCTGCTCGACACTTCCAAAACCGGCATCATCTCCGGTGACCCCTCCATGAAAATTTTCGCCGACGAGTTCCAGCAGCCAAAATTTCTGAATGATCCGAACAGCATATCAGGCAGCGGACCCTACAAGGTGGCCTCCATGAACGACCAGGGGGCTATCCTGGTGAAAAAGGAGAACTGGTGGGGCGATGCGCTCTCAAAAAAGTACCCTATACTGGCTGCGTATCCCAAAAGACTGGTTTATAAAGTGGTGAAAGATGAAACTGTGGTGGAAAACATGCTTGTAAGTGGTCAGCTCGATATCGTGGCAGGTTCGCTGAGCCCGGCCAGATTTCTCGAAATGAAGCAAAAAGACTCGCTCAACACCCGCTATGACTTCGATCTGTTGCCTGCCCTCCAGTACAATCGGTGGCTGTTCAACCTGAACAAACCTGTTTTGAAAGATATTCAGGTTCGGAGGGCACTCGCCCATGTTATTGACTACAACCACTTCATCAATAATATTCGCTCCGGACTGGCAGTCAGAACGGTGAGCAACATCCTGCCTGCCAAACGATATTATGCAAAGGATATCACTCCCTACGACTATAATGTAGAGAAAGCACGCGAACTCCTCGCCAACGCGGGCTGGTCTGATACAGACGGCGATGGTATTCTCGACAAGGTACTCGACGGGAAGCCGACACGCCTCGTGATAGAAGTACTTGTTCCTTCGGTGCGCACCAGTCAGCAATACGCAGAAAGCGTGACGCAAACAGCCAGGCTCGCCGGTATCGAAATCAAAACAGTCCCGACCGATATTACTGAAATCAATCCCAAAACCAAAAACGGTGATTTTGAGACAACTTTTCTCGGCGCCACGCTGTTCCCCGGACTCACCGAGATGCGACAGAGATATCACTCCTCAAACCTCGCGCCAGCCGGCGACAACCGCTCACGGGTTGCCGACGCCCGCCTCGATGATGTGATTGACCGCATAGGCAATGAACCCGATGAAGCCAAAAGAGACCAGCTCTACCTGGAGGCACAGCATTTGCTGCACGAAATTCTGCCTGAAGTGTTCCTGTTCGCGCCCTACCAGCCGATCATCACTTCCAAAAAATTCGAGAAGGTAATTACCGCCAACAGACCCGGTTATTACGAACAAATGTTCCGACTGAAATAACAACACATAAATAACATGGCATTTGAAGTAGCAGGCAAACTGCACCGCATCTTCCCGACCGAACAAAAATCGGCCAGTTTCACCGCGCGTGAATTCGTCCTCGAGGTACAGGACGGCAATTATCCGCAACTCATCAAGTTTCAGGCCGTACAGGATCGCTGTGCACTGCTCGACAGCTTCAGGGAAGGCGACCAGGTAAAGGTATCCTTCGACCTCCGTGGCCGCGAGTGGAACGGAAAGTACCTGACCAACCTGAACGCCTGGCGTATTGACAAGGCATCCGGCGACAGCAACTCGGGATCCGGCTCGACCGGCAACTCCGGATTCCCGGCAGATCCGTTCCCGAATTATACAGATACACCGCCGACAGGCATGGATGATCTCCCGTTCTAAAACAGGTTGCCATGCTGCGCATGCTCTCGCTGGTGTGGAGCTGCTGCTGCTTGTCGCAGCTCCACACACAGACAATCTCCACCGTCAGTACCCGCTGGAACGACTCCTTCGTGGAATGGGATATCTATGCCTCGGAAAGCCCGGATGAACCCGACAGTGCCGAGCCGCCCGAAGAAATGCTCTATGGCGAACTCAAACTCCGCTGGCTGAACGTACGAGACGATTTTTCAGAATGGACCTACGAACTCAACGGAGAACGCGGCACCATCAGGCAAAAATGGAAAAATGACCCCACACAATGGGAACTGCGCACTTACACAGGTGATGTGGTAACTATGCGCGCCTCCTGGTCCAACGACTTCTCCGAGTGGCGAATCACCAACAACTCTTTCTCGCTGACAATGGGCAGCCGATGGAAAAACCGCCTCGACGAATGGATTGCCGATGACCCCAACCGCGGCAAGTTCTATATATATACCCTCCGGGAACGCGACCCCCGCGACTGGGCAGTGGAGGATAATCTGTCGGAAGAGGTGAATGAACCCATGAAAATGGCGCTCATTTTCCTCGCAATTTACCACAGCACACCAAAATTATGAAGTACGAGCTCAGCTACTGGGAAAAAAAATCCTTCTTCAGCCATATTGATGTAGCTGTAATCGGCAGCGGAATTGTGGGGCTCGCTGCGGCTGTTCATCTGAAGGAAAAAAATCCGGATTTGAGGGTGGTTATCTTTGAAAGAGGCCCCATACCAGCCGGCGCCAGCACGCGAAACGCCGGTTTCGCCTGCTTCGGATCCATGACCGAACTGATTGATGATCTGTCTCACACACCAGAAGACACCGTACTTGCCACCGTCGAAAAACGCTGGAGAGGCCTGCAGCGTCTGCGTGCACTGGTCGGTGATGAAAATATGGAGTTCAGGCAGTGGGGCGGTTACGAAATGTTTACCGACAACGATTACGAATCGTTCAGGGAGTGTGCAGAACGCATGCCGGAATTCAATGAAAAAATCGGGCGAATTACCGGCCACCCGGAAGTCTATAAACTGGCCGACGAACGAATAGCCTCATTCGGGTTCCGGGATGTTCAACACCTGATCATCAATCAGCCCGAAGGACAGGTAAATACAGGAAAAATGATGGCCGCCCTGCTCGAAAAAGCCCGGGCTGCCGGTGTGGAAATATTCAACGGTATCGGTATCAGATCGCTGGAAGATGGCAATGATGGTGTGCTGATGGAGACGGATAATGAATGGACAATACGGGCCCGACGGGTTCTGGTTGCCGTTAACGGGTTCGCACGACAACTGTTCCCCGACCTGGATCTCTATCCGGCACGCAATCAGGTGCTCGTCACCAAACCCGTGCCCGGCCTGAAGGTGGAAGGCTGTTTCCATTACGACAAGGGCTACTATTATTTCAGGAATATTGACGGCAGAATTCTGCTCGGAGGCGGCCGAAACCTGGACTTCGAAACGGAAAAAACGCCCGAATTCGGGGGTAACCCCCTCATCAGAAGTGCACTTGCCAAATTGTTGCACGAAGTCATCTGTCCCGGCCAGGCTGTCGAAATTGATCAGTGGTGGACAGGTATCCTGGGCCTCGGACCCGTAAAAAAGCCGATTATTCAGCGTGTATCCCCCAACGTGGTGGTATCCGTCAGGCTCAGCGGTATGGGTGTTGCCATCGGCACACTGGTGGGCCAGGAGGGAGCAGAGCTGGTGAGTGTTTGACAGGAAGGTACTATTCCCGAAAATATGTATCAAACAGGGATACATCTTCGCGCCATCTCTCCAGACTTTGTTCGTAGGAGGCCTGTGTTTTTGAAATGACCAGTGTGTGGGGAGAACCCAACCTGATTGTTTCTGTTGCCAGATCTACACCGGATTCACGAATGATGTATTCCACCCGTCTCGTATATAAGCATCTTGTAAGGCATTGCCGCAATCTCGGTCTGCTCATCAATACCAAGATTATTCTTCACATGCAGCAGTACGCTGGCCAACATCCGATCCCAGTCTTCCCCATGAAAACTTGTCTGAGTGGCATCCAGCTCCCACGTACTGCGCACCAAAGGATCAGTGATAGTATTAGAGCCCTTCCCAAACGGGGCTCTTGCAGCAACTTCTATCACTGCACGAATCTGTACTTCCGGTATCGGGATTCCAATTTCTCCGATACCACTTACATGTAGGCCCGGATGAACAAAAGAATGCTCTCCGACCGTGGCAAAGCTGCCGCTTCCCGTTATTTTTTCAAGAATGGCAAGGAGCTTTTTTTCCAAGAGCAATCAAATTTTTTATGAAATTTCACATAAAAGCCTGTACAAATATCTGAACAAAGATGATTTAAATCACCATGACAGGGTGATTAATTCCCGGACAAGAATATACACAGAATTGAAAAGCATACACTACCTTTGCAGTCTTGAATTTGTCTAAATTAAATTAACAGGATTCAGGCGCCATGCAAAGACGCTATCGTTCTATTCCGGATCTGAAAATACACGAAACTGCCCGTGCGCTGTCGTTCTCCGATGCAGCCCTGGCCTGCAAACTCACCTCCATGGGCTTCCTGCCCGGAGCCCGGGTAGAAATGGTGCGCCAGTCGCCCTTCGGAAACGCATTCTATGTTAAAGTGGACGGCGTTCGCATGGCTCTCAGAAGAGAAGAGGCCGCCAGCATCCTTCTTGAAATATGAGCGGAAGTCAGCGACTCCCGCGTATTGGCGTCATAGGAAATCCAAACAGCGGAAAATCTACCGTATTCAATCACCTCACCGGCCTGCGCCAGAAAACGGGAAACTTCCCCGGCGTGACGGTAGATATCAAGGAGGGGAATCTGCGCCTCCCGGGCGGCGGTGAAGTAACGCTGGTGGACTTCCCCGGCACTTACAGTCTGTACCCCACTTCTTCCGATGAAAAACTGGTATCTGCGGTTCTTTCCGACCAGAAAAAT
>CAILQK010000212.1 GCA_903836265.1 uncultured Bacteroidota bacterium | reverse complement strand
CATCGGAATGGAACAATACACCGTGTTTTTCACAAATTTTTGCGATTTCAGCCATTGGCTGAATCACGCCGGTTTCGTTATTGGCCCACATGAGTGAAACCAGCACGGTAGCAGGTTTGATGGCGGCCTCAAGGTCATTCAGGTTGACGAGTCCGTCTTCCTGTACTTTCAGATATGTCACCTCTGCACCTGCCTTCTCGAGGTGTTTGCAAGTATCCAGGACTGCCTTGTGCTCCGTTTCGGCTGTAATGATGTGATTGCCTTTTTTGGCATACATCTCGAATACACCCTTGATGGCCAGGTTATTGCTTTCGGTAGCACCGGAAGTAAAGATGATTTCTTTGTCTTCCACGTTGAGCAGTTTCGCAATCTGCTCGCGGGAGTAATCCACCGCATCTTCAGCCTCCCAGCCGAAATGATGGCTGCGGCTGGCAGCATTTCCGAATTTGTCGTAAAAATACGGAACCATTGCGTCCACAACACGCGGGTCGCATGGGGTAGTCGAGTTGTTGTCGAGATATATCAGTCGCCTCTGGCTCATTGTTCTTATTTAGATTGATTCAAGTGCAAAGGTAAACACAGGTGGAAGAAAAAAGTTGATAAAAAAACATGTAATCAAAATAAATTTCAATTCATGGAAAAGTGCTGTTTGGATAATCGCTACATTTGCCACAGATGGCTACTGATACCTTTTTCGATGAATTTCAGCCGGTCAGCAAGGCCGACTGGCTTGCGCAGGTGACGCGGGATCTGAAAGACCGGCAACCTGAATCGCTGGACTGGCAGTCTCCTGCCGGTTTTGCCGTATCTCCACTGGTACATGCCGACGATTTCGACACTGAATTCACACCTGTTGAGTCGGAACCGAACAACTGGGAGGTAGTAGAGGGAGTATATGCAGCAGATCCGATAACAGCCAACAGGATATCACTGGATGCTCTGGAGGGCGGGGCCGAGGGCCTGTCTGTTTATCTGACAAGTCCGCCGGATGGTCAGTTTCTCGGCAAGTTGCTGAACGGTATTTATCCGGACTATATCGGGTTGCATTTTACCGGACCGGGTGCCCAGTCGAATCCCGGAGCCATTTTGGGCGCGTTGCAGCAGGTTACCTCATCCAGGGGAATAGATTCTCACGCGCTGCGCGGCTCCATCGCATTCAATCCGCTTGCCTTTGAACGTCCGGACTGGAGATACATGGCCGATCTGATCACATTCGCGAGCGAGGCGTTTCCCCATTTCAGGCTGATCGAGTTGCCGGTGGAGGGTACAGGCACAGCGGCGAGCGAACTTTCCGCGTTGCTTCAGCGAGCCGACACCTGTTTCAGGGAGCTCTCCGCGAGGGGAATCAGCGTGGAGCGGGCAGCAGGCACCATGTCAGTAGAGCTGGGTATCGGGACGAGCTATTTCGCAGAAATTGCGCGGATCAGAGCACTCAGGATACTCTGGCTGAACCTGATGCAGGCATGGGAAGCTCCGCTGCTGCTTCCCGAGGTATCAGCTGCCACGCATGCGGGCGCTTACAGCGACGAATTGTACACCAATATGATACGGTCGGCTACCATAGCCATGTCTGCGGTGATTGGTGGTGCCGACAGACTGCAGATTTCTCCCTACGATGAGCACCGCTCAGAAAAATCAGGCTATCCGCCTGCATTTGGCAGACGGATAGCCCGGAATGTGCAGCATTTGCTCAAGATGGAGTGTCGTCTGAACGAGGTGACAGATCCGTCTTCCGGCAGCTACTATAT
>CAILQK010000211.1 GCA_903836265.1 uncultured Bacteroidota bacterium | reverse complement strand
CGAAATACGGTTGCGGAATTTGTGGATACCCTGAGCGGCAACTACGAACTGTCACCGTGTTCGCCCGGAGTTGATGCTGGCAGTAATGACATTGTAAATATGGTGAATTTGACCACTGATATTACGGGCGCGCAGCGAATTCAGGGGGAGCGAGTTGACATGGGAGCCTATGAGCGCCCGGCACCGGGACTGGCGCAACTCCCGCTTGTCGGAGCTGCCTGTGCGGGTTCGACCGGCGGCCATATTTTGCTGGATCCTGTCAATGGTTGTGAACCATACACATACACATGGTATCCTGCTGCGGGTACGGGCCCCGAGCTTGCGGATGTTCCGGCCGGGGAGTATCATTTTACGATAACCGACAGCCGGGGCCGTAGTTTTTCTGATACCCTGACGGTGCCCTCTGCACCTTCCGTGCAATTGACGCCAGTTGTCAGCGATATCATTTGCGGCAGTGTGTCGGGAGGCGTTGTGGCGGCAGTTGTCAGTGGCGGTACTCCTCCCTTCCAGTATTCGTGGAGCAATGGTTATGCAGACAGTCTCCAGACCGGCATGCATCCGGGGAGCTACACGGTGGCGGTATCTGATGCTTCCGGCTGCACGGACAGTGAATCCGTATCCGTCAGCCTGAGCGGTCAGTTGACGCTGTATGTAAACGGCGGTCCGATTGTATGTTCGGGAGATCACAACGGTTTTCTGAGTGCTGCTGCGCTGAACGGTCGTCCGCCGTTTGACTATTTGTGGTCTCCTTTTGGTCAGACGGACAGTCTGATCGAGCAGCTTGGTCCCGGCGATTACAGTGTCACGGTGAATGATACTTACGGATGCAGTTCCAGTTTTTCATATCATCTTGACGATCCTTCGGTACTGGTACCCCATATTATATCGCAGGCATGCAGCAACCCTCTTTTTCCGAACGGCACAGCCTATACGTATGCTGACGGCGGTGTACAGCCGCACAAGTACCTGTGGAGCAACGGAGGCACAACCCAGCAGATTACCGGACTTTCAGCGGGGGTATATGAAGTTACCATAACGGATGCACACGGATGCACCGTTACAGACAGTGTTGAGATAAAGCTGTTGAGTGGTACGGAGAGTGAATCAGTGGCTGAACTGAGGGTGTGGCCCAATCCGGCGAGTGAATACGCGACGGTAGAGGGTTCTGCACTTCGGGAAGGAGATCAGGTGTCGTTGTACAGTCTGACGGGTCAGGCACTGCAGCGGAGTGAGGTATCAGGGGGCAAGGCTGTACTGAAACTGCCATTGCTGCCCGCAGGTGTTTACCGGTGGCAATGGGAGCAGGCCGGAACAGTCAGAAAAAGCGGACTGTTGGAAAAGCTGTGAAGCCGGAGGCGGGTTGTCGCGGGTGTGCTGTACCACCCCGACCAACACCACCTTGTATTTCCGGCTCCATTTCGGAAGCATTCCCCGAAGCCCCTTTCTGCGGGTTCGGCTCAACCCGGAGCGCCGCTTTTTTTAACCGCAGAGTTACGCAGAGTTATCTTTCTCTGCGTAACTCTGCGGTTAAGCGCACTCAACGCAATTACAGCCGAGCAAAGTGTTTTGGATATACCCGTGGTGTCCTACTACTCAGGCCACTGTGTTTCCACGCCTGCAGGCAGATTTGGAGATCCTCGAAGCACCTCCTGTACTGGTTTGTGCCATATGAAAATCTGTTTGGGGCAAAGGTCTTCATACCGAAAATACGAGGCAAGATGCGGTTGGTCGGGGGGGTACTCTGGTAATGCTTCCTAAAAGGAGCCGGAAAAACAAGATGGTGTTGGTCGGGGGTTTACATTGAAAGCGGCTCATTTATTCACCATCAACTTTTTTGAAATGATACTGCCCTTTTTGGTACATATCTGTACAAAATACAAACCGGAAGCAATATTGGATGGAAGTGAAATACTCTTT
>CAILQK010000210.1 GCA_903836265.1 uncultured Bacteroidota bacterium | reverse complement strand
TTTGTGAAATGGGATGCAGGTTTAAACGCAAAAAACAGGGTTTTATATTTAACAGTTCAAATTTTTTGGACAAGTTTAAGATTTCGCCGACAAATGACACTCAAAGAAAAAGAAAATCCCGGATTCTTCGCCAAAAAGAATCCGGGACATCCTGCAAGAAACCGCAATCAGCTATGCTGAATGATGCTCAACTCAGATTGAGATGTTTGATTGAGTAGTAGCAAATGGTGCCAAAACCAAATGACAGCATGGAGTGGAATAACACGAATGCAGTATTTCCGGTAACAAGTCCGATGATGACGGCGGAAAGAAATACCAGAGACATAACGCCTTCGGCAATCGTTACCCATGAAATCTTTTTGGCCACATAAGTAGCTTTTTTGAAAGACTGTTTCTCCGTGTTGATTCCATACTTGGGTGTTCGCACGAAAGAAGACGCCTTGCCTCTCAGTCCTTCAATAACAGCAATGGCATTATACAGTGAAAGACCCATTGAAATAGGCATAAACGACAGAAACAAACCCCAAAAACGCACCTTTTCCCAAAAAGTGGGCGGTATGGAGCGATTGAGCGCGGCCGTTACGTTCGCTGTGTAGGATATGCCCGCAACGGAGAAGAGCCCCAGTACCGAGAACGACAGGAAGTGTGTGGATATACCAAGCTCGCTGAATGCAAAAGCCAGGGGAATACTGCTTACTGCCGCAATAAACACCCAAAGGAATACTCCATAGGCAAGCAACTGACTTGTTGCATGAAGTTTCTGCATCATATTGAGCCTGCCACCACTCTCTTTCCATATCAGATGGAGCAATTTGCGGGCATTCTGTGCACCGCCCTTGTTCCAGCGGAATTGCTGTCCTTTCAGGGCATTCATCTCGACAGGGAGTTCTGCCGGACTGCCCAGTTTCTCCAGATACTGGATTTTGTAACCCATAATCTGTGCGCGGAAGCTCAGATCCAGGTCTTCCGTGAGTGTATCGCTCTGCCAGCCACCAGCCTCGTCAATCACTTTTTTGCGCCATACCCCTGCAGTGCCGTTGAACTGCAGCAACAGGTTTCCATAAGAACGACCGGCCTGCTCAACAGTGAAGTGAACATTCAGCTGAAGCGCCTGCATTTTGGTCAGCATACTGTAGTCAGCATTGATGTGCTCCCAGCGTGTCTGCACGATGCCCACTTTTTCATTGTCAAAATAAGGCATGGTTGTACGCAAAAAGTCGGGACGGGGCGTAAAATCCGCATCAAAAATAGCAATGAAATCGCCCTTTGCACGCGGCATTGCCTCCTGAAGGGCACCAGCCTTGTAACCCTGTCGGTTCACGCGATGTATATGCTCTATCTGGAAGCCCTGTGCTTTCAGCTCGGCTACCTTGCTGGCAACAATACCTACAGTTTCGTCGGTAGAATCGTCGAGGACATGTATTTCGAATTTGTCCTTCGGATACTCCTGTTTTGCCACATAATCAATGATTCGCTCGGCCACATACATTTCATTGTACATCGGGAGCTGTACTGTGACGAAGGGAACGTCACGATCAGAAGTGCCGTACTGACGGTAACTGATCTCGGGATTCTCCCGGTGATACTTCTTGTACAGGTACAGCAGATGAAACTGCAACAGCGCATAGAAGGTCACCGCACTCATACACAGAAAGTATATGAGCAGCATCAGGTAGCCAAAATCAACATAAGCCTGATACCCAAATGCCTCGTAAAGTGAATAAATGCCGAACATGATGTCTGATGGTTGAGTTGTTTGATTCGATTGGTTTTGTGTTCACCCGGGATTTTATCCAAAATCAGGAAGTTTCATCAAAAAAACTGCTGAATACTTCCCTGAAAATAACTCCGATAATAATGGTGCCTGCAAGAACGGTACCTCTGACAGTACCCGACACTTTACTCCTGCCATGCACCCGTTTTCTGTACCGGACAGGAACCTCTTCACATCTGAGCCGCTTTTTTGCAGCCTTCACCTGCATCTCCACGGTCCAGCCAAAATTTTTGTCCTTCATTCCCAACTCCTTCAGACTGTCCCACCGTATAGCTCTGAACGGCCCCAGATCGGTGAAGTTCTGACCGAAGAACCAGCGGATGAGCAGTGGCGCCAGCCAGTTGCCGAACCGCTGAGGGAATGTCATGGCGCCTTTTTCCATTTTTCCCGTCATCCTCGAACCTGTTACCATATCTGCCCGTCCTTCAACTATGGGCCCGATAACCTGCAGCAGGTCCTCTGGATAATCCGAGTAATCCCCGTCCAGAAAAACCACAATATCCGGCTGTTCTGACGGAGAAAGGGCGCCAAGGTAACTCAATCCGCACAAACAGGCGTTGCCGTAACCTCTTGATGGCTCAATCACAACTTCCGCACCTGCCGCTCTCGCCTGACCGGGCGTTCCATCGGTCGAGCCATTGTCACAGACAACCACCCTTCCGACCACCCCCCGGGGCAAATCGTGAATAACCAGTCCCACAGAGTCTGCCTCATTCAGGGCCGGTATCAGCACACAAATCTTCAGGTTCAGAGAATCCTGCTCTTTCACGGTGCAAAGGTATATACAGCCGTTAAGAAAAAGTTAAAAATAACGATAATACATGCGTTAAAGTTTTGTAAACGACCGGATTATTTCAATTTTGAATGAATTTTATGACAAAATGAAAGGGCGCCCGTGTACGGTACGCCCTTTCGTTGTTAAAGCTGATTTATCTCACGAGTGTCACATCGCCCTTGTACAGCAACTTGCGGCCATCTATCAGGCTGATTTCTGCGTAGTAAACAAACACTGCCGGCGTCATCAGCCTGCCGTTATGGTACCCGGTCCAGCCGTGCGACGGATCGTTCGGCTGGAAATTGGAGTCTGTGAATACCATTTCACCCCATCTGTCGAACACCTGGAAGCGATCAATTTGTGCGATCTGCTTGTCGCTGGCAAAAATGAGAAATACATCATTATCGCCATCCTCCTTCCAGGGAGAGAACACATTGGGAATATAAATATGCGGTTCAATATTAACCAGAATGACCACTTTATCGCGATCCTCACAACCATCTTTGCTCACTATCCTGACGGAATACTCCGCCGTACTGAATGGCTTGACATACGGCGTGAGCCTGTCGTTGATACTGTTGCCCCTGAAATTAAGTCCGTCCAGAGGCGTCCAGATAATGGTATCAATCAGCGACAGCGGATACCCGGGCGGAAGTGCCGCGTTGAGTCGGAGAGAATCGCCGAGCTCCAGCTCGAAGTAGGGCTGAATTGAAATGGCAGGATCAGGGGCACTGGGCACTGTTATATTTTCCTCGAACTCACATCCGTTCAAGTCCTGTATGTACAGGTTGTAAACGCCGGGCGTTATCTGCTCAAAATCAATGGATTCCGCGAAAGTATTTCCCCCGTCTATGGAGTAGAGATACGGACCTGTGCCGCCTTTTATTTCTGTGAATCGTATTGTACCGTCGTTATCTCTGCAACCCGGCCTCTTCAGCTCAACGACAATATCGGTTGGTACGTTGGTATCAAGCAATACCTGCACATTGTCAGCATTTTTACACCCTGTAGTGGTGTTGGTTACCTGCAGGGTATAGGTTCCGGGTTCATTGACAACCGGACTGAGTGTAGAATTGCCCGAGAGAATATTTCCGTCCGGCGTACTCCAGCTGTAAACAAAATTCTGTCCGGAAGAAGATCCCGCCCCGTTGAGGGTGGCTTCCACAACGGTACAGTTGAGCATCGGAGAAGGCCCCGCCTCCACGGTCGGCAGCTGTATATTGTCTGTTACTGTCACACTTTGCTGCGAGGAGCAACCATTGGTGGTATTGAGTACCGTCAGGCTGTACGTACCTGATTTGCCTGCCAGACAGTTGGCTCCGGTTGTACTCACAATTTGTCCGTTACCGGTGGCCCAGTTGTACTGTATGGTGGGCCCCGACTGTGAGCCGCTGCCATTCAGCAATACCTGCGGGACGACGCAACTGATAATTCCGGGCGTTGCTATGGCGACAACAGGAATCTGTGTGTCTGTATTCACTGTGGCAATGTCGGAGGAAGTGCATCCGTTAACCGTGTTGGTCACGCTCAGTGTGTAAGTTCCTCCCGTGCCTGCCACCGGTGAGGGTGTATTGCCTCCGCTGATGATTTGTCCGCCCCCGGAAGCCGTCCACTGGTAGGCAAAATTGCCGGTCTGCCCTACAACGCTGCCGTTCAGTTGTATGGTTGTCACAGCGCAGGTAAGCAGCCCGTCTGCACCCGCATCCACCACGGGATACGAAATATTTTGTGCGACGGTAACCGCTGCAGATGCGGTACAGCCGTTATTCAGATAGGTAACCAGCAGGGTATATAAACCGGGCTGATCAACCGATGGCATCGCCGGGTTCAGTGGCTGGATGAAGTGCCCGTTGCCGGTAGTCCAGGTGTAACTCACATTTCCGGTACTGCTTCCGCCGGGACTGAGCGATACGGTCTGAGTCACACAGGTCAGTATGCCTGAATTGGCGGCCTGTGCCACAGGAAGCAGCTGATCCTGCTGTACATTCACTATATCCGAACTTGAACAGCCGTTGATCAGATTTTTTACGGTCATCGTATAGGAGCCTCCGGTATTTACTGTAGGCGCAAGGGTGTTTGGATTTCCGGCAATATTGCCTCCGTTTGAGGCTGTCCAGGATACCGAATAGTTGTTTTGCGGAGTTTGTACCGAGCCTGAAAGCGTCAGCTGGGTTGTGGTACAGGTTATTACGCCGCCTGGTCCGGCATCTGCGACCGGGGGAGCAATATCTTCAGCCAGCACTACCTGAGCTGTTTTGGTACATCCGTTGCTCAGATCTTTCACCAGCAGCGAGTAGGTGCCGGGCGCATCCACGAGTGGAGTGAGTGTGGCTGCACCGTTTGCTATATTGCCACCATTGGATGCGGTCCACTGATAAGTGTAGTTGGCTCCCGTACTGGAGCCGGTTGCATTCAGATTTAGCAAAGTGAGTTCGCAGGTCAGTGAAGGAGGAGTTGTAATGGAAGCAACCGGCAAATTGGGCGCCTGCAGAATCGTTACCGACGCGCTGGCGGTACAGCCGTTGACCGGATTGGTCACTGTCAGTGTATACAGACCGGGCTGATCAACCGTTGGATTGGACAGGTTCGGCGATGAAACGAAATTGCCATTGACTGTTGACCACATGTAATTCAGAAGGGGGGCTCCTGTACCCCAGCCATTGAGGAATAATACCGGTTGAGTGCAGGTAAGTGTGGCATCATCTCCCGCATCTGCTGCAGGAGCCGCCAGATTTGACTGAACAACGGTGGTTGTAGCAGCAGTACATCCATTCACCGTATCAGTAATTGTAAGAGAGTATATTCCCGGAGCAGAGGCCGTTACCGAAGAACCCGTCAGCGTCTGTCCCGCCGGATTTTGCCACTGATACGCAAATCCTGCACCTGCCGAAGAGCCCGCTGTATTGATTGTCACCACAGGTACAGCGCATGTAATGATGCCATCAGGTGCTGCCAGGGCCAAAGGTGGAGCCAGATTCGAACCCACGACAGCGACCGCAGTGCTGGTACACCCGTTATTGCCGCTCGTTACCGTAACAGTATAAAGCCCAGGTGTGTTGACCACAGGAGCAGGACTGTTTGCACCGGTGAGGATATTGCCTCCCTGTCCGGGCGACCAGGAGTACGCAGTACCCGGACCGCCGTTACTGCTGCCCTGAATCGTCAGTGCGGGAACAGCACAGGTAATTTCACCGCCGGTTACCGAAACCGGTGGCGGAGCCGTATCCAGCAATACAGACACTACATCGCTCGATGTACAGCCGTTGGCAGTATTGGTGACCTGCAGGGAGTAAACTCCTGCCGATGAGGTGGTTACCGTCAGCGTGCTGTCCGATCCGATAATCGCGCCACCGCCGGAGGCAGTCCAGTGATACAGAAACTCGCTTCCCTGTGATGATCCGTTGCCGGAAAGCACGACCGTGTCCACCAGACAGGTTATGACGGCATTGGAGCCTGCACTGGCCAGGGGCAGTCCGGTTTCCGACAACACACTCACTGTTACCGAGGAGGTACAACCGTTGGTTGTATTCCTGACTGTGAGCGTGTAATTACCTCCCTGATTGACAACCGGTGTGGGCGTATTTTCTCCGTCCACAATATTGCCGGGTGCAGCCGACCACTGATAGACATAATCGGCGCCGGTTGAAGAGTTGGTGCCATTCAGCGAAATAGCAGTATTGGTACAGGTAAGCATACCATCTACCAGTGCACTGGCCAGAGGACGCACTGTATCTCCCGGAACCACGGCGGTATAAATTGTTGAGCATCCTCCGTTATCGGATACCGTAA
>CAILQK010000209.1 GCA_903836265.1 uncultured Bacteroidota bacterium | reverse complement strand
GCATCCAGAGCTTCAGGACTGGCAGCCTTCACCGGAGGTATCAATATCATGCAGACCGACTACAACAACGATGGCTACCTTGATATATATGTGTGCCGGGGTGCCTGGCAGGGTATGTCCGGGTTCGGCGAACAGCCAAATTCCCTCATCAGAAATAATGGCGACGGCACCTTTACGGATGTCACAATCGAGGCGAAGATGCTGTCGTACCGCCCCTGTCAGTCGGCTACATGGAATGATTTCAACCGCGACGGCTGGCTCGATCTGTTTGTCGGTAACGAAACTACCGAACCGCAGCACCCGTATCCCTGTGAACTCTATATTAACAATCAGGATGGTACCTTCACCAATGTGGCATCACCGCAGGGACTCAATATCGTCTCGTTTGTAAAAGGAGTCACTTCAGGCGACTACAATAATGACGGCTGGCCTGATATTTTCCTGTCATGCCTCAATGGCGACAAATTCCTGCTGAAAAACAGGGGTGTGCAGGGTAAGGTACCCGCTTTTGACGATGTAACGGTCGCGGCAGGTATCGAAAAAGCCAACACCTTCGCCACATTCTTCTTTGATTATGACAATGATGGCAATCTCGACATATTTATGTGCAACTACAGTTTCGACCGGCAGCTTTCCTACTACGCCGCCAGGGAAGCCCTTAAACCTTCTTTACAGCCGGAAGGCAAAATGTACCTGTACCACAACAACGGAAACGGTACCTTTACAAACATGGCTCCTTCCATGCAGGTAAACCAGGTCATATATGCCATGGGCAACAATTTCGGCGATTTTGACAACGATGGATGGCTCGATATGTATATGGCTACCGGAAATCCGTCTTATCAGTCTGCCATACCCAACAAGCTGTATAAAAACATGGGTGGAAAGGATTTCGCCGATGTGACGTCAGGCGCCCGTGTCGGAAACCTGCAAAAGGGACACGGGGTGGCATTTGCTGACCTCAATAACAACGGCGATCAGGATATCTTCGTGGATATGGGCGGCGCCTACAAGGGCGATGCATACTACTCTTCATTCTTCCTCAATCCCGGACAAAATGCCAATAACTGGATTACAATTCAACTCGAAGGAAAAAAATCCAACAGGGCAGCCATCGGAGCGCGACTTTGCCTCAAAATAACAGAAAACGGAGTTCAGCGCAGCATATACAGAGATGTCAACCCGGGTGGCAGCTTCGGAAGTTCGCCTCTCCGACGAGAAACAGGCATAGGAACGGCAACCGTTGTTGATGAACTGACGGTCACCTGGCCAGTTACCGGAGAGGTGCAGACTTTCAAAAATATCAAGCCCCGTCAGTTTGTCAAAATTACAGAAGGAGAGCCGGAACCGGAGGTGCTGGATATAAAACCGCTTGTTTTTCGCAGAACAGACGGCAGTATTCCCATGTGCGCCCCCAGATAAAAGTGTTAAAATTGTTTCACAGAATGCGTTATTTCTGCCTTAAACCGGAGTACATTTCTTGCTGAAATACTGACATGGGGTACATTTGCATCATTAACATCAATCAAATCACTAAATTCTCCTTCACCATGAAGTTTGCCAAATTAGTTGCTGTCGCTTCTCTTTTTATCGTTTCACGACTGAGTGCCCAGACCGAAGTAAAAATAAATCCGCTGGGATTGCTCTTCGGCTCTCCTGATGTTTCCGCCGAATTTCGCCTGAACGACAATATGGGTCTGGAACCGTTCGTCGGTTATACTTCACGCAAGTTCGCTGCAGGTGCGGTCAGAATATCCGCAGTAAACGCCGGTGGCTCCTTCAAGTATTACTTCAATCCGCAGAAGGGCTTCGACAGGTTCTATGCCGGAGCCTACACCCGTTTCAACGCAGGAAACGCTGAAGAAACAGAAACCGGAACACAGGCTGGCTACACACGCGTTTCGCTGGGCTTCCAGATCGGCCAGAAGTGGGTCTCAAAGCAAAATGTGGTTTTTGAACTCGCTTTCGGCGTCGGCCGCGCTTTTGTAAATAATCTCGAAGATCCCGATGGCGCTATCACTGATTTCAACTTCGATCTCGATCTGATGGGCCGCTTCGCGGTGGGTTACCGCTTCGGAGGAAGCTCCAAAAAATAGCCAGTATTTCCTGCAATTCAGGGAAAGGGCAACCGGTTTAGTTCCGGTTGCCCTTTTTTGTCGTACACGGACTGTTTTTTCCCGCGCTCACATTTGGAAACCTGCACTGCTTATATACCTTTGCGCCGCTTTTTGAAATCAGGGTAAAGATGTGTGTCTTTCACGAATTTAAAGTGTATCTAAATAAGGCAGTAATTGTACATGCAGTCTTTTTTAAGTACGCACCGTTTTTACCTTTGCAGTGACAAAATGCTGACAATCCCGAAACAAAACAATTCGGGCAGCTTTTCGAAAAATCAATTTACGTCCGCTAATATGCAGCTGAAACGCATTTGCTGGGTTTTTACGCTCCTGATTGCCGCAACGCTCTCCCTCCATGCAGGGCCCACAAGAGAAGCAGGTAAAGAACTTTTTGGCGCCAATTGTGCCGCCTGTCATGCCAAGGACATGAAGACTGCCTCAACCGGTCCGGCTCTCTCCGGAGTAGAGGAACGCTGGGCAGGTTACCCAAGAAAAGACCTTTACGACTGGATTCGTAATTCACAGGCGCTCATTGGTCAGGGTCATCCCCGCGCCAAAGAACTCTGGGAGAAGTACAAGCCAACTGTAATGAACAGTTTCCCCGGCCTGACCGATGAACAGATTGAAAGTCTTCTCCTTTACATCAAGGAGCCTGTGGTCGCTCTTCCCGGTACTTCCATAGCACCCGGTGCAACTGCATCCAAAGAAGCGGACAGCCTCCCCTGGTTCTATATCGGTCTCGTAACGGGTCTGCTGCTGCTTGCTTTCGCACTTATGCGCATTGTTGACAATCTCAACAACGTGGCACGTGTACGCGACGGCAAAGCGCCGGTTTACCGTACCATGCGCGATATACTGACTACCAAAGGTGCTGTAGCGTTTTTTGTATTCGGTCTCGTACTGGTATTCGGTTACAAAACGGTTGACAACGCAACCCGTATGGGCCGTGAACAGGGATATATGCCCAGTCAGCCGATCAACTTCAGCCACAAGACGCATGCCGGCACGCACAAAATTGACTGCCAGTACTGCCACGACACGGCACGCCGCTCCAAACATGCCTCCGTGCCAGCCACCAATACCTGTATGAACTGCCACGCGGCTATCAAAGTCGGTTCGGTGGGAGGTACGAAGGAGCTCACGAAGATATTCGCGTCAATCGGTTATGATCCGGCTTCAAACCGCTATATCTCTGACTACGAGAACTGGGATGAGAAACAAATCGAAGACCTCTACAAGAAGTGGATTGGTCAGAACTATATGGAGAAGAACAGTCTTCCCGCACTCGATGAAGCCGGCAAAAGTACGGTCGAGTCCGAGTGGGAGGGTGTTGTAAAGGCACTGAAAGAAGACTCCAATGGAAAAATTCAGGGTCCGATCGAATGGGTACGCATCCACAATCTGCCCGATCACGCCTACTTCAACCACGCCCAGCACGTTTCTGTAGGTCAGGTGGAATGTCAGAAATGTCACGGTCCTGTACAGGAAATGGATGTGGTTTATCAGTACTCCACACTCGGCATGGGCTGGTGTATCACCTGCCACAGCGAAACCGAGGTCAAGTTCAAGGACAACGGCTTCTATGCACAGTATAATCAGGAGTACATCAAAATGCACAAGAGTCTTGTGAAAAAACCGGAATCTGAAATGGAAAAGGTTTACGTCGAAGATATCGGAGGTCTCGAGTGCCAGAAGTGCCACTATTGATTTTTTTCATTCCAGCATCAACCCCGCTGCCACAAACGCAAACCAGCACCTTTTTAAATATATGCACCACGATAACGGTATTTGGGTAAGCACCGAAGA
This sequence comes from uncultured Bacteroidota bacterium, assembly GCA_903836265.1. Lineage (GTDB taxonomy): Bacteria > Bacteroidota > Bacteroidia > Chitinophagales > Saprospiraceae > M3007. The sequence goes on along the minus strand of CAILQK010000209.1, from coordinate 18,313 downwards.
TCTGAGCCGCGAAGAATCTTTTCTTCAGTCTGCAGAACGCGAGTTCTCGGTCGAAACAATTGACCAGACCGACGGTAAATGGCAAACAAACCGCCGCGACTTCCTCAAACTGATGGGTTTCGGCCTCGGAGCAGCCACAGTGGCTGCCTCCTGCGAAATTCCTGTCAAGAAGGCTATTCCTTATGTCACCAAGCCCGACGAAATTGTTCCCGGTGTAGCCAACTACTACGCCTCGAGTTTCGTCAACGGCGGCGACTATTGCGCGGTGCTGGTCAAAACCCGCGAAGGTCGCCCGATCAAAATCGAGGGTAACTCGCTCAGCAGTGTAACCAGAGGCGGTACAAGTGCCCGTGCACAGGCCTCTGTGCTCAGCCTGTACGACAACCGCCGCATTCAGTTCGCCGGCAAGGTAAAAGACGGTCAGGTTGAAAAAACCGACTGGTCAAAACTGGACTCGGAAGTAAAGGAAAAACTCGCTGCAGGAGGCAATATTCGCGTGATCGCCAATACAATCCTCAGTCCGACAGCCAAAAAGGCGCTGGGCGAATTTCTGGCCAAGTATCCGACTGCATCGGTGGTAACTTACGATCCGGTATCCGCTTCCGCACTCGTCGCAGCCAGCGAACAGTGCTTTGGTATTGCTGCTGTTCCCGATTATCGCTTTGATGCAGCAGAAGTTATCGTTTCATTTGGTGCAGATTTCCTCGGAACATGGATCAGTCCCGTTGAATATGCCCGTGCCTATTCTGCCAACCGCAAGGTATCAGGCAGGAAAGGATCAAAAATGTCGCGCCACTATCAGGTCGAAACACACATGTCTCTGACCGGCTCCAATGCCGATAACAGGGTGCAGGTTCGTCCAAGCGAGATGGGAGCAGCTGTTGTCGCGCTGTATAATGCACTGACTGGCAATTCAGGTGGCCCCAAACTCAACGACAAGGCAGCCGCTGCCATCAAAAAAATTGCTTCTGATCTGCAGGCCGCCCGCGGAAAATCACTGGTGGTGTGTGGTTCAAACAATATCGCAGAGCAAATCATTGTCAACAAGATCAATGATATTCTCGGCAACCTGAACAATACAGTTGCCTTCGGCGCTGCGTCAAACCAGCGTCAGGGCGACGACCGCAAAATGGAGGCACTGATTGCCGAAATGAATAACGGTCAGGTTGCAACTGCTATAGTATGGGGTGCCAACCCGGCATACGACTACCCGGGTGCAGCTTTCAAGGCTGCTTTCGCAAAAGTTGCCAACCGTATCTCTCTCAATACAACGCTGGATGAAACGACCCTTCTGTGCACGCACGCCGCGCCCGCACATCACGCGCTGGAATCCTGGGGCGATGCAGAACCGAAACAGGGTCATATAGGTATCATCCAGCCAACTATTGCTCCGCTGTTCAACACCCGTCAGGCAGAACACAGTCTGCTCGAATGGGCTGACAGCGCCAGCCTCGATCGCCAGGACGATCAGCCTTACTACAAGTACCTGAAAGCACACTGGACGGGCTCCCTGTTCAACGAACAGTCGAAATACTCCACCCCTGGTGCATTCTGGGATATGAGCCTCCACGACGGTGTTTTCGAATACCCCGCCCCGGGCAAAACAGTTTCCTTCAATGGAGCTGCTGCAGTTAATACAGGTGCAGTTTCCCAGCCGTCTTCCTCGGAACTCGAAGTGTCATTCTACGAAACTGTCAATATCGGCAATGGTCAGTATGCACACAATCCGTGGCTGCAGGAAATGCCTGATCCCGTCAATCGTACAGTATGGGGCAATTATCTGAGTATTCCTGTAGAGTGGGACGGAAAAGATATCAGGGGCTGGAATAATCTGGAAGATGGCCAGATTGTTGAACTCGAGGCAAACGGACAGAAAATCCGCTGCACAGTAGTTCGTACTTTCGGACAAACTCCCGGTACTGCCTCCGTCGCTCTCGGATATGGCCGTGAAGCCGGTGGTTGTGCCACAGGCTACGGAGTAAATGTCAATCCGCTGCTCAAAAATGAGGGTGGCTTCACACAATACTATCTGACGGACGCCAGGGTAACTCCAACGGGTGACGTGGAGAAGGATTTTGCCTGTGTTCAGCACCACCACACCATGGGCGTGCAGGGCAAGCAGGGCGACAAGACCGTGAATGTGGACGAGGCTGTTCTCGCATTCCAGGGCTCACTGACCGAACGTTCCATTATTTTCCAGACGAACGTGAAGGACCTCGACAAACTCGAGGCCAAAATGGAAGAGTTCCATGAGCACTCCGGTCACCTCAATTCCAAGACACTTTATCCGACCAATGAAGAGTATTTTGGTACCGGATTAAAGTGGGGTATGTATGTTGATCTCAACTCATGTATCGGCTGTGGCGCCTGCCAGGTAGCCTGTGTGAGCGAGAACAATGTGCCGGTTGTAGGAAAGAACGAGGTAAAGCGTCACCATGAAATGACCTGGCTGCGTATTGACCGCTACTTCTATGGCGATATTGAAAATCCGAAGGTTGTTTATCAGCCAATGATGTGCCAGCACTGCGACAATGCTCCATGCGAGAATGTTTGTCCGGTAAATGCTACCAACCACTCCATGGAAGGTCTCAACCAGATGGCATATAACCGTTGTATCGGTACCCGCTACTGCGCAAATAACTGCCCCTACAAGGTTCGCCGTTTCAACTGGCTCGACTACACCACTGCTGATGTATGGCCAGCCAACGAAGAGCGTATATTCCACGGTGCCGGTGACGATACTCCGTTCTACGCAGACAACCTTGTTCGTATGGTACTGAATCCGGATGTTACTGTTCGTACACGCGGTGTTATCGAGAAGTGCTCTTTCTGTGTTCAGCGTATTCAGGAGGGCAAGCTGACTGCCAAGCGCGAAAGCCGCGCCATTCAGGACAATGATGTTCGTACTGCCTGCCAGACTGCCTGCCCGACCGGTGCCATTGTATTCGGAAACCTGAACAATCCGGAGAGCGATGTCAACAAGGCTCAGAAGAACGCCGGCGCGCTCGCCTATCAGGTACTCGAAGAAATCAACGTACGACCCGGTGTGCGCTATTCTGCCAAGGTTCACAACGCAAACGAAGAACTTTTCTCCTGATCGGTCGTTCCCGGGTTCCTGTTGAATCCGGATCTGACACGGATCAAATAAAAACGATCAACGATCTCAACTAAATTAATATGTCTCACGCAGTTGCGCCGGTCAGGCACATATTGATCGAAGGGAATAAATCCTACCACAATATCACGGAGGATCTCGTCTCTCCAACAGAGAAGAGTCCTACCCGCGAGTGGATTGTGGCCTTCACCCTGTCTGCAGCCTTCCTGGCGCTGTACATTTTCTCCATTGTCTGGACTGTCTGGAAGGGTATCGGTGAGTGGGGAGCCAACAGAACAATCAACTGGGCGTATGATATTACCAACTTCGTCTGGTGGATCGGTATCGGCCACGCGGGAACGCTGATCTCTGCCATCCTGCTGCTTTTCCGCCAGCGCTGGCGGACGGGCGTAAACCGTGCGGCAGAGGCGATGACTATCTTCGCTGTTATCTGTGCAGGTCAGTTCCCTATTTTCCACATGGGACGCGTATGGCTCGCATTTTTCATTTTCCCTTTCCCGAATACGCGTGGTCCGCTCTGGACGAATTTTAACTCGCCACTTTTGTGGGACGTATTCGCGATTTCGACGTATTTCTCGGTTTCGCTGCTGTTCTGGTACACAGGTCTTGTACCTGACCTTGCCACAGTTCGTGACCGTGCAACCGGCTTCCGCCGCAAGATGTACGAGTGGGCTTCCTTCGGCTGGACAGGCAGTGCCAAGCACTGGCAGCGCTGGGAGGCGCTTTCGCTGGTACTCGCAGGTATTTCAACGCCGCTGGTACTCTCTGTACACACCATCGTATCCTTTGACTTCGCAACCTCGGTGATTCCGGGATGGCACACCACCATTTTCCCTCCCTATTTCGTTGCAGGTGCGATCTTCTCGGGTTTTGCCATGGTGCAAACCCTGATGATTATCACCAGAAAGGTACTGAGGCTGGAAGAGTATATCACACTCAATCACGTCGAGTCAATGAACAAGGTAATCGTTCTGACAGGTACCATTGTTGGTGTTGCCTATCTGACCGAGCTGTTCATAGCCTGGTACTCCGGATATATCTATGAGCAATTTGCTTTCTACAACCGTGTATTTGGTGTGTACTGGTGGTCATACTTCGGTATGATGTTCTGCAATGTGGTCAGTCCTCAGGTATTCTGGTCGAGAAAAATCCGCCGCAGTATATGGTGGACCTTCTTCCTTTCTATCGTGATCAATATCGGTATGTGGTTCGAGCGTTTCGTGATTATCGCCACCACGCTGGCCCGCGACTACCTCCCTTCTTCATGGAGTTACTACCGCCCTACCTGGGTCGAGATATCCATTTTTGCCGGTACAATCGGTCTGTTCTTTGTCTGTTACCTGATTTTCACCCGTGTGGCGCCTGTTGTTGCCATTGCGGAGGTCAAGTCAATCCTCAAGGTAGCCGGCGATCAGTACATCGGCAAAAATGCCAACAAGAAACACCACTGAACCTAACCCGGCAATTTCCGGTCACTGTCAACAAAAATAAATTTCGGTAAATAAATGGCTTCAAACAGTAAAAAAGTTCTTTTTGGACTTTACAACGACGAAGAAGACCTGAAGTCTGCTATCAAAGTTGCCAATGAGGGGCATCTGGATATCATGGACGTCTATACTCCTTTCCCTGTGCACGGTCTCGATCCTGTACTTGGTCTCAAGGAAAGTCGTCTTCACTATCTGGGCTTCATCTACGGGGCTACAGGAGCGACATTCGGATTTCTCACCATGTCATGGATTTTTACCCGCGACTGGCCCATTATGTTCGGTGGCAAACCTTACTGGTCTGTTCCGGCCTTTATTCCGATTACATTTGAGATGACGGTGCTGTTTGCTGCATGGGGTATGACTATCACATTCTATACAATATGTGGTATGTGGCCCGGTGTCAAGGCAAAAACACTTGATGACCGTATCACCGACGACAAGTTCTGCGTGGCCTTTGATGTAACTGATGCATCCGAAGGCGATGTAGATCAGCTCAGGGGCTTCTTCTCCAGAACGAATGCCGCAGAGGTGAATGTGAAAACCATCTAATTTCGATTAACGCTCACACGACAATGAAATATCTGATTAGCGCCGTTATCGGGATTGCCCTTTTTGCGTGGCTCTTTTCCCTTTGTTCTCCGGCTGGTAAAGACAAAACCGGTCATGAGTACATGCCGGATATGTATCACCCCATCACCTACGAAGCAAATAACTACAGTGCATACTTCTGGAATCACTGGGAAGATGACAACGCTTTCAGGAAGGCTGAACTTTCCCAGCCAAGAGAAGCTGTCAATGGAACAGTTCCCCGTGGTTATACCGCGGTTTACTACACTGGTGCCGATGCACTCGACGTAGTTCGCGGCAAGAATGCATCCAATGCAATAGCTGCTCCTGTAAATGGAAATGCACCTTTCTACTATGCGAATACTGAAGAAGATCGTGTTCGCTGCGAAAAGGAGATGGTACAGAATCCATATCCGATCACAAAGGCAGGTCTCGACAGGGCGAAGCCCCTCTACAACACTTACTGTGGTGTATGTCATGGCGAGAAAGGGGATGGCAATGGTTATCTGTATGCTGGCCCCGACGCCAAGTACCCGAATGCTCCGAAAAGCTTTATTGTTGACGAGATGATCAGCGCCGGTAACGGTCGCTACTACTTTGCCATCATGCATGGTAAAAACGTAATGGGTCATTATGCCGACAAACTCTCTTTCGAAGAGCGCTGGCAGGTACTGCACTACATCCGTTCGCTGCAGGCCCAGACGAAGAATGCCGAGTACAGTGAAACAGCAAATACGCTGAGCAATATTGAGCAACCTGCAAAAGGTGCAGCCACTGGTCCTGCAAGGGTGCCTCAGTACGCCACACCTGTAGCGGCCAACTGAGTCAACTCCGCTCAATTGAAGTAACCAACCTAGTCAAAAACAAAATTCTCGGGCCCTGCCTGATCTGCGATATGAACCTGAATACGCAATTCGTATTTGAAAGCAAAACAAAGCGACTGCTTTATGGCGGTATGGCTTTGGGTGTGCTCTGTCTGTTGTATATCTACATGAACGACGACGCATATCACACCCGTTTCTGGTCAACCTGGCTTCATCATGCCGTCTTTTTCAGCGGTATCTCCTTCACAGCGATGTTCTTCCTGTCCGGTCAGATAACTGCGTTTGCAGGCTGGAATACGGTTATCAGGCGAGTTTGGGAATCAATGAGTCAGTTCATGTGGGTCGGAATCATACTGATGGGCCTTGTTGTGGCTGGCGTATGGGGTCATCTCCACCATCTGTATCACTGGAATGCTGAAGGTGTCACTGATCCGAACAGCCCGCACTTCGACAAGATCATTGCCGGTAAAGCAGGGTTCCTGAATCCGGTCTGGTTCACCGTCGGAACAGTCGGCTTCCTCGCTGTCTGGTACTTCTGGGCGATGAAACTCCGTCAGGCCTCCGTTGATCAGGATACCATGGAGACGGAAGACTTCAAATATTACAAGAAACAGCGCAAGTGGGCTGCTTCTTTCCTCCCGCTCGGTGGCTTCCTGAGCACTGTATTCCTGTGGCAGTCAGTCATGTCTATTGACACGCACTGGTACAGCACTATGTTCGCATGGTATTCTATGGTATCTACGTGGCTGGGTGCTATTTCCCTGACAGTCATACTCATCATATATCTCAAATCACTGGGGTACATGGAGTACGTGACTTTCGATCACCTCCACGATATTGGCAAGTTCCTTTTCGGTATCTCTGTATTCTGGACCTACCTCTGGTTCGACCAGTTCATGCTGATATGGTATGCCAATAATGGCGAAGAAACCATCTACTTCTTTGAACGGATGAATCACTATCCTGTTCTTTTCTGGGGTAACCTGGTGCTGAATTTCGTCACACCGTTCTTTATTCTGATGCGCAATGATACCAAGCGCAAGTTCGGTACCATGTTCTTTGTAGCGCTTATTGTGTTTTTTGGTCACTGGTGGGATTTCTTCTACATGATAAAACCGGGTGCGCGTACAGCTGCACACGAGGCAATGGAACTGGCAGAAGGCAAGCATCATGGATCATCGCATGAAACTGCTCACGCACCTGCTGCACCCGCAGCTGCCCATCATGCAGAAGAACACACCGCCGCTCCTGCAACCGCTGACACGGCTGCACATGCCGGTGAGGCTGCACATGCTGAAGCGGGTCATGAGGCACATACACCTGACGCAGCAGCCCACGAAGGCGCTTCTCACGGCGAAGGACACGAAGCGGCAGCTGGCCACCATGGCGAGGAAGCTGATGAGTCGAAATCATTCAAGTTCGGTTACACCATACCCGGTCTCGACGATCTGGGAGTACTCATAGGGTTCCTCAGTCTGTTCCTGTTCTTTTTCTTCAACCAGTTAAGCAAATCTTCGCTGGTACCGCTCAAAGATCCGTTCCTTGATGAAAGTCTGCACCATGAAACAGGTGCCATGATTGAAGGAGAGGAAGGTGGAGCACATCACTGAAACTAACTCCGACGGATTCATCCGCCGATAACAAAGAAACACAATCTTTCACTGGTAAACTGAAATAAGAAAGCAATGACATCGCTAATTGTCCTTCTTTGTGTAATTCTGGTCTCAATCGTACTGGTACAGATCGGAAAAGTTTACGAACTGACGACCGTCATCAAGGGTGAGGAGGCTGCCATGCGCGACAACAGCAAATGGAACGGCAGACTTTCACTGGCCTTCGTGGTAGTGTTCCTTGTCAGCGTAGTCTGGTCGGCTTACGACTATAAAAATTTGATGTACGGCTACGGTCCGCTTCAGTCGGCCTCCGAGCACGGCAAAACGCTGGATGACATTTTTGATGTCACGCTGTTTTTCACAGGCATAGTTTTCGTGCTTACACAGATTGCCCTGTTCTGGTTTGCCTACAAGTATCAGTGGAAACCCGGTAGAACAGCCAAATTTATCCCGCATGACCACCGTCTCGAGATGTGGTGGACGGCTATTCCGGCATTCGTCATGACTGTACTCGTTATCGGCGGACTGAACGCCTGGAACGAGGTAATGGCTGATGTTTCACCCGACGAGGACTACATGGAGATCGAGGCAACTGCCCAGCAGTTCGGCTGGACCATCCGTTACCCTGGTCCCGACGGAAAAATCGGAACACGCAATTACAAACTGACAACTGCCACCAATCAGCTCGGTATTGACTTCACGGATCCCAAGTCCTGGGATGACGTTGTTCTCCCGGGCGGAGAGTTTTTTCTTCCGAAGGACAAAAAAATCCGCGTGCGTATTATTGCCAAGGATGTGTTGCACAACTTCGACCTGCCCCAGTTCCGTGTGAAAATGGATGCTGTTCCGGGCATGCCGACCTATTTTGTGTTCAAGCCAACCATAACCACAGCAGATTTCCGCTCCGAGCTTCGCAAGTACCCCGAATACAACGAACCCGCCGACAAGGCCGATCCGACTGGTCCGAAACGCTGGGAAAAGTTTGAATTTGAGCTGGCTTGTGCCGAGCTCTGTGGCAAAGGGCACTATTCGATGCGTCGTGTACTGAAAATTGTTCCACAGGATGAGTTCGATGTCTGGTACAAGGGTCAGAAATCATTCTATGACTCGGAAGTACGTGGCAAGGAAGGAGATCCCAACATGGGTAAAGTACTTGATGCAGAGATAAGCAAACGCGCCACCGAATTCGGAGAAACCTTCAAGGCCGCTGTTGAGTCGGCAGATGCCGGAACTGTATCACTCGCGAATGTTGCATTTGACGGTGAAACAGCTTCGCTCTCTGCAGACAGCAAGTATGAACTTGATAATCTGGTGACTGCGCTGAACACTTTCCCCGCGGTGAGTGTTGCAGTGTCTGCAAGTGGTTCCGAGGCTGCAGCGCGTGCAGCAACGGTTATCAAATATCTTACTGACAGAGGTATTGGTGCAGATCGCCTGAAGGCCGGTGCTGCTTCCGAAAGCGGAGTCAGTCTGAAAATTTCCCGTTAAGACAAATCACACGAACAAAGATTTCAAAACCATAAAAGTACCATGGCACAAGTTGTAACAGCTGCTGAGACGCTTGAGGATAAGCTCACCGAGGAACTTGGTTATGACGACCACTTCCATGAGCATCACCACGGCGATAAGTACCAGTCAAACTTTCTGACTACTTATATTTTTAGCACCGACCACAAGATTATTGGTCGGCAGTTCCTCATGACGGGTATTTTCTGGGCCTTCATCGGCGCGGCAATGTCCATCGTTTTCCGTCTTCAGCTCGGATTTCCGGAGGCCGACATGGCGTGGCTCCGTCCGATCCTGGGCAAATGGATTCTTGTAGATGCCAATGGTATCGGCAAGCTCGATCCCGAGTTCTACTATTCACTGGTTACGCTTCACGGCACTATTCTGGTGTTCTTCGTGTTGACAGCCGGTTTGAGTGGTACGTTCTCGAACATACTCATACCGCTTCAGATTGGTGCCCGTGACATGGCTTCACCGCTGCTGAACGCTTTTTCCTACTGGTTCTTTTTCCTCGCCGGAGTTGTTCTTTTCCTGTCTCTTTTCCTGAGCACAGGTCCGTTCTCGGGGGGCTGGACGGCCTATCCGCCGCTCAGCGCACTGCCTCAGGCGTCAGAAGGTTCGGGAGCTGGTATGACAATGTGGATAGTCTCCATGGCCCTCTTCATCGTGTCTGCCCTGCTTGGCGGTATCAACTACATCACGACAGTTCTTAACCTCCGTACGAAGGGAATGTCGCTCTGGCGCATGCCTCTCACTATCTGGGCTTTCTTCATCACGGCTGTACTGGGTGTACTTTCCTTCCCGGTACTTCTCTCGGGTGTACTCCTCCTGATGTTCGACCGCAGCATGGGCACGTCATTCTACCTGAGTGAAATCGTGGTGGGTGGTCAGGTGCTCGAGCGTATTGGAGGCAGTCCGATTCTTTTCCAGCACCTTTTCTGGTTCCTCGGTCACCCGGAGGTGTACATCATCATTCTCCCTGCGATGGGACTTGTTTCGGAAGTACTGTCGGTACACTCACGCAAGCCCATTTTCGGATACACTGCGATGGTTTATTCCATGCTCGCCATTGGCTTCCTGGCTTTCATTGTGTGGGCACACCACATGTTCATGTCGGGTGTGAATCCGTTTATCAGCAACTTCTTCGTAATATTCACACTTATTATTGCCGTACCATCGGCGGTCAAGGTGTTTAACTGGATAGGAACGATCTATGGTTCCAATTTCAGGTTCAACTCTGCCAGTCTGTTCGCAGTAGGTTTCGTTTCCATGTTCATTTCCGGTGGTCTTACCGGTATCTTCCTTGGAAACTCTGCTATTGATATCCAGATGCACGACACCTACTTTGTGGTGGCTCACTTCCACATTGTAATGGGTATTGCTGCATTCTTCGGCATGTTCGCCGGTGTATATCACTGGTTCCCGAAAATGTTCGGTCGTTTCATGAACGAAACGCTCGGTAAAATACACTTCTGGGGAACACTGGTTGGTGCCTATGCCATTTTCTGGCCCATGCACTACACGGGTCTTGCAGGTGTTCCACGCCGTTACTACGATGCCGGTGCAACATTCGAGTCGTTCCGTCACTTTGGTGATCTGAACAAATTCATCACAGTTGCTGCCATCATGGTATTCTTCCTGCAGGTTCTCTTCATCATCAACTTCTTCTACTCTATTTTCAGTGGCAGAAAGGTTACTGTGAAGAACCCCTGGGGAGCCAATACCCTGGAGTGGACGACCCCTATCGAGGCAGGTCACGGAAACTGGCCGGGCCGTATTCCTGCGGTACAGCGCTGGTCTTATGACTACTCCAAGAATGGCGAGGAATTTATTCCCCAGTATGTTCCGCTCAAAGAGGGCGAACGTGATATGGGCCACTAAAAACCACCAGTATTAAACTCTGATTCATGCATCGCGAGGAAGTCAAACAGTTTGTACTTTTTTCAGGATTGAAGCAGGCCGTAACTGATTTCGGATTGCTGGTCAAGTTTAAACTGACACTGTTAGTTCTTTTTTCTGCTGTTATGTCTTACGCTATCGTCAGCGGGGGCAATGTGACCTTTTCGGGCATGTTCCTGCTGACGATGGGTGGATTTCTGATTACGGGTGCCGCAAATGCGCTCAATCAGGTACTCGAGCGCGATTATGACAGAATGATGGTTCGCACAGCCGGCAGGCCACTTGCTGCCGGAAGGATGACCGTCTCCACTGCTGTACTTGCAGCCGGCCTGATGGCGCTGACCGGTATTGTAATGCTTACCATGCTGAATGCAATGGCCGGATTCCTCGGAACCATTTCTCTGATCAGCTATGCGTTTGTTTACACACCGATGAAAAGATCAACCCCGCTCGCAGTAGCCGTTGGAGCTGTTCCGGGAGCTTTGCCGCTTGTAATCGGATGTCTTGCCTTCGAGCAGAGTATTTCGCCTACAGCCTGGATGCTGTTTTCCCTGCAGTTCCTCTGGCAATTCCCTCATTTTTGGGCAGTTGCGTGGGTTGCTGACGAAGACTACAAAAAGGCCGGGTTCGCTTTGCTTCCGGGTATCAACGGGGCCAAAGACAAGGCAACCGGATATCTTTCATTCTGGTTCTGTATTTTGCTTGTGGTGAATGCAGTTGTATCCTGGCATCTGGGCTACACCGGTACTTTGGCAACTGTTGTGCTGGCATTCATCAATATATGGTGGGCCCTGAAATGCTGGAAGTTGTACAAAACATGTTCAAGAGAGGCCGCAAGGGCTCAGATGTTCGTATCCTTTGCACACCTTCCTTTTTCTCTGATTGTATTGCTCCTAGACAAACTGTAAACCATGAGTTCCGCAGCTGAACGTTATAACCAGAGCAAAATCAACCCCCAGAAGCTGGCATTATGGATAGCCATAGCCAGCATGGTAATGGTTTTTGGCGCTTTCACAAGTGCCTATATAGTAAGACGTGCTGCAGGCAACTGGCTGGAGTTCAAACTGCCCGATGTGTTTTTTGCAAGCACGGCCGTCATACTTCTGAGCAGTGTCACCTTGCATCTCTCTTATACCGGGTTCAAGGCCGGCAACGAAAAAAGGTATAAGCTGATGATGATTGCAACCGCAATTCTTGGACTTGCTTTCATCGTTCTGCAATACAGGGGGTGGGAGGCACTGAATGAAATCGGAGCCACTTTCACGGTAAACCCTTCGAGTTCTTTTATTTATGTGATATCCGGCCTGCATGCAGCCCATGTACTGGGAGGTATCGCAGCGCTCGGAGTAGCGCTTGCACATGCCTTCATACTTCCCTACAAACCTACGCTCCGGCGCAGACAAAGGTTTGAACTGGTGGTTCAGTACTGGCATTTTGTAGATCTGCTCTGGGTATATCTCATCGTATTCTTCATGCTTAACGGAAGTTGAGCTGCACAAACAGGATTACACCAAACTCATTCAATATCATGGCAGATTCATCTGTTACACACGGACACAGCGCTCACGGGGAAGATCAAAATCTGTGGGATGGCGCAAAAGAGCCGATGAAGGCAAGTTACGGAAAGTTGATGATGTGGTACTTTCTGGTATCAGATGCTTTTACGTTCGCAGGATTTCTCATAGCTTACGGAGCTCTCCGTTTCAGCAGTCCTACATGGCCTGAACCCGATTTCGTGTTCGCTTCATTCCCGTTTGTAAAGGCTCACTGGCCTCTCGTTTTCGTTACTTTCATGACTTTCGTACTGATTTTCAGCTCTGTCACGATGGTGCGTGCGGTACAGGAGGGTCATCGCGAGAACAGGCGCGGAGTCGTCTTCTGGATGTTTCTCACTATTCTCGGTGGTGCCACGTTTCTCGGAAGTCAGGCTTACGAATGGACTACCCTGATCAAGTATGAGAACGTTTCTCTTGAAAGGAATCCATTCGGACGCTATATGGCCGACGGCGAACTGGTTGATGCCACTGGCAAGCCCGTTATGGAGAACGGCGCTCCGGTCACAGTGAAAAAAGACGATTCATACCTGCTTCATGGCCATGAACATGATGGCAAGATTGAACTCGAAAAGAAGTACATCAAATATACTTCCGGAAACTACGCAGGTCAGGTACATGAGGTGGGTCAGGGTCCGAAAGCTTTCGGTGCTCTTTTCTTCTTCATCACCGGATTCCACGGTTTCCACGTATTCTCCGGTGTACTGTTCCTTACCATTATCATGATCAATGCGATGAGCGGACTGTATGTTTCCCGCAAGAACGGATATGAGATGGTTGAGAAAATCGGTCTCTACTGGCACTTCGTGGATCTCGTCTGGGTATTCGTGTTCCTGGTATTCTACCTGCTCTAAATCCCTATCTCACAACTCTCAACTATTCAAGTTCAACAACATGGCTGAACATCAAACATACGAAGAACAGAAGCAACTGGTATTCTACGGACTCAAGTTGCTCGCCGTAATTACTATTGTAGAAGTTGCTTTCGCACTCTTTGCGAAGGGCCATATCTCTCCGGATATTACTTTCGGCAAGGATGGTGGTTTTGGTCAGGCCCTCTATATGCTCGCCATGGTGGGCGCCAGTGCCTACAAGGCCTACTTTATTGTATTCTATTTCATGCACATGGCCCACGAAGTTCGTGGTCTCATGCTCAGCGTACTTCTTCCAACCACACTGCTTATCTGGGCAATCATCGCCTTCTTCCAGGAAGGAGGATCGTGGGGCAGCCGACGTGAGCAAATCAAGGAAAAGAATCTGGAGGTTGTTCAGCCGGCTCCCAAACCTCAGGGTTATTACATCCTGCCGGGCACGTTGAAAGGATAAAAAATCTGAGGCGGGGAACAATACCCCGCCTTTTTTGTTTTTGAAACCGTCAGTCAGTTTCATTGCGCAAGCCATATGCTTGCTAAAACCGGAGTTTTCCGATATGTCCAATCAAGAAAATACAGGCAAATCCGCCGGAACGAACAAGATCGTTCGAATTGCTGTCATAGCCTTCATGCTGGTAGTGCTGCCAGCTTTATCCTACTACTACCTGAGCGGAGGCCTCAAGCTCAGGAAGGACGCAATAGGAAAGAAAGAGACCTACGGCCAGGTCAGGCCCATATATGTGATATACCCCGACGGCCTGAAGGAAGACCAGATCAAGGACAAGGTCTGCGTCATTCACTATTTCGGAGAGGGACCAGATCTTACACCCGAGAACAGGCAGATACTTGATACTGCTGAAAAGTTGTTTGACCAGTTTGGTACCGACAACAATTTCCGTCTGGTGATGATTGCCCGCGATGGAACTGCCGAGTTTCGCTCTCATTACCAGAAAATGCCCAGCTCCGACTTCGTTACATGGGCATGGAATGGTTCAACGGGACACTGGCGTACCATCATGGAGAACGCCTACGATCTGTACTGCAAATCTGAAGATGTTGACCCGGACAAGTACTATTTCGGCGTTTCAGATGCTACGGGTCAGATCAGGCATTTCTACAATGCTCTCGACAAAGATGAAATCAATAAAATGGTACAGCATATTGCTATTATGCTGCCCAAATAACTGATCAGCACTATCCCAACTGTACGTCATGGCAAATATTGCACTGGAAAAAAAACTCAATACGCTGGCATACGTGGTATCAGTCGTGGTACTGATGCTCGTAGGGCTTATGCGTCGTGTGAAAATTGAGACTGATATTGATTTCAGTTTCCTGCCTCCGGTTCACGCTTCTCTCAACGCGCTTACTGCTGTTATCCTGGTGGTTGCGTTCATACACATCAAAAACGGGAGAGTGGAGCAGCACAGGAAAGCAATTTATGCGGCCATGTTCACCTCTGCACTGTTTTTGCTCAGTTATGTCCTGTACCATTTCACTACGCCGGAAACACGTTTTGGTGGTGAAGGTGTCATCAGGTATGTTTATTTCTTCATACTGATCACCCACATTATACTCGCTGCTTTAACGCTGCCTTTCATCCTGCTGACTTTCAACAGGGCATACACCGATCAGTTCGACCGGCACAAAAAGATGGCCAGATGGGTTTTCCCGCTGTGGCTGTATGTGGCAGTGACTGGTCCGGTTTGCTACCTGATGCTCAAACCATACTATTGAACCACAAAAACAATACTATGCGTTCCTTTTTTCAAAAAACAGTATTTATAATTCTCCTTCTGACAGCTGTTAACGCATCTGTTCCGGCACAATGTGCCATGTGCAAAGGTGCAGCTGAAACGGCACTGAAACAGGGCGGTGGCGATCCGCAGGGTCTCAACAACGGCATACTTTACATGCTCGCGATGCCCTACCTGCTCGTGGGAGCTATCGGATTCTGGTGGTGGAAGAACAGGAGAAAAGAAAATGAGCCGCTGACTGCGGAGATGCCTGAAGACGAAGAATAGTTCAGAATTCGTCGGAGGCGTTGTGCCTCAGCGCCTGGAAATTCTTCCATATTTGCCGGCACCACCACACACCGAGCACAGGAGCCACAATCAGACTCAGACTGTTATAGTATACTGCGCTCTCCAGATCGAAATGAATGAGGTGCATAACGGCCCTTGTCATGCCACAACCAGGGCACTCAATATCAAAGAATCTTTTTGACGGACACATGGCTGGTCCATTATCAAAATAGTTGGCTGGCATAACTAACAGAGCAAGCGGAATCAGCATCATGACTACAAGCAGCGCTGCTGAAATATTTTTTTCTCTTCCCATATCCTTGAAAACAGCCGCGACATTGTTGGTCAGGATCTCTTCCCGATGTCAGGCGTCAGCTTTACAGTCAGTTTGAACCTTTTTGAAGGCGCACTGCCGGAGCTGTGCGTAACTGAAAAAAGTCAAAAACGGAGGAATGAAACTGTTCTTACCCGACGGAAGTATTATCGACAATCCCTTGATGTCGCGGCTGGTTTTTTTGTAGCAAACAATTACTTGTAGTAATCTTTCATCTTTGTCAGAGCGTGTATCAGGCCCGGCAGCCAGCACAGCATGGTAAGGAGCAGATTAACGATCCAGTCGGAGCCATCCCAGTCTGAAAGCAGACCCATGGCCACCCATGCGAGGCCGAAGATAGCCAGCAGGATATAGACATTCTTGTCAATATCCGGCTCGTTGTTCTGCATGTCTCCAAGTTCATTTTTTACCTTGATCTGAGCTGCTTTCAGGGCCACCGTGTTTTTGATTCCGAGGCGCTGGCCAGTCATCTCGCGATACTTGGCGGGAGTGAGGTCAAGAAATTTTTCCGCGCCGATTTTAACGAGATTCGGATCAATCTCCCTGACAGCTGTAGCGCTGTTCATGTCATTCAGACTGACAGTTGTTTCGGCTTTTGTATTTCCTGCAAGCAGAAACAGAAAAGCCATTGCGAGACAGAGTTGTTTCATAGTACACGTAATGTTTTGGTTTTGCCTACTCGATCAGGGCTTTTCGGCTTCGGCCCGTTTTTTGATAGCGCCAAGTTACAACTCCACTGCGTTACCTTTATCTGCGTTAAGATTTTTGAAACAAAAAAAGTCGGATATTAACTCCTTTCATATACAGGCAGTATGATTTTCTGAATGTTTCGGACTGGTTTTTTGGCTTCGTGACATTTTCTGCCCACTTTTGTCCTCCATAAACTGTTATCATGAAAATAGCTGTCTTCCCGGGGTCATTTGATCCGATAACCATAGGTCACGTCAATCTCGTAGAGCGGGCACTGCCACTTTTCGACAGGATTGTAGTAGCAGTTGGTATCAATTCGTCAAAAAAGTATCTGTTTCCGCTGGAGCGGCGTATCGAGTGGCTGAAGCAGGTGTTCAGAGGCCATGAAAAGGTGGAAGTAGATCATTTTCAGCATCTTACGGCACATTACTGTCAAAAAATAGGTGCGAGGTACCTGCTTCGCGGACTCAGGAATGCTTCCGACTTCGATTATGAGAAAACGATTTCTCAGGTAAATCACATTGTCGGGGACGGAATTGAAACTGTGTTTCTCATTTCGCAGCCGGAGTATTCACATATCAGCAGTACGATTGTCAGGGAAGTGATTATCGGGGGCGCCGATGCGACGCCGTTTCTGCCCGAGGAAATAAGAATAGAACCCTTCAAACCGTAACCGCAGTTACATGCTGATGCACATTTTCGGTATATCTTTGTGCCTCCTGTTCAGCCCTTTTCACCATTGTCCAAATTCAATACCATGACAGACGCAATTTTCTCAGTTCCCCAGCCTGTTAACGAGCCGGTCTGGAATTATGCTCCGGGTTCGCCGGAAAAGCTGGCACTTAAAAAGGCACTCGCGGAAGCCAAAGCATCACAGAAGGATGTGCCCATGTATATAGGAGGCAGGCATGTTTTCACCAGCGACAAGGTAGCCATGCGTCCTCCGCACGAGCATGCGCACGTGCTCGGGTACCACGCACGCGGCACAGCGGAACATGTACACGCTGCCATTGACGCTGCGCTCAAGGCCAAGTCTGCCTGGGAAGCCATGCCCTGGCAGGAACGCGCAGCCATATTCCTGCGCGCTGCCGATTTGCTCACAGGCCCGTATCGCGCGCGCATGAGCGCGGCAACCATGCTTTGTCAGAGCAAAAATGCGTTCCAGGCCGAGATTGACTGTATCTGTGAACTGGCTGACTTCTGGAGATATAACGTATATTTCATGCAGGAGATATACAAACAGCAGCCGGCCAGCGCCCGTGGCATGTGGAACCGTACCGACTGGCGGCCGCTTGAGGGATTTGTCTTTGCGCTGACTCCGTTCAACTTCACCGCTATTGCCGGCAACCTGCCCACGGCTCCCGCCATGCTGGGCAATGTAGCGGTCTGGAAACCAGCCGAGTCCCAGATTTATTCCGCCTCCCTGATCATGGAGATACTGGAAGAGGCCGGATTGCCGGCCGGCGTTATCAACCTGGTTTATGTTGATGGCCCCACCATCGGAGATATTGTCTTCAGGCATCCCGAATTTGCAGGTATTCATTTTACAGGCAGCACCGGGGTTTTCCAGCGAATATGGAAGACAATCGGGGAAAACATTGCCGGTTACAGGTCGTATCCGAGAATTGTGGGTGAGACAGGGGGCAAGGACTTTGTCGTGGCACACAATTCAGCCGATCCGAAAGCCGTGGCTGTAGCTCTCGGAAGGGGAGCATTCGAGTTCCAGGGTCAAAAATGTTCTGCAGCTTCACGTGCGTATATGCCCGCCAGTCTCTGGCCACAGATAAAAGAGCATCTGCTGGCTGATCTGAAAACCATGCAGATGGGCT
>CAILQK010000208.1 GCA_903836265.1 uncultured Bacteroidota bacterium | reverse complement strand
TCAGGATTTTTGGCGAGTTTTACGCCACCACCCTTTCCGCGTCCGCCGGCGTGAACCTGGGCTTTGATCACGCAGAAATCGGAATTGTACTGTTCCTTCAGCTTTTTGGCTGCTTCTGCGGCTTCGGCGGCATTGTAAACCACGATCCCTTCCTGGATCCTGACACCGTATGATTTGAGCAATTCTTTGCCCTGATATTCATGCAGGTTCATCTATTGTGTGTATTTGTTTTGAATGTAAAAGTGACCGCAAAAGTAAGATGGAATCCGGTGAGATGCAAGAAAAAGAACGGAACAGCACAACTTATTCGTCAACAAGTTTTCCCTGCTGAACCCGGATGATACGCGCAGGAAAGTTTTGCAATATCCTGTAGTCATGCGTGGCACACAAAACGGTGGTATTGTGCTGTCTGGCCAGATTCCGGAGCAGCAGCAGTACGTCATCAGATGTTTCCG
Organism: uncultured Bacteroidota bacterium; assembly: GCA_903836265.1. Taxonomy (GTDB): domain Bacteria; phylum Bacteroidota; class Bacteroidia; order Chitinophagales; family Saprospiraceae; genus M3007. The sequence continues at coordinate 29,229 of CAILQK010000208.1, read as the reverse complement.
GATCGAGATTGCCGGTAGGTTCGTCGGCCAGAATCAGGGGTGGTTTGTTGAGCAGGGCACGGGCTATCACTACCCGCTGTTGTTCTCCACCCGAAAGTTCATGGGGCATGGCATTGAGCTTGCCCGACAGGCCGACTTCCGACAGCACTTCCACTATCCTTTTCTTCATTGCCATGGTATCCTTCCATTCAGTTGCCCTGAGCACAAACATCAGGTTTTCCTCCACACTTCGGTCCGACAACAGATTGAAATCCTGAAAAACGATTCCCAGCTTGCGGCGCAAAAGGTGAATATTCCTGCGGTTGACTGTCCGAAGGTCATAGCCCGCTACTTCACCGAAACCACTCACGAGTGGGAGGGCTGCGTAAATGGTCTTGAGCAGACTGGATTTGCCGCTTCCTGTTTTTCCAATCAGGTAGGTAAACTCACCCTCCCCAAGTTCCAGACTGATGTTGTGCAGTACCATCAGTCCGTTCGTCTGCCGGATGTCCGCACCAGAAAGTTTGACAATAATCGCCACAGATACAACAAGTTGCCGGGATACAAAATATTTACACCGTTTAAGCGTTCAAAAGCATCTGGAGGTGTTTTTCCGGCGGCGAAGTTAACGCCGTTAACCCTGATTTTTATAAAACAACCTGTTATTTGAATCTTTTTTTTGTGTAATTTGTTAAAAATCTGAAAACCAGTACTTAACATTGCACTTTGATTGATAATAAAAGCAACTGACATGAACCTGAAATTACTCATTTTCGGCGTGTTTACTGCCTGGCTCGTGCTCTGCACCAAGTGGTATGTCTGTGAAATACAACAATCCTGTTACGAGGATACGCATCTGGAAACATCTTCAGGCACAATCGTGAAGCCCGTCACACAGCCACTGGCTGTAGCCACGGAGCCTGAAACCCGGGAAACCTTTCCAAAAATTGTCGAAAAGAAACCGGAAGTTGTAAAAACGGCACAAAAAGAAGTAAAAACAGAAAAAAAAATTGCCGCCCGGCAGAATAAGCCTGCGAAGGTAATCCCGGAAAAGAGCACCGCACCTGCTGAAAAGATGGTTGCCAAAAGTTCAAATCTGACCGCGAAAGGTGGCTCTCCGGTAGTTTCCGCAACGAATACAACTTCCCGTAGAAATACCCGGCAGGTACTCGTGGAGAAAGAGAAGAACCGGCTGACCATCTGCCTCCCGCAACAATACACCGAAAAATCGCTCCGCAAAGCGGCCGGCAGTTATCTGGACGAACTGGCAAAACAATGGAAAAAAACAGGTGGCAGAATTTTAATTACCGGACATACCGATTTCGTAGGCAGTGCCGATGCCAATTATGAGGTGGGAATGGAGCGTGCCCGGAGCGTACGTGATATACTCAAAAGCATGGGAATTCCGGCATCCAGAATCACCTGCACCTCGGAAGGCGAGGATATGCCGCGATCTGACAACGACACTCCATACGGCCGTTTCAGAAACAGACGTGTTGAGGTTGTGATCAAAAAATAGTGGTAATGCCGCTTCAAACCGCAGGATAATCTTTTTATGAATCAGTTGATACTATTCGACTTTGCAAACGGCGCCTTCGCGCAGCATGCACTCGAGATTCTGGCCATGTTGCTCGGATCCTTTGCCCTGGGTGTCTGGCTCGGCTGGGCTGTCTGGGCACGTTACAAGTTCCAGACCGACCAGATGGATCTGGACAACCAAAGCAATCTGGCTACCGTTAATGCGCTACGGGAGGAAATCAGGACCGTCCGTGAGAAGGCAGCCGCTTCCGATGCCGAATGTGCCTCCCTCAATGAGAAAAACGCCATACTCACACGGGACAACAGGATGCTGGATCAGGAACGCCAGAGCCTGGAAAACAAACTCGCAGATTTGTACGCCGAGAAAAGAAAACTGGATACTGAACTGGCCCTTTCACACGCCCTGCCACTGTCAGCTGGCCCCGAATCAATCACACTCGAACTCCCGGATTCACCGGGTTCGAAAGTCGTAAATCATGCGGAAAAATCAGAAATAACGCCCGCTTCGGCCACAGTCAGCCCCGGAATTGCTGAAGAAATGCAGGAAATGCCGCTGCCCCATATGGAAAGCGAACCACCACAAAAAAAGGAGACAGTTTTCCCGGAAGAAACTGATACCCAAAATAATCTGTCAATCGAAATACCCTCCGATCAGCACCTTTCCGTTTTTGCAGCCCCGGCAGATGCTGCCGAACCTGTACCATTGACGGCACCTGCTCCCGATGCACATGACGACCTGACTGTCATCGAGGGTATCGGCACGAAAATTCAGATGCTGCTCAATCAGTACGGTATCCTCACGTATCAGCAACTGTCAGAAACAGAAGTTGCCCGTTTGAGTGAAATACTTGCCAAGGCAGGCCCTCAGCTGGCCATGCACAACCCGGGTACATGGCCCTCCCAGGCCAAACTTGCTGCCGATGGTCAGTGGGATACGCTGACTGCCATTCAGGGGTTTCTCAAGGGAGGCAAAAAACCCACGCTTTAACACCCCGTTGTGTTGCTGTTCTGTTCAGTTATCCATTAACTTTGCAGCGAAAATGCAGTTACCGCAAACACACTGCATACCCACGCTATGAAAAAAACCCACATCATTGCCATTGTCGTGATTGCCGCAGCTGTGTCAATTCTGATTTCTGCGAGCAAAGACGTCACAACTTATGCCAATTTCGCACAGGCGGCCCAGAGTGGCGACCGAGTCAAGCTGGTTGGTACGCTCGTGAAAGACCAGCCCGTTGACTACGACCCGGTTAAAAATCCCGACTTTCTGTCGTTCTGGCTGCGCGATGAGGCCGGACAGGTAAAAAAAGTGGAACTTCACGCCGCCAAACCACAGGACTTTGAACGCTCTGAATCAATTGTTCTCACCGGTGAGATGTCCGGTGAAGTATTCCAGGCGTCGGAGATGCTGCTGAAATGCCCTTCCAAATACAAGGATCAGGAAGTGTATGTCAGGGAGAAAGGAAGCTGATGTTTCCGTTTCAGCGAGTCACAACAAAAAAGCCCGGTCGTTTTGCGACCGGGCTTTTTTGTTGAAACAAATTATGATCAGTTAATTGGCAATGACCAGCTTGCGGGTATCGCGGCCTTTGCCGTCGTCGAGCACCACGAAATAGAAACCGCTGGTAAGTCCTTCTACAGGCAATTCAACAGTTGCAGAGCCCGGAGCAAAGGAAACGTTATTCATGTTTCGCAGCATCTTTCCGGCCATGTCAACGATATAAACATTGGCTTCAAGTCCGTTTGCGGTGTTTACGCGCAGCTCTGCATGACCGGCTTCAACCGGATTCGGGATTACCTGCCAGGCCTGCAGTCCGTTGATATCAGCCACTGCAGAGGCTGCTGCAGGGGTCTTGAAATTGCGGGAGCGGGGCACAGCACAGGTGTAGTACTGGTTGAATGGTTTGACACGCCAGTAGTACGTTTCACTGCCCACCAGATCATTCAGTGCCAGAGATGTGGCCGTTGTGATGTACGTTTTTACATTCGTTGTGGCAAAAGTCGGAATGATATCCACTTCAACCAGATAGTGCGTGGCTCCGTCCACAGCATTCCAGGCAAGCTGCACAGCGTTGAAGAACTGCACTGTACTGCCCGAAACGGGTGAAACCAGCAGGTCGGTCGGTGTTGTGAAAGATACCGACGCAGGCGAGAAGCTGTTGTCGAGATAGTTTCTTGACGCACTGTTCAGGTCGGCCTGCATGGCAACTGCCTGCAGGGGCGTGAACGAGTAGGAAGAGCAGCCGTCAAAGTAGCTCATCGTGTTGGTCTCGAGCGGATCAACCACCACGCCGAGCGGATCCTTGGCGCCACCATTATAGTTTCCGCATCCGCTCTGAAGGAAGGCAAATTTGTAATCGGGACCTGTATCGCAGATTCGGTCGGCAGCAGTAGAACAGTTGGTACCATCCTGACGCTCGGTAGCCACCCCGTCAGGTGCTATCACAGGTGCAACTGGCCAGCCGGCAGAGCCGGGGCCAAAGCCGCTGGAGCTCTCCCAGCCAAGGAAAGGGTGCATCAGACTGAAGAAGTGACCTGTCTCGTGTGGAATCGTGCTGTTGTTGGCCAGTCCGTTGATCTGGTCGCGGCGACTCACAATCCAGTCCTGAAGCGGCGAGTAATAGGCCAGTACAATACCCGGACCAGAATTGCCCGAGGCTGCCACATCCGTGATGAAGTAATTGATAGCGTTCTGATGGCGCTTTGTATTCATCAGGAACGTGTTGTTCTGGTTCGTATATACGTTGGCGTTATTGATTGTTTTGTCGAAAAGGCCAAGTGTGGGGTGCGGACTCAGATAAAACTGAATACCCATCGGTTCGTATGCAGTATTCAGGGCACAAAGTTGTTCCATCACCTTGATCTCGCGCGCGCGGCCATTGCCATTGGCATCTCCAACAAGGTGGAAAAACACCGGGACATACTGAACATCCCTTTCTTGAACATAACCCGCTTCGACCCGGGCGAGATTGTCAACAAGACGTTGCTCGTAAAGCATCTGGTCGGCAGCGGTATTACCGCAAATGCCTCTCGATTCCTGGGCGCCTGCAGACAGGGCAGCCAGTACACCCAGCAGGAGAATTGATCTCTTCATATAAATGGTTGTTTTGTATTGCAAACAAAATTCAGACGGCAAAGTTAGAAAAACATACGACCCTGACTTGTCGGTATTTGGCATTTTGACATGAAATTCTTGAAGAGGTAACAAAACTTAACAATATTCCTGATTGGGCTATTAATTCCGGTATTCTGTCGAATACAGAAAATATGTTCGTCGGATTGCCGGCAATTTTGTATTGATTCTGAAACATCGCTCTTCATGCCTGCATTTCAAAATAAAGTATTCATGAAGCAGTAACTTTCAGGCGATGTTTTGCGTTATATTTGTCATCGGGATGACCGCAACATCCAATCGAACTAATCAACTGATGTCATGCGCATTACAAGCATACCAACTATAATCGCCTTCTTTTTTACCATCGCCTCTGCAGCAGCCCAGCGGAAGATGACTACCATCATGGAAGCCATCGGACAAAATGAGGGCGAAAGGGTAACCATCGAAATGGACCTGACTACTGTTATGGCCCAGCGAAATAACGATTCATACTTCCCGGCCGCAGTAATGACCGATAACGGGCTCACATTCAAGGCTGAAGTCCGGCCCAGGGGAAAGTACCGCCGAAAAAATGCTGTTTATCCGCCCCTGAAGCTCAAATTCAAGAAAAAGGAGCTGATCGCAGCCGGTATGGATACGCTCAACGAAATCAAACTTGTTCTGCCTGCTTTCGACAACAGTATGGGCGACGAACTGGTTATCCGGGAGTATCTGGCCTACAAAATGTTCGAGAAACTTTCACCGGTACACGTGAAGGCCAGGCTGATCCGGCTGACAATCAAGGATACACATGTCGAAAAATCCAAAAAGACCATGTTCGCCATTCTGGTGGAAGACGCCGAAGAGACAGCCGCACGCTATAATGGTACAGAGGTGGAGGAATACGGCATTGCTCCCGACAGTCTGGCAGCCAACCAGGCAGCACTCATGGTCATGTTTGAGTACATGATCGGCAACACCGACTGGGATATTTCCATGATGCGAAATGTGCGACTGCTTCGCACACAGGCAGGGGGTAAAATACTTGCGCTACCCTATGATTTTGACTTTTCCGGACTCGTTTCGGCACCGTACGCCAGTCCGTCATCGGATACCGGCCTGAAAACAGTCAGAGACCGTTTTCTGATGGCCAACGGTATCAAGCCGGATGCACTGAAGCGGGCTGTCATGAATATCCGCAAGAACAGACAGGCAATTTACGACATCTGCCGCAACCGGTTCGTGTCAAGGGAAACAAGTGACGACATGATGCTGTTTCTGGATACATTCTTCGATCAGATCGGGGAAAACGATGAGGTTCCGCAGATGCTCAGGATGCACGACAGCGATTGATGCCGGAGCTAAAGTTTCGTCCAGTCAATGTTCCCCGCAAATGCGTCTCCTACCGGTAGCCACTTGCCCGCCACCATTACCCGGCTCTTCTGCAGTGCCTCCACTTTCCCTGGATTTACCACAAACGACCGGTGAATACGCCTGAGTCCGCTGACGTGTAACCTGTCTGCCAGTTCTTTGAGCCGCTCGAGCGTAATAACCGGCTTTTGCACGCCTGAAAGCCATATCTTGACATAATCACCCATGGCTTCAATGTACACGATTTCACGAATAACTATTTTTACCTGCTGGTATTCAGTAAAAACGTAAAAGTATTCTTCAGTTTTCAGCGAATCGGCCATCAGCGCTTTTCTTCTTAACCCCAGCAACTCCGATGCCCGGTCCAGCGCTTTTCCGAGTCGCCCGGGTGAAACTGGCTTGATCAGGTAATCAACCACATCCAGATCATATCCTTCCAGCGCGTGTTCACGGAATGCAGTCAGAAAGATAACCAGAGGCCTGTCTGCTCCAAGTTCGCTGACAAATTTCAAACCGCTGATATCTGGCATGTTGATATCTGAAACAAGCAGATCCACCCGGTTTCTGCGGATGTACTCTGCTGCATCAACGGCATTGGTGAAGGATGCAGGCATCTCCCATTCAGGAAATGCTTTCAGGTGGTTCGCCAGCAACGCCAGTGCCAGCGGTTCGTCGTCAAGCGCAATGAGTATCATGATTTTTCAAGTTGAATATCCAGCGTTACTACATGTTTTCCGTCCATTTCACCAATTTGTAACCGGAATGCATGTGGATAACTGTGCTCCAGGCGCTGACGCGTATTTGCTATACCGATTCCCCGGTGCTTCTTGTCGTCATCAATTTCATCAGCTTTCCTGATCAGCGGATTGATGACCGACATGTTTATTATTTTGTCCTTGATACCGACGGATATGGAAATTGTATGCGGCTGCCTGGTAGACAACCCGTGCTTGAAGGCATTTTCAATGAAAGGAATCATCAGCATGGGTTCAATAGTGAGCGACGAATCTGTCTCGGCAGGCAGAGATGTTTCAAGGGTGATATTCGGCGACAGGCGCAAACGCTGCAAATCGATATAATTTTCGATAAATTCAAGATCCTTGTAAACAGGAACACGCGGCTGCGCGCACTCGTACAGGATGTAGCTCATCATTTCCGACAGTTTCAACAGTGCCCCGGGTGTTCTGCCCGGTTCGGTAATCGAAAGCGCGTATAGGTTGTTTAGTGTGTTCAGGAGGAAATGAGGATTAATCTGTGATTTCAGCAGTGCGATTTCTGCTTCCAGTCTCCTGCGGTTGGCTTCTTCTTCCGACTTGCGTTTGGTCTCAAAAGCACGAAACCCTTTGAATGTAGCCGCAAAGCCAAAAAGAGTCAGGGTAAGTATAACAGGCGGTACAATAATATACACCAGCGGTCTTTCGTGCGCTTTTTCCCGTATTTCCCGCTGTTTGCTGATGAACAGTTTTTCCGGAGCCCCCCATTTGAGATCAAATATTGTTTTGACTGCCACGTTCCCGGTCAGAACAACCGGAACCAGCAGATAAAACAGTTTTTTTCTGTTATTGAAATAGAGCGGAAGGAGCAAGTGGTACACCATATTATAGAAAATGGCGAGCCCTGCCACACGAATGGTCATGACAACGTAGAAGGCAGGCAGTTTGTCGTCGGCATCGCCTGTAAATGCCAGAACCGACCAGAAACTTATCCAGACTGCCAGCTGAAGTAAAATGGATCTGCTTTTTATCTTCATAACTCCACAAAGGTCGGAACATTTCAGCTTCGATCAACTGATACCAACGCCTGTTCGCCTATACATTCAGCCTGTTTGCCGACTGACCTCATTCAGAGCGGTTATTCCCCTGCACCTTTGCATCTGTTCGGTTACACAGTCCGGAATTAACCGGTCGTTACTTCCAAATCATTCACATGTTATGAACAAAATACACAGTTTACTCATTGCACTACTTTTCTCTGGCAGCTACACCGTTTATGCCCAGTTTCCGCCCGGAGGCCCGGGTAGCGGGTTCGATCCCTCCAAAATGAATATTGGCCGTTTTTTTGGCAAGGTAGTGGATCCTGCAGGAACCGGTATTGGTTACGCCACAGTTCAGCTGACGGGTAAAAAATTCAATCCGGCAACCAAAACTGCCAAAGATACAATCCTGGCCGGCCAGCTGACAGAGGCAAATGGCGATTTCAGCCTGGAAAATATCCCGGTTATGGGAGATTTTGAGTTGAAAATATCGGTGTTGGGTTACGCTGAAATGCGTCAGACAGTTACTTTCGGGATAAAACCACCCGGTGCAGGTGATGCACGACCTGCCATGCCTCCTGGTCCACCAGCCGGGGGATTCCCGGGAGCCGGAATGACAAAATTTGATAAAGACCTGGGCAATATCAGAATGCTGGAGGATGCTACCAAACTGGATGAAGTAACTATTTCAGGCAAAGCCTCCACGGTAACACTGGCACTCGACAGGAAATCATACCGGGTGGACAAAGACCTTACGGCTGCCGGTGGTACGGCTCAGGATGCCCTTAAAAATGTACCCTCTCTTTCAGTTGATCTCGATGGAAACGTAAGTCTGCGCAATGGCGCTCCCCAAATTTTTGTGGATGGGAAACCCACAACCCTTTCTCTTGATCAGATTGCAGCGGATGCCATCGAAAGCGTTGAAGTCATTACCAACCCGTCTGCCAAATTCGACGCAGGCGGAGGCACCGCTGGTATCGTTAATATCGTACTTAAAAAAGAACGCAGGCTGGGCTATAATGGCAATGTACGACTGGGTGGCGATTCACAACTTGGCTATAATCTCGGTGCAGACCTGAATGCGAGGGGCGGCAAGTTCAATATTTTTGGTTCTGCCATGCTGAACAGGCACAACGGCGCAGGTGAAGCCGAAACTGCCCGTGAGAACCTGTTCGGCAATCCGCTTGCCAATGTGGTGCAAACCACAGAAACCAGTATGAAGGGTTCATTTGCCAATGGCCGTTTCGGGGTGGACTACCTGCCCGACAACCGCAATACCTTTACACTGAGCGGCAATTTCATGCGCGGGCACCATACCCCACAAGACGATATCCATACCCAAACCGACTATTTTTTCCCGAACCTCATACAATCCGTACAGTACGACCGCAGTTCGCTCATCGACAGGAATTTCAGAAATCTGGGCACCTCCCTTCAGTACAAACACCTGTTTCCAAAACAGGGCGCTGAATGGACTGCTGACCTGAATTATAACCAGGTGCGTTTTCAGGGCGCCAATGCCTACACCACAACATACGATGATGGCAATACAAACAGGGAGAAGCAGGATGGGACAGGACGCGGCTCTTTCCTCACATTGCAGTCAGACTTTGTCAATCCGCTGAACGACAAAACCAAAATCGAGGGCGGAATAAAGGCTACAATCCGTGATAACCGGAATGATAACACAAACACCGTTTTCAATGCGCTTACCAACGAATGGAATCAGGTTCCCCAGATATCCGATCACTTCAGGTTTGATGATGATGTGTACGCTGCTTACCTCCAGGGCAGCCGTCAAAGTGGCTCATGGGGCATTCAGGCGGGCCTGCGCGCGGAGAGCAGTCTGTACCAGGGGGCTCTCACCGACCGTGACTCTTCTTTTACGATCTCCTACCCGATCAGCCTCTTCCCAAGTGCATTCCTGACCAGAAAACTCAATGACGGTGGCGACCAGGTTCAGATGGCCTATACAAGACGCGTCAACCGGCCCAACTTCTTCCAGACCATGCCATTTACCGATTTTACCGACTCCCTCAATCTGAGACGGGGAAATCCGGGGTTACTGCCCGAGTTCAATAATTCCATTGAAATTTCATACCAGAATTTCATTTCACGGAATCACAACCTGCTCGTGTCAGTGTATTACAAGCAGGCAACTAACCTGATTGCCTCCTGGCAGGTGAATGAATATAATGCTGCGCTGAACAAGGAGGTAGTGGTTACAACCTATGCCAATGGAAACAGTGCAGCTGCCTATGGCGGTGAATTCACCCTGAAAAACAAATTTGGCAAAAGGCTCGATGTGACTACCAACCTGAATGTCTATCAGTCGAAAGTTGACGCCTCGAATGTGGAATCAGATTTGAAAATAAGCCGGATGAGCGCATTCTTGAAAGAAACTGTTCAGCTAACACTCCCTTCCGGGTACACTTTGCAGTTTAATGGCGAATACCGCACCAAGGCTTCATTCACCCCTGTGACGAATAATGATCCGTTCCGTGGTTTCGGACCACCCACCCAGAATACAGCACAGGGTTATACCAGAGCATACTGGTTCGTGGACGCCTCCATCAAAAAGGATTTCCTGAAAAATCAGGCATCCCTGACACTGAGTGTTCAGGACGTGTTCGCCACCCGGAAATCCGGTTCTTACATCGCTACCGACTTCTTTACGCAGGACAGCTGGCGGATCATGAATCCTCAGCTCGTTCGCCTGAACTTTTCATTTCGCTTCGGAAAGATGGACACCTCACTTTTCAACCGGAAAAACAACCGGATGAATATGCAAGGGAATGATATGATGTAATTTGTCAGTGCCGGGCACTGTGCTGTCAGATACACATCCATCGCAATGCAGTGCGGTGCCCGTCATCTGTTGTTACTTCAATCAAATACGTACCAGGCACCAGTCGCACAGGTAATTCATGCGTATTTACACCAGGTTGCAAATCAATATACACCGGAGCAGCTGCCTGTCTGCCTGCAGTGTCCGTCAGGCGCACTGTACAACCTGTTTTCCTTTCAGCGTGTATGCGGAGCGTCCCCTCTCCTGCTGCCGGATTCGGGAGAACAGCCACAGCAACCGAATCAGACGCAGCCACATGGGTACTTACCGTGAAAAGGCGCGCTATTTTGGCCAGATAAAGCCACCCCGGTGTTTCCAGGTCGGCATCACCGAAACTGGCCCGGTAGCCCGTTCTTCCGGCGATGTGTATGCGCCCTTCATCATCCACCTGCATGGATCGCCCATAGCAGGTGTACCAGTTGGCTGCAGGTGAAGCATCATCGGGATCGGGCTCGTCCAGCAACATACTTGCCTGATAATTGCCCTGCTGGGCATCCAGCTGCATCAGAATCACGTTCCGCCACGACCTGCCCTCGCAGGCGAAGTTATCCCACTCAAACGGGCCCTTTCCAAACGATCCGTAAACGAAAAGTGATCCATTTCTGTATTGTACAGCCGTGTTTTCTGTCCAGTCGCCGGTTCTGCCGGCTTTCAGCCATACTGGAGTGCCACCAGGATCCACTTTGAGAACAAACAGATCGTAATCGGAAGGATGTACCGGCCAGCCCACATTGATAACCGGAAGTCCGGGGAAACCGATTTCGGTTCTGAAGAAACCGGCCAGATAGGAATTGCCGCCGGGATCTGTAGCGAGATTAAGCACATTATAGTAGATATTATCACCCTGAACAGCCGACAGACTCCAGAGTACCTGGCCAGAAGGACTCACTTTTTTGAGCGCTGCATTACCCGAACCGCAGATCAGCAAATTACCATCGCTATCAGATTGAAGCGCTGAACCGCCAAACGAATCTCCCAGTGAGATTACCCACAGGTATTTGCCGTTTTCATTCAGTTTGGCGAGCCAGGAACCTGCCGGTATCGTGAAATCAGGCACATCTGAACCGGCGGAGTAAAAATTGGCACATTCCGGACCGAAATTGCCAGAGGCATCTCCCAGCATATAGATGTTGCCTTCCGGATCAATTTCAACATCACGTGCGTAGGCGCCTCCATATTGTCCACACCCGCGCGACCAGGCAGTCCAGACAAGCCTGCCCTGCTGGTCGTAATCGCACAATGCAGTACCTCGCAGATCCCGAAAAGGCACCCTTTTCTGATCGGTGGAAGGTATAAATCCGTTGCCACCCTGGGTGAACGGAATAATCAGGTGGTCGTCTGTCGTGGTTTCAAAGTCGCGGAACCCGTATTGCGGGCCTTCCACATCCAGGTACCAGAGCAATACTCCTGCAGGATCGTATTTGAAAATCCCGGCAGTTCCCTCGCGCAGGTAGGCGGGTGCGCCTGCACGAGTGGCCACAAATGATCCGAATTCATTCAAATCGGTGAGCCCGTCTTCAGTAGATCCATCCACATAAATATTACCCTGTGAGGATACACATATATTTTGACCCAGAATCAAAGCCTGTTGCTGACTGGCCAGGTCCATTTCCTGTGCCCAGTACTCGCTCAGAACGCCCGGGGTGTAAAAACCGATTGCACGTTCGAAGGTATCACGGCAACCCAATGCTCCGGTGACAACAAGCCTGATTGCCGACTTGTCGGTTGCCGGACTGTAGCCGATCGCAGGAGGTGCCTGTCCTGTATGAGCAGCCGGTGCAGCACCCGGCCCGAAATCCCATTGAAGCTGGGCGGATTCTTTTCCTTCAAAATGCACACTCACGGGAGTTCCAAAGGGTAAATTGGCTCCATTGATCCCAAACCGGGCTTCGGGGCGCTCCACCTGTACGGTTACTGAATCATACAAATATGCCGTACAGCCAAATTGATTGGTAGCTGCGACCGTAAATATCGCTGTAGAGTCAAAATATGCAGAAACGATTTCTGTTGTTCCCCACCCGCCATTTACAGGCCAGCTGCCTGCAGGCTGACCATCCTGAAAAAGTCGGAAATAGTATTCAGGTGTGGTATTTCCTACTTTAATGGTGGTCCAGTTACCGGTCGTGCAGCGCACAAGCGGATCATCCGTAAACACCGGGAGCGACTGATCGGGCAGCGGACGGGCTGGAACACGGATTTCGCGCAACGGAACGGGGCCGCAGGCAGTAATCAGTTCCAGCATGAACACACTGGTGTCGGCTGCCAGTGGAGAGGTAAGCAGATTATCCTGTGTATTGCCCGTCATAGCCCGGGGGCCATCCACCACTACCCCGTTCAGGGTTAGCTGGAGCAGATCCTGCGACACAAAATTGGGATACAGGATTACCCGATCACCCCGGCAGGCATACTGGGTAAAGTTGAAATTCCAGGAGGGATTGTCACCGGGAGCATTCTCCACCTGAATATATTTCTCTCGTGTGACCGTATTGCTGCCCTGAGTCGCCCGGACACTGATCACATGATTTCCACTTGTCCAGGGTCCGTCGAACACTTCCGTTGTACCGCCTGAACCGGCAGGGACACCATCAATATACCATTGTAAATTACCTGAGCCGATCAAAGATGCAAAGGCTGTAACGGGTGTCACTCCGGGACAGGGAAGGTAATCCGATGACAGGCTGAAATCGAGGGCCAGTCCGCCACCATTGTCCGTCTTCATCACCAGTGCACTTACTGTACCTGCAACGTTTTTATAGCCCACTGCCCAGCCTCCGGATGCTGCAGACAAATCCAGGTCATATATACCGTAAGCGTCGTCGGGACCGGGCAAACTGATGGTGGATTGTTGCAGGTGCCAGGTCTGGCATGCATCCACAGATTTGTAGAAACTTCCGTTCCAGATTGCTACTGCAGTGGAGGGGCTGACAAATTCGATATCACGGGGCCCGAACGGGATATCAGTCTGGATGCGCTGCCAGGTTAAACCTCCATCAGTTGTTCGGAACAGTCCGTCGCCGCTGGCGAAACCCGTCTGGGCATCTGCAAACCGGATGAAGGAAAAATCCTGCTGGAGATTGATTACCTGCCAGGAAGCGCCGCCGTTAATCGTTTTGAGCAACTGCTTTTCGTTACTGAGGGCAAATCCGTTTTGGGCATCGGGAAAGTCCACATCCGTGAGCCTGCTGAAAACCGGAGTTTGGGCAGCAATCCAGGATGCTCCTCCGTTTGTGGTGCGGAATACCAGTCCGAAGTCACCCGCCACGTAACCATTTTGAGCATCCGGGAAATCAACAGCATTACACCAACCGAAAAACAGTCCGAATTCATACGTGAATGGCGTCCAGCTTGCGCCGCCGTTGGTTGTTTTCAGGATCAGGTAATCGCCGGCCCAAAAATCAACGCCAACAGCAAAACCGGTTTGTTCAGTGAGAAACAGCACATCATTGAAATCGTAGGCATCGAAACCGGTTACCGACCCTTCATTATATATCTGATTCCAGGAATTTCCGCCATTGACAGTACGAAAAATATCGCCATTATCGGCGGCGAGATAACCTGTTGTCGCGGAGGGAAACGAGGCCTTGAAAATGGATCCTGCACCGGCCGGACTGGCAGCAGCAGTCCACTGTGCTGTCGAAAAGTGTGGGCAGAGCAGTATTATTGTGATGATACGCAGCATAATTATCAGATTACTCGATCTTGAAAGTGGTTCTTCTGTTCAGTTGATGTTCGGCTTCCGTACAGCGCGTGCACGCACAGGAAGCAGCAGGACTGGTTTCCCCATATCCTGCCGCAGTCAGTCTGGAGGGGTCAATACCTTTTGAAATGAGATAGTTAACGGCACTTTGAGCGCGTTTTTGCGACAGACCCAGGTTGTAGGCATCATTTCCGCGGCAATCGGTATGACTGCCGAGTTGAATTTTGATATCAGTATTCTGGCGGAGAATTTCTGCGAGTCGGTCGAGTGAAGGTTCGGCATCCTTGCGAATATCCCATTTGTCATAGTCGTAATAGATATTCTCGAGTACAATTTCTTTTTGCCGGTAAATCCTGTCGAGTACAATTTCCAGTTCAAAATATTGCACGGGGTTGCCGGGATCGCGCGCGATGCCCTTGCTGCTGAATTTTTCTCCGTCGGAAAGGTAGCCCGGGGAAGATGCCAGAAAGGAGTAATCTGTATTTTCGGACAATTCAAGTCGGCAGAAGCCGTCAGAATTCGTGACAAAAGATTGTTTTTTACCTGAAAATTCGGCATTTACAGTTACATTAAGGAGTGGCTTCCGCCCCAGAACCGTGCTGTTCGGGTTATCCGGATCTGCGTAAATTTTCTCCAGAACATAAACATCCAGCAGCAGTTTCGGTGTTGCGACCCTGACGGTCCGAGTATCGGGCGGCACTGGTTTGGGGAGTGGAATCCGTTGTTCAAAGCGATAGATATCGTCGCCGCCCTTTGCGCCTTCCGACTTTCGGTTGCTGGACAGAAGGCCCGATCTGACCAGCTCGCCGGGTCTTTTGAAGGTATTTTTTGGAGCTGTACTGAGCACCAGAAAACTGAAATCGTCGTATCCGCTGTTTGCGGGCGCCTTCAGATTGAGCGGCGGGATCCAGCCCCTGTCGGTGCGGAAAGTCTTGAAAATATCGAGTCCGCCCATTCCCGGCAGACCATCAGATGAAAAGTAAAGCGTATCGCCGTCTGTTGTCGGGAACACCTCGTTTCCGGATGAGTTAATATTTCGTCCGAGAATTACGGGTTCTTCCCAGCCCGACTCCTTTCGTGGATTGCGCTGCATGGCACAAAGGTCATAACCACCCCATCCATCCGGATCATTGGCAGCAAAAAAGAGGGTGTTACCATCGGTACTCAGCGCCGGATGCATGTAGTTTATCCTGTCTTTCTGGAAGGGCAGCTGTTCGGGTTCAGACCACTCCTCCCCGGGCCCGGTTCTTGAACAAACGAAGAGCCGGTTGAAAGCATCATCACCTTTGGAATAACTGACCGATCGGGAGAGAAACAGTTCGGTACCACTTTTGTTCAGCGTACAAACTCCTGCATTGGACAGGCTGCCGGAAGCAGCGGGAAACAGCAACTGCGGGCTGGCGTTATCCGGTTCCACCACCATCATATCCATGTAACGGTTTCCCGTCCAGGAGTACTTTTCGCGGTTTCCGGGAATATTACGGTCTGTGGTGAAGACAATACGGCCATCGGAGTAAACAGCAGGAGCGAAGTCATTCTGCGGACTGTTGAAAGGAGCCGGCTGAACAGTCAGGCCGGACCAGGGTATGTCTTTCACCCATTCTGCGGCTATATCGCAGGCTGTGATTTCCTTTCTGTACTCGTATCTTGAGCCTATTTCAATACCGAGCGTACGGAAAGTTTCCCTGGCCTGGGCGTATTGCTCTGTTCTTTTCAGCGCGTATGCCTTCGCCTTCAGCGCTTCGGTGCCGAAGTTGTTCTCGTATGCTCTGGCATACCAGTCGAGCGCCCTGTCATCCTGGCCTGAGTGGCGATAAGACTCACCGATCAGAAACGCCAGCTGACCCCGCTCGCGTCGAAGATCAGCCTTTTCAAACTCCCTGCGGAGCATGGGGATGGCAACAGCAAACTGTTTGCGCTCGAAAGCGGTTCGCCCATCTCTGATTCTGATGGTATAGGAGCAAGACGAGAGTACAACAAACAGCAAAAAAACCGGTACAATTGACAGGCGCATAAAAGAATTTCCGGGTTTAATCTGAAAAGGAAACCGGTAAAACAGTGTAACTCTTCAGACAGACTGCAAGATGCAAAAAAAGGCTGTATTGTTCTGGAAAAAGCCGTATTATTTTGGTGCAGGAAAAATATTGGCAAAATGTGATCATGAAATTGTACGAAAGAGAACGCAATACTCGTTCTTGCAGAGGATTGAAAATCAAATTATTCCAGACAATTGATGAGCAGACAGACATTCCATGCAATCATCCTGATCGCCGGTCTTTTTCCGGCGCTTTGTCTTGCACAGGGCACGCCTGAAAACGAATTCAGGGCAAGAGGAGAAGAAGCCGAAGTCACAGACACCGAGGCATTTTCGCCGTCTTTTGTTGACACAACCGTATCTCCGCACATTATTGCATTCGGCTCGTGCAACAAACTCGACAAACCACAAACCATGTGGCAGGCGGTTTCAGCCAACAATCCTGACTTGTGGATCTGGCTTGGCGACATTATTTATGCCGACACCACCAATATGAAGGCCCTCGCAGCCCACTACCGGCGACTGAAAACCTCTCCCGACTACAAACTGGTTCGATCAAAAGCGCAGGTCATAGGAATATACGATGATCATGACTACGGAAAAAATGATGCGTGCAAGTATTATCCGATGAAAAAGGGGTCGAAAAAGGCGCTGATGGACTTTCTGGATGTTCCGCTGTCGAGCCCCGTGCGCAGGCGCGAGGGCGCATACCAGTCATACACATTCGGGAAAGGGCCACAATCCGTCAAGGTGATACTGCTGGATCTGCGTTATTTCAGAGACTCGCTGGTTCCGGATCCGTCCAGACAGAAGCGGTACCTCCCCAATACAGATGGCGATATGCTGGGTGATACACAATGGAAGTGGCTTGAAAATGAGCTTTCGACCAGCAAAGCCGGACTGAACATACTGTGTTCCAGCGTACAGGCCATAGCCGACGACCATCCCTACGAAAAATGGGGAAACTTTCCCAACGAGCGCAAGCGACTGTTGAGGCTCATCACAACCATAAAACCAAAAAACCTGCTGATACTGAGCGGCGACAGGCACATGGCAGAGATTTCCAGAATGCAGATAGAAGGCCTGCCCTATCCGCTTTATGATTTCACCTCCAGCGGAATGACACACATCCGGAGCGGCACTTCCGAAGCCAACAGATATCGGGTACAGGAGATGGTGGTGGAAAAAAACTTCGGAATCCTGCGGATCAGCTGGGAAGGCAACAACCCGGTTGTTACCATGGAGGCAAGAGGGCTGCAAAACAAATTGCTGCTAAAGGAAACTGTTCGATACTGACAACAGGGTAATATTGCTAATTTTGCTCCATGGAATTGTTGAATCAACATATCGAGGCCCTGATTTTTGCTTCTCCCCAGCCAATTGCCGTGTCTGATATCAGGACGGTACTGGAGGAGAGTTTGCAGGCTGCAATAGAAGACGAGGTTATAAGAAAAGCCATTGAAGTATCGCAGAATCAGTTTCGGGACGACCGCTACGCCTTTGAGCTGGTGGAAATAGCCGGAGGCTGGCAGTTTCTGACAAAAGGAGCCTTTCACAACAGTGTTGCTGTGCATCTCAGGCAGACCACGCGCAAGCGCCTCTCCCAGGCAGCACTGGAAACCCTCGCACTGGTGGCATACAAGCAACCCGTTTCCAAATCGGAACTGGAGGAAATCAGGGGAGTCAGCTGTGATTATGCACTGCAAAAACTTTTGGACAAGGAACTTGTTTTCATTACTGGCCGGAGTGAAGGCCCGGGGAGGCCACTGCTTTATGGTACCACAGAAAAGTTCATGGATTATCTGGGTATCAACAGTCTGACAGATCTTCCCAAACCAAAAGAATTCAGAGATGAGGAGAACTCGGTTGGGGCCCCCGTCTCGCTCGATGAACCAGCACCTCAATCTTAAACAGTCTGAAAAGTGGAAGCACTTGTCAACCGCGTAGCCAACAGCAAACTGGTCACCATTGACCTCGAATCCTTTTATCCGTCCGGCGAAATTGTACCCTTCGATCTGAAGCAGTTTCTGTTCATGGAGCTGATTCTGAAGGAAAAAGACTTCAGGGAGACCCTGAAAGTGCACGACTGGACGCAATATGACGGCAAAAACGTGGCCGTGTTCTGCTCTGCAGATGCAATCATACCCATGTGGGCGTACATGCTTGTAGCAACGTATGCTACTCCACATGCCTCCGATGTGGCGCTTTGTACCCCGGATCAATACACGGAACTGGCCTTTTTCAGGAAACTGAACAGTCTGGACATGTCGGATTACGCCGGAGAACGTATTGTGGTGAAGGGCTGCAGCGACAAGCCAGTTCCTGCCTCTGCTTATCTGGAGATAACCAGGAAACTGCAGCCGGTGGCGCAAAGCATCATGTTCGGAGAGCCGTGCAGCACCGTCCCGGTGTACAAAAAGTCAGTGGCTCAGGACAAGACAGAAGTCTGAAGAAACTGCTTTTCGTACAGTTCGCGATATTTGCCGTTTTCAATCTCCAGAAGACGTTCATGCGGGCCATATTCGAGTATTTCTCCCTTTTCGAGCACCAGAATATTGGCAGCATTCCTGACAGTACTGAGTCTGTGGGCTATGATAATGCTTGTACGGCGAGCCATCAGTTTTTCGATAGCATGCTGAATAACTGCTTCTGACTCAGGGTCTATCGAAGAAGTGGCCTCATCGAGAACAAGTATATCCGGATTGAAAACCAGTGCACGGACAAACGAGATGAGTTGTCGCTGTCCCATTGACAGTGTGGCGCCACGTTCCATCACCTGATAGTGGTAACCACCGGGCAGTTTCTGAATGAACTGGTGAGCTCCAATCATTTTGGCGGCCTCGATGACCTGCTCTTCAGAAATTTCAGAGTCCCTGAGTGTTATGTTCTCAAGAACGGTGCCTGAGAAAAGGAACACATCCTGCAAAACGACAGCGATACGACGGCGCAGCGCGAACACATCGTACTCGCTGATGGCGTGGCCGTCAATCAGAATTTTACCGCCCTGAATTTCATAAAACCTGTTCAACAGACTGATAATGGTGGTCTTGCCGCTGCCGGTACTTCCCACGATTGCCAGACTTTCGCCCGGTTTGATGTCAAAACTGACACCTTTCAGCACAGCGTCCTGTTCGATATCGCCCGAGTAGGAGAATTTTACGTCATCAAAACGTACCTCCCCGCGCAGACGCCCGGGGGCGAGCGTACCGGTGTTGTGAACAATCTCTTCGCTTTCCAGCAATTTGAAAACACGTTCTGCAGCAATCAGACCCATCTGGAGGGTGTTGAACTTGTCGGCCAGCATCCGGATAGGCCTGTAAAGCATGGAAATATACAGCGGAAAGGCAATGAGCGTACCAACAGATATTTCGTCGGACAACACACCGCGGGCACCGTACCAGACCATCAGTCCGAGTGAGAGCGCAGAAATAATATCCACGACCGGAAAAAATATGGCATAGGCGAATATAGCCCTGAGATTGGCGCCGGTGTAATCATGATTGATGGTTCTGAACTTCTCCTGCTCCCGCTTTTCTGCGTTGAAAATCTGAACGATACGCATGCCACTGATTCTTTCCTGCAGAAAAGCATTCATGGTTGCAATATGATTGCGTACATTCTCAAAACTCTTCCTGACACTCTCCTTGAACTGGTAGCTTCCATAAATGAGCAGGGGGAATACAGAGAGTACCACCAGCGTCATTTTCCACGAGGTGGCGAACATCACCGCCAGCACTGCCACAATTGTTAGCAGATCTGCTACAATGGTGATACTGCCCTCGCTGAAAATCGTATTGATGGATTCGATATCGTTGATGGTACGGGTAGTGCTCGTACCGATGGGCGTTTTGTCGAAATAGCTGATATTCAGCTTGTTGACATGATTGAAAATCCTGACCCGCAAATCCCTGATTGTCGCCTGACCGAGCCAGTCGGCGTGGTACAGAAAGAAATATCGAAGGACGACCTCCAGAACAAGCAGTCCCATTATTGCGCAGGCAAGCAATGTCATTCCGTGAATATTTCCCGGAGCAACGTAGTCATCAACCATCACCTGAAGCAACTTGGGGCGCAATACGGCCATCGGCGCCAGAACGGCGGTGAGAAAGAGCGTCAGATAGAATACACGCTTGTAGGGAACTACCGTTCGCATAACCCTCCGGAACAAAGGGTAGTCGAATTTTTTCTTGTCAGACATAATTGCACGTTTTAACGCAATTTGCAGGGAAATGTTTTTGTAAGTATAATACTGTTTGAAATGTGATCACCCGGATTTGTATATTATCCGTAGAAGCCTGTCGAAATTGTCAACATCCTCCAGCTCAGTTTTTTGCGATATTTTTCTACAAAAAAGGCAATATTTCAGATAAAAAAAGTGGCAAGTACATACTTTTGGGTTTCCGACCGGACTGTTCAATGAAAACCTCGTTCAGATGAAATTTGCAAATAAACTCCTGATATTGCCTCTGTTACTGGCTGCTCACCTGTGCGCGGCCCAGTCAGGCGGTGATGATCAGGTCAAAAACGTGGAAAAAGTTTTCGAGCTCATCCGGTCTGACCGGGCCAAAGCGAAATCAAAACTGGACTCCTTTCGGGCTGCCACGGATTTGTCACCGACAGCCCGGATGACGCTTCTCCGTTTTTACGGAGTTTATTATGCCATCAACGGACAACTTGACTCGGCAGAGCACTACTTCAGGTACGTCGGTGATCACGCCATCCCGAACAGTATTCTGAGGGGAAAGGCACTGTTCAACCTTTCCGTAATTCACAAAAACAGGCGCCAGCTCGATCAGGCACTTGATTTGCTGGGACAGGCACTCAAGATATATGAAGCTGCCGGCGACAAGCGACTGGTTGCAGAAGTTTACGGGGAAATGGCCTCAGTCAACAAAATTCAGGGATATCTGGATATTTCGCTGGACTACCTGCTCCGTTCCATTCAAATTCTGGAGAACAATCCGGGGGCAACCCAGTATGCTATTACCATTGAACGACAAAAACTGGCCAATACCTACCTGCTGACCGGCGACTATGAGTTTGCCATCAAAATGTTTGAACAGGTTTTGCCGTCTTTTCTGGAACAAAAAGATATGGCGAACTACGGGCTGACCGAGGCCAGTTATTCGCTTGCACTCACAAGAACAGGCAGGTATGAAGAGGCAGAAAAAGCAGCAGACAGAGCCCTGAAAGCATTATCCGGTTACGACAACAACGACCATCTGGCTCTGGCACACCTGCAGAAGGCTGTCGCACTGTCAAAACTCGGAAATGATACCGGCGCTGTGCAGTATTTTGAGAAAGCACTCGCTTTCTCTGCCAGGGGTTACGGATCATTCGATGACAATCTCTACCTGAGCTATATGGACGTATTGCTGTCGTCCGGAAATACAGAGGAAGCATACCGGATATACAAGGATGCGCAGGCAAGAGATATTTTCAAAAATGCCAATCTGGGAGACACCTACAATTTCTATACTGTCTCGGCAAAAGTTCTGGAAGCAAAAGGTCTGTACAAAGAATCGGCAGGCAAATGGAAAGAAGCCCGGTCTGTCAGCGACAGCCTTGCAAAGTTTAATGAAAACCGTATTGCACGTGAACTGCAGCACAAATACAAAAGCAGCGTGCTCGAAAAAGAAGTCGAACTGGGCAAGCTGGCCGAGAAAAACCTCCGGCACGAAGTAGAAGTCCGGACGCTCTACCTGCTGGTGGCATTGCTCAGCTGTATAAGCCTTGTCGGACTGGTACTTTACTACAGACTAAAGAACCGGTACAAAATCCAGGAAATCGAAAAATTAGAGGAGTCCAACTCGTCCAGGTCGGCCGAAAATGCTGTTTTGCAGGACAATCTGCGGCTTAAACAGCAGATCATTGAGCAACAACAGCATGAACTGGCCGGAAACGCACTCGAAATGGCCAATCTGAACGAAAAAATTGAACAGATTCTGGAAAAAACATCGTCTTCGGGCAAAATGAGCGATTTAACGCGTATGCTCAACGATTTGAAAAGCACCGACAAAAACTGGGAGTCGCTCCTCCTCCGATTCAAAAAGCTGAATCCCGATTTTATGGACAAACTGCAGGCGCGGTTTCCCGAACTGAGCCAGAGTGAGCTGGAATTTTGTGCGCTCGTGAAGCTGAATCTGGCTTTCAGAGATATTGCAAACCTCATGAACATCAACCACAAAAGTGTGTTCGCCAAAAAATATCGTATTACGCAAAAACTGAAAGCCGCAGAAGACGAAGATTTCTACAAAATTATCAGAGAAATATGACAGGTTCAGAAAGCTACCCAAAAAATTGATTAAAAACCGTTTAAGATTTAATAAAAAATACAATATATAACTTTTGTATAACTGCTGAATTGCCCCGGGGTACTTTAATATAACTCAAAAAATTGGCACTTGTGCTGTCCACTCCGATCTTTGCGCCGCCTTTGATCAAAATACGCCTCATGCACATTTCGCGAGGCTGTCTTTAATCCTGTTTGCTCTGTTATTTTAATCATTCCGGGTTCTTCCCGCGCTTCATTTCCTGATACCCCACATCAGTTTGTGCATGAGTCATCTCCCGCGGAGATGGCTCATGCTGTTTATGTGATGTAAAATTCATCCGTCAGTTGTTTGTATTCCGGCGATTTGTTGCCCGTCTCATCTTTCAGCGACAGCGTTTGCCTGAGAAACCGGCCCGGATCCCTGCTGAACTGCATCATCAGTCGCTCGGCAGGTTTGGAAGGCCCTGTAAAGATACTCACCTCGATGTTGCAGTACAAACGGTTCAGTACAGCCTTCTCGCGCAAAAGAATGCCTTCACGGACCGGCAGGATCACACAAAAACGGCCTTCAGGTGCCAGGAGCACCGATACGGAAAAGAGCAGTTCATCCTGACTCAAGGTGGCTGTGTGACGGCCCAGACTGCGTTCGGAATCGGGCGAAAGGATCTTTTCAGAAAAAAATGGCGGATTGGTGACGATCAGATCGTATCGGGTTTCGCTCGCCGCAGCCATGTCCTGAAGTGATGTTTCCAGCAACTGCAGCCGGTCTGACCAGGGCGATGCCCTGAAGTTGTTCCCCGAACAATTCAGCGATGGCTTGTGTATGTCAATACCCGTGATGTATGCGTCCTGTGTTCGCTGCGCGATCATCAGTGCAATGATTCCCGTTCCGGTGCCAATGTCAAGTACATTCGTGCACCCGTGTGTGTCCGCCCACGCACCCAGGAGTACGCCATCAGTACCGACAGGGTGTGCTGCACCCGACTGTGAAATCCTAAATCTTTTGAAATGGAACGCTTCCGATACCATCCGCTGTCAGAATAGTGATGAAGTAGCAGCCCGCCGGCAGCTGGTCTGTCCTGATGAATCCTGTGCCTTCAGATTCTGTCCAGACCCTGCCCATTGCATCAGAAATGGTAATGTGGACTGCTGAAACCGGTTCGGCTGTACTGAAAAACAGTCTGTCAGACACCGGATTGGGCCAAATACTGAACCTGATCGTTTCCGGAGTTGAAACGGGTACCGTCAGTTCCTGCCAGCGTTTCTCAAACTCTGACCTGTACAGGGAAGCAATCCGGAAATCGTGTATTACCAGGGTATTCTCATCGTTGAAGGCCTCTGCGGAAAAAGACCAGTTGTGCGAACCGGTTACCACCTGCGGATCTGTATCACCAACATCGAAAACACCATACTTGTGGTGAAAATCGCCGCTCAGTGAATGAGCAACGCACTGGATACCCGCATTGTTGAGTATATTGTATTCAGAGCCAAGGTCATTGATGTTTTCCATAATACCCCTTACCTCCCTGCCACTCAGGTGCTGATCAATCATGGCATCGCCTATGTCGTTGTTAGTGAACGAGAACAGGCCAAACAGTGCCTCACTGTCGGTTGAATAGACGGAATTCACAATTTTGTTGGTTGTTCTGTCGGAAGGTGAAAACCACAGTTCGACCGGCACTTCCCCGATGATGAACCTGTGCGGGGTGTTGTCCCGCTTGGCAGAGCCGCTCCTGCTCCGTTGTACATCGGGTGTATCTCCGGTACTTCCCCACATTTCTTCCAGCTCGAGGGTATATGCCCTGGCCAGCGACTGATCCTGAATAAAAAGCAGGTTGTTCAGGTCGTTATTGATATTGGTGTTGGTCCAGTTCATGGATCCTGTCATGACCCAGGCGCTGTCGGGGATATCGGCATCAACAACCATAAATTTATTGTGCATGATGGTGGCATCATTCACAAAAATCACAGGAAACGGGGGCAGCGGATTCAGTGCGGAGTTGGTCACGTTTTTGGAGGCAACATACCGGATCTTCACTCCCCGGCTGTGCGCACTTTTGAGTGCCGTGGTCAGGTCGCTGCGATTATTGTTGTACATCGCTACATCAACAGTATGCCGGGCAGCATTGATTCTGCTGATTGTTTCCGCCACTGCCTCGGCAGATGACTGACCGTCGGGTGCAAATCCGTTGCTGTACGCAGGATCAACACTCCTGCTGAAAAAGACTTTTATCTGGCCTGAAGAGACGGACCGGGTAACAAACGGTCGCAGTTCAGACATTGAAACTGTTCCACTGGAGGCAGAGACCACCTGAACCCAGTAAACGGTACCTGATTGCAGTCCGGCAAATATATGTGTGTGGCTTTCGGAATTGCCCGGGACAGCGACTTCACTGCCCAGGGAAGGTGTAGTACCAAACCTGAGAACAGCCGTGGAAGGCAGGTTGGTCTTCCAGTCGAGCCGGAAACCGTCTGCTTCAATTTCGGACTGTTCAGGTTGTTCCGTGTAGTAAAAACAGGTGGCAGGCGCAAAGTCATTCAGGTTTCGGGGTAAAATTTGCAGGTCAAAATAACGCGACATGATGCCGGTCAGCATTACCGGAGTACCCGGAATCGGGTCATTGTCGAGCGGATGCCCGCTCCGAACACCCACGCGGACGTCGTATCCGCTGAGGTCAACCGCGGTATAAGTAGCGCCACCATCGAACACCCCTCCTCCAGCCGCGAAACTGACGCACTCTGCGCGCACCAGCTGACCTTCCAGCGCCGGATCCAGACTGGCAAAAGAGACTGTTTTGGGAGCAGGCACAGGAACTGCCGCTATTTCCGAGAAAGCAATAATCGGGTCTATCACGATCAGGCCATAAACCGACCTGAGGATTCCGGTTACTTCAATGCTGTCGCCGGCGGTTACGGAAGTTTCAAATCCGGTTACGGAACCTGTTCCCGGGTTGGCAGCAATTCCGGCAGTGCCGTCCTGAAAGTAGCGGATTTTGCCCAGCTCGTATCCATTGGTGACAACACCGCGGACAGTAACCGTATCGCCCGCGGGCAACGAACGGGCCTGATGAATACTGACAACCTGAGCGGCAGCACTCATGGGGAATAAAAGGGCAAAAAACAAACGGTACATGAAAATTATTATTGTTTCTGATGAAAAATACCAAAGAGGTACAAGGAAGCTGGTGGCAAAGTTTCAACATTTCTGCAACTTTGCGGCATGGAAAAACTGGCGATGTCGGCATTGAACCGTTTATCGGTGGATGAATTCAGGAAAACAGGGAAACTGCCCCTGATTCTTGTGCTTGATGACATCCGTTCGGGTCTCAACGTGGGATCTGTTTTTCGCACTGCTGACGCTTTTGCGGTTGAAAAGATTATCCTGTGCGGTATCACTTCCAGGCCACCGCACCGGGAAATCCTGAAAACAGCACTCGGAAGCACAGAAAGTGTTGCCTGGGAATATTCTGAATCGGCCCCGGAAGCAGTACTCGGACTTACCGGGGAAGGGTATGAAGTACTGGCCATAGAACAGACTACCGACAGCATTATGCTGCCCGACTTCCTGCCGTCAACGGAAAGAAAATATGCTTTCGTACTGGGAAACGAGGTGGAGGGGGTATCTGCAGAGGTACTGCAAAACTGCCGGGGCGCGCTTGAAATCCCTCAGTATGGAACCAAACACTCGCTGAATGTATCTGTTGCAGCAGGCATTGCAGTATGGGATTTTGTCAGAAAAATATAAACCCGTGGATTTCGGAAAACTGATATCTGTTGATCTGGTTGACTTTCGACTTCCTGCCGAGCCGAAAGATAACGAGTCTGTACTCATCGGGAAACCGTTTGTGAGTCCACACCTGTATATTGGTCCGACAGGCTACAACATGCGCCAGTGGACAGGCAAGTGGTATGAAGCAGGTACCAAAGAACGCGATTTTCTGAAACAGTACGGCCGGCAGTTCAACACCATTGAACACAATACCACCCACTACAGAATTCCCGATACGGCAACAGTACTCAGGTGGCGCGACGAGACTCCCTTCGATTTCCGTTTTTGTCCGAAAATACCGCAAACAATCAGCCACTCCAGAGATCTGGGCGTATCCGGACGGGAAATTGATGTTTTCTGCGAAGTGATTGCAGAACTTGGAACCCGGCTTGGCTGTTGCTTCATACAGCTGCACCCCGCCTTTTCACCGGAAGACTTGCCGGTTCTGGAGAAGTTTGTTCAACGCTTTCCTGTCTGGATTCCACTTGCCGTTGAAGTGAGGCACCCGGATTTCTTCCGGGGCGGGTATTACTCCGACAGGTATTTTTCAATGCTCCGCGACAGGGGTATATCAGCGGTTATCACCGATGTGGCAGGGCGGCGCGATGTGTGTCATATGCGACTTGCCGCCTCCAGCGTGCTGATTCGCTTTGTGGGAAACTCCCTGCACCCGTCAGACTATGCCCGGGTACGCGAATGGTCGGAACGACTCAACCACTGGATGGAAAACGGACTGGAGTCGGCGTATTTCTTCACACATGAGCCCGACAACCTGCTGGCGCCCGAACTGGCGGCCTTTGCCTGGCAAACGTTTTCGGCTGCAATGCCTGATGTTGACATGCGGGGACCGAAGGAGGTTGGCGGTCAGCAGGGATCACTGTTCTGAACTATATTCCGCACACTACCCTTCTGATACCCTCAAACCAGGTGACTCCCAGAATAGATTTGATACGGTTATAGTCGGCGCAGGCTTCAGTGCGTTTGTTTTGATTCACATAGGCTGTTCCGCGATAGTACAGGATTTCACAGTTATCCGGTTGCAGTTTGAGTGCTTCTGTCCATTTTGCGATAGCCTCATCGGTTTTTTCCTGAGCAAGCAGATTGGCCCCTTCATCGGCCAGCAGCATGGCCTGATCGAAACGCTCATTGGCTGTGGCACACTGGCGGGCATCAGATTTGAACATCACGCGCAGGGGAATTGTGGCTGTAACCGGCCGGCCCTCAAAAGTACCGGGGGTCCACTGACCATCCATACGATTGGCGAGACGCATGGCTTCCCACTGAAAATCGAGTCCGAGATTGCCAAAGTCAAGTACATTTTCCACATTCACGTCGGCACTCTTTCTGACGAGCAGTTCCATTTCAATAATACCTGTTTTGCAACTGTCGCGCCAGGCAGCGGGATATTTGAGCTTGTTGAGCAAATGACTCAGCAGCGAATCATATCCAGCTGTGTAGGAAGGTTCTGTGTCGAGTACCGTATATATACTGTCGCCTGCCTCGCTGACGAAGTAAGGCAGCGATTCGGTCAGCCTGAATTTGACGGGCAGCGTATGACGTACGCGCGCGGGTTTGCCCGCGACAGTACCGGGCACCCATCTAAGTCCGGCCTCGTCCAGGGCCTTGAGTACCCTCAGCGCCTCTTCACCGCAGCCACCACCGATATTGCGCAACAGATTGATATTTGAAATACCGCCGGTAGCGGGTTCAACAACAAAGTTCAGCACTACAGTACCCTGAATATTGCTGTCACGGGCTGCCTGCGGATACCTGATATTGCCTGCCAGCAGATTCAGCAGCTGAATTTCACCACAACGGCGCATACTGTCGGCCGACCAGTCGGCGCGATTGGCGGGCATACAACTCCTGAAGAGCGGATATGGAACCGTCTCGGCGATAGCGTGAATGGTCGTATCAGCCGGCTGCTCATTCTGGGCAAAACCGCTGAATACAACGAAAGAGGCAAAAAACAGAGAAAGAAAAGTCTTCATGGCAAATAACAATAACTTCAAAAGTGTTCCGGGAGGGGCGAAGTTATTGCAAATAATGAAAACGCCCCGCAAATCATCGCGAGGCGTTTCTCCGGAAGCTGAAAATAGTCGGGTTACATGAAATCAGTCAGGCTGGGGCGTATAGCGAAGATACGGCTTCACCACATTGACCCCTTTCGGAAACTTTTTGACGGCATCTTCCGTAGATACAGCCGGAACCACTATGACATCTTCACCCTGCTTCCAGTTGGCAGGTGTAGCGACGCTGTAATGTGCCGTCAGTTGCAACGAATCGAGTACACGCAGCACCTCCACGAAATTTCGGCCGGTTGAGGCCGGATAAGTAATGATCAGCTTCACTTTTTTATCGGGACCAATGATAAAGAGTGATCTTACCGTAAAGTTTTCCGACGAGTTCGGGTGAATCATATCATACAGATCGGCTACAGTGCGGTCGGGATCGGCAATAATCGGGAAGCCAACCGTGCACTGCTGCGTTTCATTGATATCTTTTACCCATTCAAAGTGTTTGTCAACGGGATCAACACTTACTGCCAGCACCCTGGTATTCCGGCTGGCAAATTCGGACTGCAGTTTGGCAGTCATACCCAGTTCAGTAGTACACACCGGAGTATAGTCAGCCGGGTGAGAAAACAAAATACCCCAGCCCTCACCAAGATATTCGTAAAAATCAATCTCTCCGATCGTAGTAACAGCTCTGAAATTGGGCGCGATATCGCCAAGACGAAGACTCATTTTTATTCATTTTTTGTGAAACAAGGCAGCAAAAATAAACAAACTTTATTAGTCTATCAAAAAGGTGGGATAATTAACATATAATTTGAATTCAAAACTGAATATATTTATGCCCTCAAACTG
>CAILQK010000207.1 GCA_903836265.1 uncultured Bacteroidota bacterium | reverse complement strand
CGCAGATACACGCGCGCGGACTGCATTTTGGCGCGCTGCAGGGTATTTTCGGGCAATGTATAGCCCAGTGTTACCGAGCGCAGACGCAGGAAGGAGCCATCCTGAACGAAGCGGCTCGAGGTTACCCAGTTGTAGCCGCCGGTAGTGGCACGCGGTTCTGTATTGCTGCTGCCCTCACCGGTCCAGCGGTTCAGGGTATGCGATTCAAAGTTGTAGAGGTCGGGGCGCACGGCTTCTTTACCATTGTAGAGTTTGTTGCCGAGTTGACCCTGGAAATCAATGGACAGATCGAGTTTTTTGTAATTGAACTCGGTGTTGAATCCGTAGATAAATTTAGGAATGGCAGAACCGATGTAGGTACGGTCGAAGGTGTTGATCTTGCCGTCGCCGTTCAGGTCGGCATAAATCAGATCGCCCACCCCGGCGATGGATTCGTGTGGTGTGGCATCGAGTTGTGCCTGATTCTGGAATACGCCGGTTACCTGATAGCCATAATAGGCGCCTATGGGCAGACCTTCTTTGGAGAGCGTGACCGATTGTCCGTTTCCGAGGAAACCGCCCACGAGTGTGGAATCCACACCGCTGCTGCCACCAACACTTAACACCTAGTTGCTGACGGTAGAGCCCAGTGCGCCGATCCGGTATTTGAGTTCGCCGGCACGACCGTTATAGACAACGTTGAATTCCATACCCTGATTCAGAACAGAGGCAGCGTTGTAGCGCACCTTGACACCCTGTCCGTTGCCGGTATAGCCGGGAGTGGAGAGTTCAACGAGGATATCGTCGGTCTGACGGTGGTAATAGTCGAGCTCGGCGGTAATCTTGCTTTCAAAAAGACCGATTTCGAGGCCCACGTCTGTTTGAGTGGTAGTTTCCCATCGAATATCCGGATTGCCGTTTTTGCCGAAAGTGGAACCGGGTATAGTGGCCTCACTGGTACCGAAAATGGCATTGGCACCATTGACGATCAGCGCATACTGGTCGAGGTAACTGATCTTTTCGTTGCCGATTTGTCCCCAGCTGGCGCGCAGCTTCAGGGTGTTGATGGCCTTGAAACGATCCATAAATGCTTCTTCGGCAATATTCCATCCTGCGGCGAGCGAGGGGAAATTACCCCAGCGGTTTTTCGCAATAAACTTGGAAGAGCCGTCGCGGCGGAAAGTGGCCGTGAACAAATACCTGTTCCTGTAGGTATAGTTGGCTCTGAAAAGGTACGACAGCAATGAGTAGTTCTGGTTAGGATCCACGCCATTGAAAACGCTGTTCGGATTGATATTATTGCCGTTGATATACCACAGATTTTCCTCTTCGCTGATGATATTTTCACCAGCCACCGTGAAAATACGGGAGCGCAGCTGCTGCATGGTATAACCGGCAACCATATCGAAATGATGCTCTTCGCCGCGGTCGAGGCTGTAGTTCAGGGTATTTTCCCAAAGCCAGTTCGAGTTGCGGAAATTGCCGATATTCAGGTCGTTGCGCTCGTTGAGCTGTTGGGGAGACACATAGAATACCGGGGTAAAAGCGCGTGATTCGGCGTAGTTGAAGTCAATACCGAATGACGACCTGAATGTCAGGTGTTTCAGGATATCCACTTCTCCGAACATATTGCCGACCGAACGCACTCCCCTGCTGCTGTTATTGGTATATTCAATATCGGCCAGCGGGTTGCCCACGCCCGGCACTTCGGCATAGGTTCCGTCCGGATTGAACGGCTTGATCACGGGCTGGGCGCGATAGGCGGCATAGGTTACATTCGGTGCGTTGGACTGCTGATAGGGGGCAATAGTCAGGTTATTTCCGATGCGAACGGATTTCGACAATTTGTAGGTATTGTTCATTTTCACCGTCAGACGGTTGAAATCCGACTTTTCGATGATACCCTGCTGGTTGAAAATACCGATACCGAGATAATACTGTTGCTTTTCGGAAGCGCCCGACATGGAGAACTGGTAATTACCCATCGGAGCATTCCTGAAAATCAGATCCTGCCAGTCGGTATTGGGCAGGGCATCGAGGTTATTATAGGTTCCGGTAGAGATGTCATTTACATACGCGCCGAATTCCTTTCCGCTCAGCAGGTCAATCTTTTGGGCCAGGTGCTGGATACCATATTCTGCAGAGAAACTGTACACTGGTCTGGAATCGCCCGGGCGGCCCAGTTTGGTAGTGATGATGATCACGCCGTTGGCGCCGCGCGAGCCATAGATAGCGGTAGCGGACGCATCTTTCAGTACCTCCATGGATTCAATATCTGCCGAGTTCAGGAAGGAGATATTGTCAAGGATAACCCCGTCAACCACAAAAATAGGGGAAGCATTGTTGAAAGTACCCACTCCGCGCACGCGTATCACAGGCGTGGAGCCGGGAGCGCCGGAGGTGCTGGACACCTGAACACCGGCCACCTTGCCCTGGAGGGCCTGTTCGGCGGAGCTGTTGGGAATTTTTGTCAGGTCGCGCCCGCGTAGCGACGACACCGCGCCGGTGAGGTCGCTTTTGCGCTGGGTACCGTAACCCACCACCACGACTTCGCGGAGAACGTCATTGTCCTCGCCGAGTGCGACATCAATACCGGTTCGGCCGTTGATGTCAACGGTTACAGCGTTATAGCCCGTGTAGGAAAACCTGATTTGTTTGTCGGTCTGACTGGCATTCAGCGTATATTTACCGTTAAAATCGGTTACCGTACCTTTATTGGTACCTACCACAGCGATTGTTACGCCCACCAGAGGCTGGCCACTCGCCTCGTCGGTAACGGTACCACTCACGCGGATATCCTGGGCCTGAAGGCTGATGTTTAGCAGGC
This sequence comes from uncultured Bacteroidota bacterium, assembly GCA_903836265.1. Lineage (GTDB taxonomy): Bacteria > Bacteroidota > Bacteroidia > Chitinophagales > Saprospiraceae > M3007. The sequence goes on along the minus strand of CAILQK010000207.1, from coordinate 441 downwards.
CCGCGATGAACAGCGCGAGCAATTTGCAGAATAACTTCATACAAGTTTGGATGGTAAAGAACTGAAAATACTGATAATCAGACTATTATTAAACAACAGGCTAATCTCAGTCAAAATAGTTCGGGCAAAGGTATGTCTTGCCACATCAAATTATTTTATTGAGATGGTGATTTTCGTCAACGTTTCGTTAAGGTGCGACAATACCAATCGTGGATACGCGATTTATCGCGTATCAGCCAATCGCAGCGCAACGTCAATGCGCGTTTTATCGCGTATCCCCAAATCGCGGCGCACCGTAGATACGCGATTTATCGCGTATCCGCCAATCGCAGCGCAACGTCAATGCGCGATTTATCGCGTATCCGCCAATCGCAGCGCAACGTAGATACGCGATTTATCGCGTATCTGCCAATCGCAGCGCAACGTCAATACGCGATTTAT
>CAILQK010000206.1 GCA_903836265.1 uncultured Bacteroidota bacterium | reverse complement strand
TCCATCAAAACGGCATTTACAGGCAAATCCGGAATTCAGGTTTCCTTCTTCCTGCGGCAAAAGAAAGTGTTTTTGGTGAAACAATCCTGACAAATTCTACTATTTATTTTTCAAATAATTGATTTAAAGTGTTTTATAAAAAAATAAGTCAAATTTTTTTCTATTAATTGAGAAAAATGTACTTGTCGGGCCAGATGTTTAGCATCACTTTTGTACCGTGAAGTCAAAGCAGTCAGCCAGTCATCCTGCCATTACACAAACCGATAAAGCATGAAAAAACTCTTCTGTTTACTGATGTTTCTCCTCGCGGGCGGAGCCTTTGCGGAGGTCGCTGCCCAGCAGTGCCTGGTTGAAGCAACCGTTTCCGGGCCGATTACCTGTAACGGTCCGGCAGTAACCGCTACTGCAGTGGTTACTCCTCCGGGGAATCTCTATTTTTATACCTGGTTTTCGAACGGGCAGGTACTGTCGAATTCGCCTTTGCTGACAGTTACGCAACCCGGTACCTACTTTGTTTTGGTAACCGATTCTCTCCAGACTTGTACCTCAATAGATACTGTCGTGGTTACAGGTGATTCAGGTATTCCGACAGTCAATATCAATGCTGCACCTGTTACCTGTGGTGAATCCCTTTTTACGGCCATCACAAACGATCCGGCAGCAAGCTATCTCTGGAACAACGGCGTGACAAATCAGGCTGTTCAGGTAGATCAGTCGGGCAGCTACTGCGTAACCGTTACCAGTGCCCAGGGCTGTACCGCGCAGGCCTGTCGCAATTTTTTCGCCGGAAACCAGCTGCAGGTTGAAATTGAAAGCCTGAACTCCAACCTGTGTACCGACTCGCTGGGTATGTATGTATATATTACTGGTGGAGCCCCTCCGTACACGTATCTCTGGAACACAGGCGAAAACTCTGCCTGGATTCTGCCCGCACAATCCGGCTGGTATTCTGTAACTGTCACAAGTTCAGATGGTTGTACCGCACTGGACAGTTATTACATCGAGACTGATCTGGATGATTGCGGCACCCTGTACGGGGTGATTTTTGCTGATTTCAATACAGATTGTGTGTTGAACTCCAGTGACGTGGCGCTTGGCCAGTTCACGGTCAGAGTTGAAAATACAGCGGGTGATGTTTATTACGTGTACAGCAATAACGGCGGAGGATTCACTGTATCGCTGCCTGCCGGGGTTTATACCCTCACGCCGGTGCTGAACAACAGTCCCTGGACGCCCTGCCAGCCATCCTACACGGTTACCGTACCATTTGGAGGATCAGTTGAAAAGAATATACCACTTCAACCCCTGGTGATTTGTCCGGACATGCATGTTGATGTGTCCGTACCCTTCCTGCGTCGCTGTATAGGCGAGAACACGATTTATGTACAATACTGCAACAGGGGTACCCAGTCAGCCGATTTTGCCCACGTGGACGTGGTACTCGATCCGATGCTGATATTTGTTTCATCTTCAGTGCCACACACTGCTCTTGGCAACAATACATGGCGTTTTGATATCGGTTATGTTCCTTTCAACTCGTGCAACAATTTTACTTTCAGGGTGAAGGTGAGCTGTGATGCCGTACTGGGCCAGACGCACTGTGTTGACGCGACGATATTTCCACATGACCCTTGTCCGCAGGCCAGCACCCAGTGGTCGGGAGCCAGCCTGAAACTCCTTGCCGAATGCAGTGGCACGGAATTGCAGTTCCTTGCCAGAAATACCGGTACAGCGTCCATGACCACCAACCTCGAGTACGTCATCATTGAAGATGCTGTTATGCTTACAATGCCGCCGGGCACTCCGCTGGCAGCAGGAGAGGAACGCCTGGTTTTCTCCGCTCCTGCCAATGGTTCCACATGGCGTATTGAAGCTGAGCAGGAGCCGTTTCACCCCGGATTTTCCATGCCTTCGCTCACCGTGGAGGGATGCGCGGGCGGACAGACATTTTCGCTCGGGTATGTAAACCAGTATGAGGCGGACGACGCCGACGAGTGGAGAGATATTGAGTGCCGCGAGAATTCAGGCTCTTACGATCCGAATGACAAGCAGGGATTGCCGCTGGGATACGGCACACAGCAATACATCAAACCGGGCACTGATATCGAGTACCTGATCCGATTCCAGAATACCGGGACAGATACCGCTTTTGCAGTGGTAATCCGCGATACACTGTCGGCCTGGCTCGATCCCGCCAGCGTGGAACCGGGAGCATCCAGTCACCCCTACCGTTTTGACTATTACGGCGACGGATTCCTGAAATTTGTATTTGATCCGATTGCGCTGCCTGACAGCAACGTAAACGTGGCCGGTTCGCAGGGATTTGTCTCCTTCAGGGTGAAACAGAAGCCGAATGTGCCGTTACAGTCTGACATTTACAATCAGGCTGCTATCTATTTCGACTTCAACGATCCGGTAATCACCAACAGAACACATCACAAGGTGGGTGTCAACTTCGTGACAGTTGATACATGGACGGCTGAACAGCCGGGATACTCACTCCGGGTTTCGCCCAATCCGGCTTCCGACCGGGCAACATTGAAGATTGACGGGGAGTTCAATATTGTCAATGGTTACGCCGAACTTGCCGATATAACCGGACGTCATACAACACGCATTAATTTTTCAGGCAATCAGATAAATCTTGAGCGGGGACAACTTCCAGCAGGTGTTTATATGCTCCGGATAATGTCTGAAGGCAAAACCATCGGATACGCAAAACTGATATACAAATAACAGAAAAACTGCCTGTGAGGGGGCTGGAAATGCCCCCTCATTCTAACAGCAGTTCCCACCGGACACTCTCTGTCCGGGCAACGGTTTCTATCCCGTTTCTTGCAAAACCGCATTTCTCGAGCACCCTGCCGGAGGCCGTATTGGCCGGATCTGTATAGGCCAGAATCAGCGGAGGACTGTAGTTGGCGACAATATACTGAATCATTCCCCGAGCAACTTCAGTGGCCAGACCCCTGCCCCGGAACTGGCTGGCAAACACGTATCCGATTTCTATGTCCCTGTCAGGATTGTACTCTACCCGACGAACCACACAGTAGCCCGCCAGCTCGCCTGTGTCGTTCAGCCTTATCATAAATATGCCGAATCCCGGGTAATCCGAGGCGTATTTCAGCCAGAAATTCGTTCTCTCCCTGACAATTTCCGAATCATCGGTAGCAGGCCGGATGAATCGCATGACTTCATCATCGGCCATGGCGGCCCTGACGAAATCAAAGTCTTCGGGGCTGTAAAGACGGCAATCTGTGCGATTTGTGCTGAATGTTATTTCTTCCATATTGCGGGTAAAGTTAATATTTTTTACCATATTTTCAAAATTGGCATTGTATTTGAAAATACCTGAATATAACGGCAGATCAAGTTACGCCGTTACGCAACATAATTCGTAACAAAACCGTTTAATCATGGTAATCATTGGCATAATCCTTGGGCTCTTTGCTATAGGCGAAGGAGTCATCACCCTCACCGAGATGCTACAAAGGCGTGTCCGCTGACAAAGGGAGTCACGCAACAGAATGGAGCCCGGATGCAATGATTTTTGCATTCGGGCTTTTCTTTTGCACTACATTTGCACCAAAAAAAATACGATGAAGTTTTTCTGGTTTTTGTTTGTTCCGGTTCTGTTTGGCGGTTGTATCGAGGCAAATTCATCTTTCACAAGGGTTGCACCCGGGGTTTGGCGCGGTGTTCTGGAGCTCGAGAAATTCTCGTTGCCTGCACAGAAAAAAGACGACGTATCCATACTCTATGAACAGTTCAAACCCGGTGAGCTGCCGTTCAATTTCGAAGTAACCTATACCGATGACGAGCGCTTTTACATTGAAATTATCAACGGAGCACAGCGGATTCGTCTGGACAGTATCCAGTATGGTCGCGACCGCACGCTCGCACGCGACACCATGAATGTGTGGTTCCCGGAGTATCAGTCGTATATACATGCTGAAATCAGAGGAGGTGTCATGCAGGGATACTGGCGACTGACCACGAAAGAGGATTACCAGATTCCTTTTTATGCACACGCTGGCCGAAACTACCGTTTTACTACCCTGAACAACAAGCCGGACCGCGATATAACAGGCAACTGGGCGGCCAGGTTTGGTATTGACCAGCCCGAGGCGGCACAGGAAATGGCGGTGGCCGAGTTCAGACAGGACGGAAACCACCTGCTCGGAACATTTCGCACCGAAACAGGCGATTACGGCTATCTGGAAGGCACAGTTCAGGGCCGGAAAATATGGCTTTCAGGATTTGACGGCGCGCACGCCCTGCTGTTTTCAGGTTCTGTCCGCGGCGACTCCATACAGGGGCAGGTAAATTTTGGGCACAAATCAAGATCGTTGTGGACTGCGTGGAAAGACGACTCTTTTGACCTGCGTCCTGCCGATTCCATCACACAGGCCAAAAAAGGAGCGGGTATCTCTTTTAACCTGAAAACACCCGACGGACGGGCATTGTCATATCCTTCCCGGGATTTTTCCGGAAAAATCAAGGTTTTCACCATCTCGGGCACCTGGTGTCCCAACTGCCGTGACGAGCAGGTATTTCTCACAGAATTTATGAGGGATAATCCTGAACTCGCCTCTCAGATGGCTGTAATCTGCTTTTCATTCGAAAGAAACAAGGATGCTGATCAGGCCAGCGCGCACCTGACACGATATAAAAAGAAACTGGGTATTCCTTACGACGTAGTTTATGCCGGTCAGGCCAGCAAGGATGACGCAGCCCGGATGTTCCCCGTCCTTGACCGGATCAATGCATTCCCGACCATGATTGTTCTCGACAAGAATGATCAGATCAGGCTGGTACATACAGGATTTGATGGTCCGGCAACCTCCCGCTACGAGTCTTTTTGCAGTGAGTTCAAGTCGCTCATCACTTCGCTCCGCTAATCATAATTTTTGCTCCCAAGTCACAAATCCCTCCGACAAATATGAACCGAATCATCCTTGCCTACTCCCCGGCCAATGCCGACCTGGCACAGAAGTTGCACGAATCACTTCTGAAGTCGGGTATTTCACCCGAGCATGTCGCAGGTGCAACCAGCTGGCCTGAAGCAGTTTTTCACAGCGGACTGCCGGTTGTCATGCTGGTAACCGACAACCTGCTCACCGATCGCAAATGTATGTCGGGTCTCATGAGCGAACTGGGCAGGCTGCCTGCAGGACGAATGATTATTCCTGTCATTGCCGACGGGAAAAATGCCGACGGCGAGCCTGTGCCTACTGCCATAGACAGGATGGTGAATATGCTCCACTACATGAATCACTGGCAGAATGTCTGGATGAAGGTAAGTTCGGAGTATCAGAATCTGTCGGGACGGGAAAAGCAGAATCTGGAACAGGAGATGGATGCTGTCAGGGCACTTGCCAATGAAATGAGTGATATAATCACGGTCTTGCGGGCTGCCGGTCCCGTCTCTCTGGCACAATTCGAGGCAAACAGTTTCAGTTATCTCTTCTCGACACTCGGAATACAGCGCGATCATACCACCGTGGCACAGCAGGAACAAACACCTCCGGCAGTGGAACAGCCACCTGTTTTTCATTCAGAACCTGTGACGGAACCTGGCGGCAAATCAGAAACTACTGCTTCTGGAGCACTGCCCTTCTCTGTTATTGAAGGCGGCATATTCACCCCTGTGCCGGTTGGAATGGAAACAGAAATTCCTGTGATGGCAGCGCAGGAAACCGAAGAGATTGTCCCTGCAGGAATACAGACAATTCCTGCTGATGAAGCCGTGGAGCAAACAATCAGGGACGCCGACTTCTGGATTCAGCAGGGATTTATTGAAAACGGCCTCGAGCTGCTCAGAACTGCACGCGAGTTCTATCCGGACAATGATCGCATTAACCGTGCCTACGAGGTCGGCATGCAGAAACTGCGGGAAAAACAGACTTCTCCTGAAGATTCTGAAACAGTTACGAGGGAGCCCGAATTGCCTGCGGCAAAGGACTCCGACTACAACTGGCAGCAGGGGCTGACGGCTGCTGCACAGGGTGATTATCTGTATGCCAAATATTGCTGGGACCGGGTGGCCGAAATCAATCCGGAGTATCCGGGTATTTACAGGAGCCTCGGACTCATGGCCGCTGAACATCTGGCAGATGAATACAGGGAGACTGCCATCGTTTATCTGAAAAAAGCACTTGCCAGCGCTCCCGACGATACAGAACTGGCTGTTGCCCTTGAAAAACTGACCGGTACACCGGCAATGCCTTCAGCCGGCCCGATTGCCGCAAGTACAGACTCCGCACCACAGCAGGATACAGAAGCTGTGAAAAACCTGGATTCACCTGTTGTACTGATTACCGGAGCGACTTCGGGAATAGGACGCGCTACGGCAGAAGTGTTCGCCCGTAACGGTTACAGACTTATACTGAACGGCCGCCGGAGAGAGCGTCTGGATGAGATCGGTCATCACCTGAAACAAACTTACGGAACCGATGTACTGCTTCTTCCCTTCGACGTGCGCAGGTATGAGGAAGTGGAAGCTGCCTTCAACAGCATCCCCGATTATTTCAGGCAAATTGATGTGCTGGTTAACAATGCAGGCCTTGCCAAAGGGCTCAGCCCCATTTACGAGGGTCGTCTGGATCACTGGGAAACGATGATTGACACCAATATCAAGGGTATGTTGTATGTTACCCGGATGGTATCTCCCGGTATGGTAGAGCGCAGAAAAGGGCATATTGTGAATATCAGCAGCAGTGCCGGCAAGGAAGTTTATCCGAACGGCAATGTGTACTGCGCCACCAAGTTCGCGGTGGAAGCGCTCACGAAAGGATTTCGCTCCGATTTGTACAGATATAATGTGCGGGTCAGTCAGGTGAGTCCCGGACATGTGGAAGAAACCGAGTTTGCCATCACCCGGTTCGATGGAGATGCCGAGAGAGCGCGGATATACGAGGATTTCAGGCCGCTCAAATCATCCGACGTGGCCGAAGCGATCTGGTTTATGGTGTCTAGACCGGAGTACGTGAATATTCAGGATGTGCACATGTTTGGCACGCAACAGGCCAGCAGCGTACTGATTGACCGGAGCGGCAGGTGATATTTGCCCGGATATTTGGTAAAAACAATGAAAGGCCTGCTGCATTTCACCAATCAGCTATCAGCAGTTTGAATCCTGACTATCCATTGATCTGTTTTATTGACTGGTGTAACGTGCTGCATAACCTGAAATAACCAGATTATGCAGCACGTTACGGATCAAAAAGGGTTATTTCACCTGTGCGTCCACTACAGCAATGGCTACCATATCCACTATTTCGCGTACAGATGATCCGAGCTGGAGTACGTGAACAGGCTTTTTCAGTCCCATGATAATCGGGCCAATCAGCTCGACACCTGCTACAGACCGGATGAGGTTGTATGCAATATTCGAAGAAGACAGATTCGGAAAAACAAGTGTGTTGGCCGGCTCGTCAACCAGTTTGCTGAACGGATAATTCTGGCGCATCAGCTCGGTATCGAAAGCGAGGTGAGCCTGCATTTCACCTTCCACAATCATATCAGGATGTTTTTCCTGCAGCATACCGGTGGCGGCGCGCATTTTAACTGCTGCGGCCCCGTCAGCCACAGAGCCGAAGTTGGAGTAGGTCAGCATGGCGATTCTCGGCCTGATATTGAACTTTTCCACCTGTTTGGCTGTCAGTTCGGCAATTTCCACGATTTCCTCGGCAGTTGGATCGAGGTTGACGGTGGTGTCGGCCAGAAAGAGCGGGCCGAGTTTGGTCATCAGGATATACATACCCGCCACCTTTCTGATTCCGGGTTTGGGACCGATGACCTGCAGAGCCGGACGAATTGTATCCGGATAATTTCTGGAAAGTCCGCTGATCATGGCGTCGGCTTCGCCTGTTTCCACCATCATCACGCCGAAATAGTTGCGGTGCTTGATTTTCTGACGGGCATCCGCGAGTATAAACCCTTTGCGCTGCCTTTTTTCGTACAGGTGTGCGGCGTAGCGATCCATGCGCTCGTTTTCTTCAGCCGTTACCGGATTTTTGGGGTCTATGATAAGTACATCATCGAGTTCAATCCGGTTTTCTGCCATCAGAGCACGCACTTTTTCCACATTGCCAAGCAGAATGGGCTTTGCGATATTTTCTTCCACGACTACCCTTACGGCTTTCAGCACAGTAGAGTTTTCGGCATCGGTAAACACCACCCGCTTCGGATTTTGTTTGGCCTTGGTCTGAATGGCCCGGGTCAGGTTGTTATCTATTCCGAGTCGCTTGGTGAGGTGAATGGCATATCCTTCCCAGTCAGTAATTTCCTTTTGCGCCACCCCGGAGTCCATAGCTGCCCTTGCAACGGCAGGAGCAACAGTGGCCAGCAGGCGGGGGTCCACAGGTTTGGGGATGATATAATCTGGTCCGAAGTGCAGGTTTGAGTTTCCATAGGCCAGATTCACGATATCGGGCACGGGTTTTTTCGCGAGTTCGGCCAGCGCGCGAACGGCAGCCAGCTTCATCTCTTCGTTGATCGCGCGTGCCCGTACATCGAGTGCCCCCCTGAATATATAGGGAAAACCGAGCACGTTATTCACCTGATTGGGATAATCGGATCGGCCGGTGGCCATAATAATGTCCTGACGCGCGGCGGTTGCTTCCTCATAGCTGATTTCAGGAGTTGGATTGGCCATGGCGAAGACGATACAGTCGGGAGCCATGGAGCGAACCATATCCTGGTTCAGAATATTCCCCTTGGACAGGCCAACGAAAACATCAGCTCCTGCCAGTGCATCAGCGAGCGACGTATCGGCCGACATATTGCCATTGACGAATTCGCTCTTTTTGCCGTCGAGATTGGTGCGCGAAGGGTGAATAAGACCTTTACTGTCGAACATGAACACGTTCGATTTCTGAGCACCGAGCGCGCAGTACAATCGCGTACAGGAGATGGCAGAGGCGCCGGCGCCGTTCACCACGATTTTGACCCTGGAGATGTCTTTGCCTACCAGTTCGAGCGCATTGAGCAAAGCTGCGG
>CAILQK010000205.1 GCA_903836265.1 uncultured Bacteroidota bacterium | reverse complement strand
TTCGTTGCCGAAATTGATGGCCGAAAGGCGCGTACCCTGCGCGCTTTCTATCCGGCAATCGCACGGAAATTGCTGTTTCCGGATTACTTCGGCGGTACGCTCGATGCCCTGTTCGATTGCCTTTGCTCGCTTGAAGTGATAGGAAAGCCCGGTATTGTCCTTCAGATCAGCAATTTTGAATCTTTCCTCGACAGGGAAAAACCTGAAAAGCGCCGGGCCGCACTTGACGTGCTCACTGATGCTGAGAAAGACGAAAACAGATACGACGGGGTCAGATTCCAGGTAGTCTGTATTGAGTGATTAATCCCCTCCTTGCACTTTGATATGAAAAAACTGTTCACCTTGTTTTTACTGCTGCTCCCCGGCCTGATGCAGGCGCAGGGTATGTGGCTTCCCGGTCTGATCGAAAAACAGAACGAGAAAGAGATGCGTGCCATGGGCCTCAGGCTGGAGGCCGATGATCTGTATCACCCGGCAAATGCCAGCGTTAAGGATGCCATCTGCATGTTCGGTGGCGGATGTACCGGAGAAATGATCTCCCCGGAAGGCCTCCTGCTCACAAATCATCACTGTGGTTTCGGAGCCATACAGCAACTGAGTTCGCTGGAAAACAACTACGTCGAAGAGGGTTACTGGGCCAAAGACAGGGCTTCCGAACTGCCTTCCCCGGGCATAACTGCCATGTTCATTGTCAGGATGGAAGATGTTACAACGCTGGCACTCCAGCAGGTAACAGATGGTATGTCTGAGCGCGACCGCCAGTCGCAGATTGACAAAAATATCGCCCAGATCAAGGTCAATACCAAAAAGGAAAAATGGGAAGAAATTTCCGTCAGGCCTTTTTACAACGGCAACCAGTACTACCTGTACGTCACACAAACCTTCAAAGATGTGCGTTTTGTGGGGGCTCCCCCCAGCAGCATCGGCAAGTTCGGCGCCGATACCGACAACTGGGTGTGGCCTCGTCATACCGGCGACTTTTCGCTCTTCCGGGTCTATGCCGATTCACTCGGACGCCCCGCCGACTACTCCGCCAAAAATCTGCCGTATCGCCCGCGCCACTTCCTCCCGATCGCCCTGGATGGAGCTGCTGAAGGCGATTTCACCATGGTTTACGGGTTTCCCGGCCGTACAGATGAATACCTGACCGAAGCAGCCGTACGCCAGATTGGTGAAGTACTCGATCCGCAAAAAGTGGCCATCCGTGACCGTGTTCTAAAGGTAATGGACGGCTTTATGCGGAGGGACCCGGCTGTCAAGATTGCCTATGTGGCCAAATATGCAGGTATCGCCAACAGCTGGAAAAAATGGCTGGGCGAAATGCAGGGACTGAAAACATACAAAGCGCTGGAAAAAAAGGCAGCCTATGAAGCTGAATTTACCAGCAGAATTAATGAAAGTCCCGATTTAAAGTACAAATATGGCAATTTACTTCCCAGATTGAGGCAGCTGTACGCCGATTCAGAGCCGTACTTCCTCGCGCGCGACAACTACTCCGAAAATATTCTTCGGGGAAATGAGCTGTTCGACCGGGTATCCACACTCAACGGTATTATTGCGCTTTTCGACCGCAATGGCGAAACTTTCGCCCTGCAGGAACAGCGCAAGATCGCGGAATCACTCGCCGGAGCGTTCAAAAATTACAGTGCAGCAGTAGATGAGGCACTGGTGGCCGCCCAGTTCGAGATGTTTGCCGCTGCAGCCAAACCGGAATGGGGAGGTGACTACGTCAGGGCCGAGGCTGCCCGATACGGAGGCTTCAGCCAGATGGCGGCCTGGCTTTTCAAAAACAGCGTCATCCCGGATCAGGACAAACTGGCCGCCTTGCTGGGTGAAAGACCCCCAAAAGTGGTCGAAATCCTTAAAAATGATCCGGTATGGCAACTCTGGAACAAGCTAAACGGTATATACACCGAAAATATTCTGCCTAAAACGCAGGAGCTCCAACCGCAGATCAATCTGCTGCAACGCCAGTATATGGCTGCCCAGATGGAGGTATTCCGTGAAAAACGCTTTTTCCCGGACGCCAACAGTACGCTGCGCATTACATACGGCAAGGCACGCGGATTCTCTCCCCGTAATGCTGTACGCTACGAGTATCAGACCGATCTCGACGGTGTTATGGAAAAGTATATCCCCGGCGACTATGAGTTTGATGTGCCAAAAAAACTGATAGATCTTTGGAAATCAAAAGATTACGGGCAGTATGCCTCGTCTGACGGAAAGATGCCGGTCGCCTTTATCGGTACGAATCACACCACGGGAGGCAACTCCGGAAGTCCGGCACTTGATGCCCGCGGAAACCTGGTTGGCCTCAATTTCGACCGGGTATGGGAAGGTACGATGAGTGACCTGAACTATGACCCGGCTATTTGCAGGAATATTATGGTGGATATCCGATACGTATTGTTTATCATTGACAAATTTGGCGGTGCAGGTCATTTGATTGAAGAGATGAAACTCGTCAGAAACAAAAAGAAGAAATAATCCTCATTCAAATTATTCCGCTTTCTTGCATGGAAATCGAACAATCAACTTCTGAAACGAATAACAACCGGACGCAAAAAAATATCAGAATGCCCCTGATACTGGCGTTTACGCTGGCATTGGGAATGTTCATTGGTCAGAAACTGCCGCACTACGACCGGAATTTTGCGCTTGCGGGCGCGCAGGGGAGCGGAAATCCGCTGGACGAGATATTGAAGTATGTGGATGCCAAGTACGTTGACTCGGTAAATACCGAATCGCTCCGCCGCGAGGCCATCGAGCATCTGCTCTCCAAACTGGATCCACACACAGTTTATATCTCCCCCGACGAGCTGAAGGCTGTGGAAGAAGATATGAGTGGAGGTTTCGAGGGAATAGGTATCGAGTTCCTGATGGTGGATGATACCATGCACGTGATCACGCCCATCTCGGGCGGCCCCGCTGAAGCAGCAGGAATGCTTGCCGGCGACAAGGTTGTTTCGATCAACGATACCACGATTGCCGGAGTCAAGATTGATAACGGCGCTATTTTCAGGAAACTCAGGGGTAAAAAGGGAACCAGTGTAAAAGTAGGTGTATTGCGCGGAAAAGAGAAAACACAGCGCTACTTCAACCTTGTACGCGCTGTAATTCCGGTTCAGAGTGTGGATGTGGCCTATATGCTCGACGATAAAACCGGTTACATACGGGTAAATCGTTTTACCGAACGCACCAACCAGGAATTTATGGAGGGCCTGACCAATCTGGCGGAAAACAAAGGTCTGCAGAATCTGGTGCTCGACCTGCGCGGGAACCCCGGCGGGTATCTCGAAGAGGCTACTGATATCCTCAGCCAGGTTTTTCCTGAAGGCAAACTGCTTGTTTACACGCAGGGACGATCTGAAAACAAGCGTGAATACAAAAGTAACGGGCGCGCGCGATTCAATATTCAGCAGGTGGCTGTTCTTATTGACGAGGGCTCCGCCTCGGCCAGCGAAATTGTTGCCGGCGCCATTCAGGACTGGGACCGCGGCTGGGTGATAGGCCGGCGTTCGTACGGAAAGGGACTGGTGCAGGAACAGTACCCGCTCAGCAATGGTGGCGCTGTCAGGCTCACTGTTGCGCGTTATTACACACCCAGTGGCCGTTGCATACAGCGCGATTACAAATCTGATTCAGGCTACGAAGATGACCCCGAACGCAGGCTCAAAAATGGAGAACTGACTGATCCGTCCAGAATACACCAGTCGGACAGTACAAAATTTTACACCGGTCAGGGGCGTATCGTATTTGGCGGCGGCGGAATTACCCCCGATATATTCATTCCGATTGACACAGTACTCACCAGCAGCAGCTATCAGGCAGTCAGGATGCACATTCCGACTTATGTAGCACGCTTGAAAGAAGATAACGCTGCTTCCCTGCCTGCTGACGAGGATCAGTTCGTGCGCGATTGGAAAGTGACCGGTGATATGCTGGAAGGCCTGTACGATCTTTGTGAAAAAGAGGGAGTCAGGCATGCCGGTATCAAATCTGGCCAGTATGTCCGGGATCTTGAACTCGACATCAAGGCCCGTGTTGCCCGGGTACAATACGGAGATACTGCCCTCTACAAAGTGCTGAACAGCGAGGATCCTGCTGTTGGCAAGGCACTGGAAATGATCAATAGCGGAACGCCGGTGAGCAGGAGGTGAAAAGGTGGGGGAATTGTACCCATACACGGCACCCAATCAGAAAATGATGACAAATACAAGGAGCGCCCCGAGATGTCGGGGCGCTCCTTGTATTTTATTAACCTGGATTACGGAGGATTTCAGTTGTTGGAAGATGGCTGTAGGCTGGACCCGGCGATTTTCCGGATCGACACGTGGGTTTTGCAACAGTCGGGTGTAGATTGCTGTTGAGCGCTTTTCAAGATTTGTAACTTCAAAGATTGCCATATCCTTTGGGTATTTGCCATTCTCTTTGGGTTTCAGCTGCCGACCTTTGCGAAGGTACCATTAACAAAATTGATATTGTTAATTGCCGTCAAATCATCTGCACATTCCAACATTTTAAAATTCCCGTTATGAAACTCAGGATTTTACTTTTATTCCTTGCATTTCAGTCAATTACATTTGGACTGAATGCCCAGGCAGCTATCAGCATGCAGGGAACAATTCGCAACTCTTCCGGTACAGCTGT
>CAILQK010000204.1 GCA_903836265.1 uncultured Bacteroidota bacterium | reverse complement strand
GGGAATCATACCTTTTGTAATGATATCTTTTCTCTTCAGCTCCTGAAATTCCTCATAATCTATTTGTTGCAGACATGTTTTTTCATCGTTAACATCCAGTAATACCCCATTTTTTTCGAAACTGTAAATCAGAACTACATGAAAATATGGACTCATGGCTCTGGCAATTTCCCGGGCGATGGTATCAGCATTGGTATTAAATAATTGCCCCTCACCATCGTGCGAAAGCGGAGCCACAACCGGTGTGAGGCCTTCACCAAGCCATCGGTCGAGCAGATGTGTGTTTATCGTATCAACATCGCCTACCATGCCGTAATCTATTGTCGGGTGACGGCGTTTGTGTGCCCTGATCAGGTCACCGTCTGCGCCACATACTCCGAGTGCGGTACATCCAAGCGGATGAAGTGCTGCCACCAGCTGCTTGTTGACCAGGCCGCCGTAAACCATCTCGGCAATTCTGAGGGTAGCCTCGTCTGTTACCCGTCTGCCTTCAATCATTACTTGTTGTATGTCAAGTTTTTCTGCCAGTTCGGTAGCCAGCTTCCCGCCGCCGTGCACGAGAATTCTGGCGCCGGGCAACGCTGCAAACAAACGGAGAAACTCATGCAGTCTTTCATCATCGTCTATGATGTTGCCGCCAATTTTCACTATGAACAGCTTTATTTTTCCGGGCATATCTCAGTTGTTTTCCAGTAAAATTCGTTTCAGTACAGCCTGGGCAGCGTAAACTCTGTTTTCTGCCTGCAGTTGCACAAGGCTGCGCTGGCTATCGGCTATCTCATCGCTTATTTCCACATTGCGCCTGACGGGGAGACAATGCATCACTTTGGCCCCCGCAGTGCCGGCAAGGTGCCTCTCCGTGAGCATCCAGGCAGCGTCCTGACTGAGTATCCGCCCGTAGTCGGAATAGCTGCTCCAGTTCTTGACATAGACGAAATCTGCCCCTTCCAGTGCTTTTTCCTGATTATATTCGATGGTCGCGTTGCCGGTATATATCGGATCCAGCTCATATCCGGGTGGGTGTGTTACCACAAACTCCACATCCATCCGGCACATCCATTCTGCAAAAGAGTTGGCCACAGCCTGTGGCAACGGTTTCACGTGGGGGGCCCAGGTCAGTACCACTTTAGGTCGGTGTACAGGTCGGTGTTCGGCAATAGTGATGCAGTCGGCCAGACTCTGAAGCGGATGCAGGGTAGCCGATTCGAGACTCACAAAGGGTCGGCCTGTCCATTTCAGGAATTGCTTCATGATGTGTTCACTGTAATCCGTATCCCGCGAAACAAGCCCGGGGAAGCACCTGACACCTATAATATCGCAATACGAACCAAGCACGGGAGCTGCATCCCTGATGTGTTCAACGGTCGTACCATTCATCACTGCCCCATCCTGAAACTCGATGGCCCAGCTGTCGCGGTCAGCATTGACTGCCATTACATTCATTCCAAGATTGGATGCGGCTTTTTGCGTACTCAGTCTGGTACGTAAACTCGGGTTCAGGAAAACCAGTCCCAGCGTCTTGTTGAGACCCAGATGGCTGAATGCCAGAGGGCCTTTTTTTAACTCAATGGCTTCATTTATCAGTGTAGCCACGTCCGGCACATCGTGAACAGAAGTGAAATTCATCGTCAGCAGTATTTAGCTTTGATATGCTTCGTGAAATTTTTCGAGGAAATGATCCGCTTCGGCCCTGGTCAGTGCGAGTGATGGCAGCAAGCGAACAACATTTGGTTTTGCCTCACCAGTGAATACCCTGCCTTCGTGGAGGAGTTTCTTTCGCAGACCAGCTTTGTCAGCAGGTAGATCTATCCCGATCATCAGTCCCCGTCCGCGTATTTCCGGGATTTCTGTCCGGGTTTTCAGCCTGTCTGTAAGGTAGGAACCCATTTCTGACGAATTTGTCATCAGTGATTCCGCTTCCATTACCTCCGCTACTGCCAGTGCTGCTGCGCATGCCAGCGGGTTACCTCCGAATGTTGTGCCCAGCATGCCATGCCATGGTGTGAATTTCGGACCAATCCACACGCCTCCGATCGGGAATCCATTGCCCATACCTTTGGCCGTGGTATAGATGTCTGCCTCTGTACCGCTGTAATCATGGGAAAAAAATTTGCCGGTTCTGCCATAACCGCACTGAATACCATCTGCTATGTAAACGGCCCCCCACGCATCACAAAGGCTCCTGATTTTTTTCAGGAATGATACTGATGCTTCATGAATGCCGCCTACTCCCTGTATTCCTTCCACGATGACTGCAGCAATTTCTTCGCCCTGTTCAGAAAAAACGGCATCCAGAACCGCTTCATCATTGAATGGAGCGAAAATGACATGGTCGGTCTGATTGACGGGCGCTGCTATTTTGGGGTTGTCGGTGGCGGCTACCACCAAAGATGTTCTTCCGTGAAATGCGTTTCTGAAGGCCAGTATTTTTTTTCTTCCTGTGTGGAAAGAAGCAAGCTTAAGGGCATTTTCATTGGCTTCAGCACCCGAGTTGCACAGAAATAACTGAAAATGCGGCTTCCCCGATATGCGTCCGAGTATTTCTGTCAGGTCTTCCTGAATTCCGAGATGAACAGAATTGGAGTAAAAACCGATTTTGCCGAGTTGCTCTGTCAGCCGTTTGACGTAGTGCGGGTGGGTATGGCCGACAGAGATTACGGCATGGCCGCCATACATATCCAGGTATTTGTTACCCTGTTCATCCCATACCCACGCACCCTTTGCCTGCGCGATGGTGACAGGTTGCAACGGATATACATCGAATAGCTTCATTGTCAGAAGTTTACGGGTTTCAGAAGTAGTCCGGCTGTTTCGTCCAGACCGAACATCAGATTCATATTTTGCACTGCCTGCCCGCTGGCGCCTTTCAGCAGGTTGTCAATCGCCGCATGTACCACCAGTTGCCCGTCGGCGTACTCGGTATGAATCAGGCATTTATTGGTGTTGACTACCTGTTTCATGTCAATAGCCTCCCGGGAAACATGCGTGAACGGGTGATTTTGGTAATAGTCTTCAAAAATAGTGTCAGCCATGTTGCGCCCTCCGTTGAAAGGTGTGATACAACTGACGAAAATACCCCTGGCGAAATCACCCCGCCACGGTATAAAGTGTACCGTGTGTCTGCCTGGTTGCAGTATTTCCAGCGACTGCCTTATTTCGTGCAGATGCTGGTGTTCGAGTGTCTTGTATGCAGAAATATTATTGGCCCTCCAGGGGAAATGAAGCGTTTGTTGCAGGCTTTGTCCGGCTCCGGTTGCTCCTGTAATGCCGGTTACGTGCACCTCGCCAAGCAGTCCGGCATGAGCAAGCGGCAGCAGAGCGAGCTGTATGGCTGTAGCAAAACATCCCGGATTGGCGATGCTGTCAGCCTGTCGGATTATATCCCGTTGAAGTTCAGGAAGGCCATAAACAAATGTTCGTTCGGGCAATGAACGGTCTTTTTCCAGCCGGAAATCCTGACTGAGATCAATTACTTTGAGGTTGTTCGCGGGTTTCAGCGATTCGAGCAGCACTTTTGATTCGCCGTGGCCCATGCACAGAAATAGCACATCTGTATGCCCGGTGTCCATTGATGAATCGAAAACCAGCGTTGTTTCTCCGACCAGATCGCGGTGAATATGGCTGACAGGTTTGCCGGCGTTACTTTTACTGTGAGCGAAAACAATCTCTACTTCCGGATGTCGCAACAGAATTCTCAGCAACTCACCCCCGGTATATCCGGCGGCTCCGGCTACACCTGCCCTGATTTTATTCCCCATCGTTCTGGCCGTTAACTTTATGGTAAATCGCCGTCTGGTTGCCAAATATTTTTGCAAACCCCCGCACGTCGTCTCCGCTCCATCCTTTGTTCATTTCTCCGTAGCTTCCAAAACGGCTGCTCATCAGATCATGCGGGCTCTCGATACCATCCAGCGTAAAACGATATGGGTGCAGCGTGCAGAAAACGGTTCCGGTAACTGTTTGCTGCGTACTGGCCAGAAACTGTTCGATATCGCGCATGACAGGGTCCATCATCTGGCCTTCATGAAGCCAGTTGCCATACCAAGATGCCAGATGGTCTTTCCAGCCCAGCTGCCACTTGGTCAGGGTGTGTTTTTCCAGCAAATGGTGCGCTTTGATGATAACCAGCGGGGCGGCGGCTTCAAATCCCACGCGACCTTTTATGCCTATGATAGTATCGCCCACATGAATATCGCGGCCGATGCCAAATGGCTGGGCAAGTTCCTGCAGATAGTTGATGGCCTCTGCGGGGTGTTCAAAGGAAGTGTCGTTAACTGCCTTCAGTTCACCTTTTTCAAAGTGAAGGCAGACCTGTTCAGGATTTGTTTTAGTCACCTGCGTTGGCCAGGCATCTTCGGGCAATGGCTCCCTGCTGTTGAGCGTTTCTTTGCCGCCTACAGAAGTGCCCCATAATCCCTTGTTAACAGAGTATGCTGCCCTGGCAAAGTCCATCTGAACTCCTTGTTGTTTCAGGAACTCAATCTCTGCCTCGCGACTCAGGCGCTGGTCGCGTATGGGCGTAATGATTTCTGCTTCCGGCACCATACTCTGGAAAATCATATCGAATCGCACCTGGTCATTGCCGGCGCCGGTACTTCCGTGCGCGACGGCATCAGCTTTCATTTTTCGGGCATAATCGCCAACGGCAATGGCCTGGCTGATACGTTCGGCGCTGACGCTGAGCGGATAGGTGCCATTTTTCAATATGTTTCCGTAGATGAGATAGCGGATACAGGAATCGTAATAATGTCTTGTGACATCTGCAACGGCAAACGAGGCGACTCCGAGTGTCCGTGCG
>CAILQK010000203.1 GCA_903836265.1 uncultured Bacteroidota bacterium | reverse complement strand
ACAGGGCGCTCCGGCAGGTGGCTTCACCTATTCACAGGTTCAGAATTCGGTTACATTTGTCAATACCTCTGTGGATGCGACGTCGTACTCGTGGACTTTTGGCGATGGAAATGGCAGTACGGACGCCAATCCGACGCATACCTATGCCGCAGATGGTGTCTATACGGTTGTACTGGCTGCGACCAACAACTGCGGAACCACCTTTGTGGAGCAGACCGTGACCATTGTAACTGTACCTGTTGCTGCATTTACATTCAATGGCGGCATCGGATGCGCTCCATTTGCAGTCCTGTTTGACAACACATCGAGCGACAACGCCACATCCATTGAGTGGACATTTGAGGGTGGCACACCTGCCACATCAACGGAAGAGAATCCTGTGGTTACCTGGGATGCTCCCGGTGTGTATAACGTGACACTTGTTGCCTCCAACCAGGCAGGATCAAGTACTGCCACTGCGAGTATCACCGTGATTGGCGGGCCAAGTGCCGGGTTCACGAGCCAGACTGCAGGCCTGAGTGTGATATTTACCAACAGCAGCCAGAATGGAGGTACATACAGCTGGGATTTTGGCGATGGAAGTGCAAGTCAGGAAGAAAACCCCACGCACACATACGCAGGTACAGGATCCTACACAGTGGTACTGACTGCCGGTAACGAGTGTGGTACCAGTACTTACACACAGGTGGTTACCATTGAGGGAAGTGCACCGCTCGTTTCCTTCTCCTCTGACACCCAGAAGGGTTGTGCGGGTGTAACTGTCCAGTTTACGGATCAGTCGGCCGGAGCGCCCACAGCATGGCAGTGGACATTCGAGGGTGGTACACCTGCAACATCCGCCGAGCAGAATCCGTCGGTTACCTACACAACCCCCGGTACATATTCGGTCAGCCTTCAGGCAACGAACATTTACGGTTCCAGTACATCAACACAACCGGCGTATGTAACCATCATCGGAGCGCCTGTTGCCGGATTTGATTACACTGCAGTGCTGGGTACTGTTTCCTTCACCAGCACATCACAGGGAGCAGACTCCTACGCCTGGAATTTCGGCGACGGAACCAGCAGCAGCGAGGCCAGTCCGGTGCATACCTACAGCAATTCCGGTACATACACCGTAACGCTCACCGTGACAAATGATTGTGGTGCCGCAACCCTGGAGCAGACAATCAACGTAATGACTGTTGGAGTGCAGGAAGTGCCATGGTTGACCGATTTCGGGGTGTATCCCAACCCGGGAACAGGCATATTTACTGTTGAGCTGAGCGGAGATCCGCAGAAAGAACTGGAGATTGCCCTGTACAACGCGCTGGGTCAGCGTTTGCGTACGGAAGTAATTGATTTCAGCAATGGAAATCTGACGAAGGTACTGGATTACAGCAGTCTGCCAACTGCCGCTTACACACTCCGCATTACAGGTGCAGGAGCCTCGCAAAATGCAAGATTAGTTATCCAGAAGTAATTCCGGTTACGGAAATTAATATTACGAAGCCCGGGTGCCTGCAGGTGCCCGGGCTTTTTATTTGTCTGAACATTCCGGCCAGTATGTACACAATAAAAATAACATCCGGGGTATTAACCCTTTCACTACCTTTGACCCCATTTTCGGGAAACTGTGTTCAGACAAGGGCAATTCCCGGGTTTTATTTCAAACTAACCTTTCCGAATGATTGTCAGATTAACAACCACATTATCAATTATTCTTCTGGCCGTATCTGTTTATGCACAAACAGGTGTGATCAGTGGCTCAGTGCGCGATGCAGACAACGACACGCCACTTTCCGATGCGGCAGTTGTTGTGAGCGGTACGGGCAAATTCACGGCCACCGACGCCAAAGGAGAGTTCAGGCTCGAAGGTGTTCCGACGGGGAGCCAGTCGGTGCTGATTACCCATTCCGGCTATTTCCCCAAAGAAATAAAATGGACAGTAAAGGCAGGTACAAACAACCAGGAGATCACTCTGCAGCGGGATCCAGCTGCCAGTATCTCAAGTATCAATGATCTGCCTACTGTTACACTGGAGGAGGCTGACACGGAAACCGAGGGATCAGGAGATGTGGCCAATCTGCTCAATGCCAACAGAGACGTATTTCAGCAGGTAACAGGATTCGGCTGGGGAATATTCCGTTTCCGTGAAAGAGGATACGACTCTGAACATTTTCCGCTTTTTCTGAATGGGGTAAACATCAATGATCCGGAAACCGGATTTGCAGTTTTCGGAGAAATTGGCGGTCTGAATGACGTGCTTCGCAACAGAGAGAGCACCGTTGGAATCAATCCTTCCGAATTTACTTTCTCTGAAATCGGAGGTGCCACACGCATAGATACGCGTGCCAGCAGCCAGCGGAAGCAAATCAGAGCTAGTTATGCCATCAGTAACAGAACCTATACCAACCGGGTTATGCTGACTGCCAGCACCGGTCTGATGCCGGGAGGCTGGGCGGTCAGCCTTTCAGGAAGCCGCCGCTGGGCACAAGAAGGATATTTTGACGGTACTTTTTTTGACGGTTACTCCTATTTCATGTCTGTTGATAAAAAAATCAACAGAAAGCATGCGCTCAACCTGACTTTTCTGGGAGCACCTTCCATCAGGGGGAAAGTCAGCGACTCTTTTGAGGAAATGTTTGAACTGGCCGGAACTCATCGCTATAATCCAAGCTGGGGTTATCAGAACGGTGACAAGAGAAATGCCAATGTAGGGCACTCACACCAGCCAATAGGAATACTCCGCTACGACTGGGTGCCGCTGACAGGAACCTCCATCACCGCTTCAGTTTATGGTCAAGCGGGTAAAAGAGGAGACACCCGACTTGACTGGTTTGAGGCGTCAAATCCCGCACCTGATTATAACAGAAGATTACCGTCTGCTATTCTTGATTCCACCCTTTCTGTACAGTGGGCCGATGCACTCAGAAATGACGAAGCATTACGCCAGATCAACTGGGGACAATTTTACGATGAAAACAGCCGGAATCGCTTCACAGTGGAGAATGCTGAAGGGGTTGCCGGTAATACTGTGACAGGCAACAGAGCCCAGTATATTGTGACAGACCAACGTGCAGACAGCAAGGAACTCGGTTTCAATATTGTGCTGAACCAGCAACTGAACAGTCGTTCATCACTGCAATCGGGCGTTAATTATCGCTGGTACAAGGGACAGAACTTCCAGGTGCTGGACGATCTGCTCGGAGCTGATTACTGGCTCGACATCAATCGTTTTTCATCCCAGGATTATCCCGGACAACCACTGCTCGAAGATAATGACGCCAATAATCCTCGAAATGTAATTTACAAAGGGGATGTATTCGGCTACAATTACGACGAGAACATCCGGAACGGAAGTATCTGGGTACAGGCACAGACCAACCTGAGAAAACTGTCGCTGTTTGGTGCAGCGGAGGTGGGTAATAACACCTTCTGGCGTACCGGTAACATGCTCAATCCGAGATATCCCAATGACTCTTACGGAGATTCGCAGATAAATTCATTTTATACCTACGGACTCAAAGGTGGTGCCACTTACAAGCTGAATGGTCGTAACTACCTGTATGCCAATGGTTTCACTGGAACAAAAGCGCCGCTTTTCCGTGATGTGTACATTTCGCCACGACAGCGAAACACCGTTGCCCCGAATACAGATATTTACTATGTAAACAGTGTAGAAGGGGGCTACCTGCTTCGTTCTCCGCTCGTGCGTGCGCGCCTGACGGGCTATATGACCACTTTTGAAAATGAATTTGAGGCACGACTCTACTTTTCACCTACTGTGGGTGAGTTTGCCACACTCGTTATGAGCGGAATAAACAGAGTGCATTCCGGCATCGAGGCAGCATTTGAGTTCAAACCCGTACCACAATGGGTTTTCAGCGGTGCAGCCAATCTGGGTTACTACCACTATACCAACAGACCAACGATGACTTATACTCCTGATAACAAGGATTATGTGTCGTTCGAAAATGTGACGTTATATCAGGATAACTTCCTGGTGCCGCGTACTCCGCAAACGGCGGCCACGTTCAATGTAAAATATGAGGGACGCAGATTCTGGTTTGCCAACCTTTCATTCAACTGGCGCGATGACTTCTGGTATGCGTATGATCCGTTGCGCAGGCGTGCGGAGGCCGTTCTGGCCCTGGAACCCGGATCGGATATATGGAATACGATTGTTGAACAGCAAAAGGCACCTGCTGCCTACACGGTAGATCTTTTTGCCGGCAAATCGTGGAAAGTCGGGGATGTATTCCTGTATCTGAATGTTGGAATAAACAATATTCTGGATAACAAAGACATCATCGTATCAGGCAGAGAGGCATACAGAAACGCCTTTGGTCGTGAACCCGATGATGCACGTCTTTACAGTTCAGAGGTTCAGTATGCCCCGGGATTGAATTACTTCATCTCCCTCAGCGTACGCAAGTAAACCTGAAACAATCAGATATTGACAAACGAAAAAAAACATCATAACCATGTTTTTCAACAATAAGCTACACCTACAGAACAGCCTGCTTGCTGTATTATTGCTCACATTCACCCTGAATTCCTGTGTAAAAACTGAATTTGACCAACCTCCGGTGGGTGGAGACGGCAAAGACATTCCAACCAATGCCACCATTGCCCAACTCAAATCGCTGCATGAGGTGGATGGTGCTTTTGATCTGATAAGCCAGGATCTGGTGGTTGGCGGAACGGTCATTATGGACGACCGCACCGGCAATTACTACAAAACTATCGTGATCCAGGATTCGACCGGCGGGATAGAGGTGAAATTCAGCAATGGATTTCTCTACAATCGCTACCCGGTTGGCAGGAAACTTTATATCAACTGCAAGGGGCTCGTACTCACCGACTATAACGGACTCATACAGCTGGTAGGAGGCGTTCTGTATGAAAATGGCGTTCCCAGCGATATCGGAATCACCGAAAATCAGGAGCGTACCAATATTACCCGCGGGTTCCTCGGAGCTGCACCCGAACCACGGCTGGTGGAGCCCGGCGATTTCAATCAGAACACAGTAAGCACCCTGATTCGTCTGGAAGGCGTTCAATTCACACCGGCAGATACTGCCCAGACATGGGCAGATGCTCCCTCCGGCTCCAGTGTAAATCGCTATCTGGCCAATTGTTGTGGTCAGGAAGTACTGGTAAGAACCAGTGGCTATTCCGACTTTGCCATTCAGAAAACACCTTCCGGAAAGGGTAATATCACTGGTGTACTGAGTATTTACGGCACAACTTATCAGCTTTATATCCGCGACCTGACCGATGTGGACATGACCGGAGCCCGCTGTGGCGGCGTATCGGGCAATGAAGTGCTGGCGCCAATCAGTCAGGTGAAGGCTGCGTATCCGGGTTCGACTGCCTGTGCTCCGGGTAATACCAAAATCAAAGGCGTGGTGATTTCTGACAGAGCAGGAAACAATCTGAATAACCGGAACGTGTATATACAGGACGGAACCGGTGGTATTGTAGTGCGTTTTGCCGCCTCCCACGCTTTTAATCTGGGCGACCAGATCGAGGTGGTGATATCAGATCAGGAACTTTCCGAATACAACAAGCTGCTTCAGGTAAACAACGTGCCCCTGACCAATGCCACGCTCGTTGCGAGCGGTATTCAGGTAACGCCCCGTGTGGCCACTGTGGCAGAAATAAACGCCAACTACAACGCCTGGGAAAGCACTCTGGTGAAGATATCCAATGCTACACTCACTCCGGCAGGTACCTTCTCCGGCAGCAAGACCATCAACGACGGTACGGGTTCGCTCACGCTGTACACATACAGCAGTGCCGTTTT
>CAILQK010000202.1 GCA_903836265.1 uncultured Bacteroidota bacterium | reverse complement strand
TGCAGCTCCACACTGTAGCGTCCGCCGCCGGCCAGCCGCAGGAACCCGTCTGCATACCCCACGCTGATGGTCGCAATGCGCCTGTCCTCAGGCAGAATACCGCTGCTGCGGTTATAACCTACCGAATCGCCTGCAGGAACATGCTTGATCTGGCTGATGGCAGCTTTCAGCACATTGACATTCCTGAGCTCTTTCTGTACGCTCCTGCCCCCTATACCATAAATGCCGATACCCAGCCGAACCATATCAAAATGATACTGCGGGAACCGCTCGATGCCTCCGGTATTGCAGAGATGGGCAAGTGGCGCATAGCCCAGCCCCGCACACAAGGTATCGTAAAAAGTCCTGAAACTGGCTGCCTGACGGTGGGTAAATTCATCGTGGCTGGTATTGTCGCTGGCCGACAAATGCGAAAAGACTGACTTGACACTCAAATTGGGGTGCCCTTTCAGTTTCTCCAGCAGCAATGGCAGATCAGACTGCCCGAAACCAAGCCGGTGCATGCCGGTATCCACCTTCAGATGTATCGGAAACTGCCTGTCGCGACCAGCATACTCAATCAGTTCATCCAGCACCCGATGGGCGTATATCTCCGGCTCGAGCCGGTATCGGTACATGGCATCAAAGCCCGACCGCTCCGGATTGAGTACCAGTACCGGCAACCTGATATCCGCATTCCGGAGTGCAATACCCTCATCCGTATAGGCCACACCCAGATAGTCCACCCGGTGAAATTCCAGCAATCTGGCAACTTCCGCAGAGCCGGAACCGTATCCTTCTGCCTTCACCATCACCATCATTTTCACACCGGGCTTCAGAAGACTGTTATAAATATTCAGGTTGTGTATAAGTGCGCTCAGATTTACCTCAAGCACCGTCTTGTGGGCTTTTTGCTCCAGACGCCGGGCAATTTTTTCAAATTCAAACGGACGGGCGCCCTTGAGCAAAATAGTTTCCCCCTGAAAATCTGTATTCCGGAGTGCCTGCAAAAATGACCCGGTATCGGGGTAATAACTGGATGGCATGTCATCCGGCAGATAATCGCCCAGTTTCCTGACAGACGGGCCTATACCGATCAGACGGGTAACACCGTGTGCCCGGACAGCGCCGGCAACGCCTTCCCAGAGTTCATCTTCGGGAAGTCCGCTCTGTAGGATATCAGACAAAACAAGTGTCAGTTTCCCGCTTCTGGCCTGCTGTCCGGCGAATTGCAGGGCAATCCCGAGCGACGCCATGTCGTTATTGTAAAAGTCGTTGATCAGCGTGCACTGCTGAATCCCGGCCTTCAGTTCCAGACGCATTTCCACCGGCTCCAGTCTCCGCAGCCGTTCCCCTGTATCCTGAACAGAAACACCCAAAACCTCCATAACACTCCGGCATAATCCGGCATTTTCAGCCGCCCACGGAACACTCAGAGGCAATTCGCCCACAGGACTCGGTGCAATATGCCGGCCACCGTACCCTTCAGGAAGATATTTGCGGTCGCATATCAGCCATTCAGTTCTTTCAAACAGCTTCATCTTTTCCCGGAGTTTCTGCTCCTCCGAAACAAATCCTTCCCGGTGCGCCGGCCCAAGCATGGTGAATACACCGATAGTGGGCCTGATAATACGCTCCAGGCGCTCCATTTCTCCCGGCTCCGAGATGCCCGCCTCAAAAATAGCCAGGGTATGGCGCTCGTTCATCTGCCAGACAGACAGCGGAACACCTACCTGCGAATTGTAGCTTTTCGGACTCCTCACAATGTTGTAATCGGACGCCAGCAACTGCCAGAGCCATTCTTTCACAACCGTTTTCCCATTGCTGCCCGTTATACCGATAACCGGAATATTGAAGTGCGCGCGATGATAAGCTGCCAGCGCCTGAAGGGCATCAAGCGTGTCAGATACCCGGAGAATACTGGCCTCAGGCAACATGGAGGGA
>CAILQK010000201.1 GCA_903836265.1 uncultured Bacteroidota bacterium | reverse complement strand
TGAAGCGGCTGTAAACCACTTCTATGGCATCGTATTTTCCGGTTGAAAACTCATCCATCAGTTTACGGGCCACTGCACTTACATTTTCGTATTCGGCCTGGTCGTAAACCGGAATATAATCCGTCACGAAATTGATATCGCGGTAGCGGCGGCGGAACCATTCGTAACCTTTTTTACCCACAAAGAGGACAGTCAGGTTACCACTGCGCTGCTGCTGTGCATATTTTTCACGGATGAGCGATGCGGTTTCCTTGCAAATATTGGTATTGAAAGCGCCGCACAGGCCGCGATTGGAAGTCATGACCACCAAAAGCGTATTTTTCACCTCTCTGCTTTTGCCAAAGCTCGTGCTTGCATCTCCGTCGAGGTTAGACAGGATATTCGAAAGCATACGGTTAAGGCGATCTGCGTAGGGGCGTACCTGCTGAATATTCTGCTGAGCCCTGCGCAGTTTGGCAGCCGACACCATTTTCATGGCTTTCGTGATTTGCTGCGTATTGATAACCGACTTGATCCGTTCGCGAACTTCTTTTAAACCGCCAGCCATTATCTGAGTGGTAAATGATAGGTGATGAATATTTGTTGAAAACAACGGAACCGGGCCCGGGCCAGGAATGATATGCCCGGAATTTTTCCTTGTGACACATCATTCCCGATCCGTTTTCGGAGTCATTATTACTTCTTGTATTGGCCTGCGAGATCAGCAGCCAGGTCTTTCATTTTGGCCAGGCTTGAGTCTTCCAGTTTGCCTTTGCGGAATTCTTCGAGCACTTCGGGAAGTTTGTCTTCCATACGTTCGAGGAACAGTTCTTCGA
The DNA here is from genome assembly GCA_903836265.1 of uncultured Bacteroidota bacterium. Lineage (GTDB taxonomy): Bacteria > Bacteroidota > Bacteroidia > Chitinophagales > Saprospiraceae > M3007. The sequence goes on along the minus strand of CAILQK010000201.1, from coordinate 2,819 downwards.
ATTCGCGCACCTTGTCGAGGGGCACATCGCGAAGCAGGTTATTGGTACCGAGATAGATGATAGCCACCTGTTTTTCAACCGGAACCGGGCTGTACTGCGGCTGCTTGAGGATTTCCACGTTGCGGGAACCTTTTGCGAGCACCGCCTGGGTAGCAGCATCGAGGTCTGAGCCGAACTTGGCGAATGCCTCCAGCTCGCGGTACTGAGCCTGATCGAGCTTCAGTGTACCGGATACCTTCTTCATGGACTTGATCTGGGCGTTACCACCCACACGGCTTACAGAGATACCCACGTTGATAGCAGGACGCACACCGGCATTGAAGAGGTTTGACTCGAGGAATATCTGACCGTCGGTGATTGAGATTACGTTGGTCGGGATATAGGCAGATACGTCACCAGCCTGTGTTTCGATGATCGGGAGCGCCGTCAGCGAACCACCACCCTTCACGAGACCGGCTTTGAGCAGGCTCTCGGGTACGTTGTTCATGGAACGTGCAATTTCATCGTTGTTGATGACCTTGGCTGCGCGCTCGAGCAGGCGGCTGTGCAGGTAGAATACATCGCCCGGGTAAGCCTCGCGGCCCGGAGGGCGGCGGAGCAGCAGAGAAGCCTCGCGGTAGGCAACAGCCTGCTTGGAGAGATCGTCATAAATAATCAGAGCAGGACGACCTGTGTCGCGGAAATATTCGCCGATGGCAGCGCCCGCGAATGGAGCATAGAACTGCAGCGGAGCCGGATCAGAAGCAGATGAAGACACGATTGTCGTGTAGGACATGGCGCCATACTCTTCAAGCGTACGTGCAACAGCGGCTACTGTGGAGGCTTTTTGTCCGCAGGCAACATAAATACAGTAAACAGGTTCGCCGCGATCGAAGAAATCCTTCTGATTGATGATCGTGTCAATGGCGATAGCCGTTTTACCTACCTGACGGTCACCAATAATCAGCTCACGCTGACCTCGACCGATCGGAATCATGGAGTCAATCGCCTTTACACCGGTCTGGAGCGGCTCGTTAACTGGCTGACGGTAGATAACACCCGGAGCTTTGCGCTCGAGCGGCATCTCGTATTTGGCGCCGGAGATCGGGCCCTTGCCGTCAATGGGCTGACCGAGTGTGTTCACAACACGGCCAACAAAGCCTTCACCTACTTCGATAGAGGCGATTTTGCCCGTGCGCTTCACGATAGATCCCTCACGGATACCATCGGATGCACCCATAAGAACGGCGCCGACGTTATCTTCCTCGAGGTTCAGTACGATAGCGCGAACGCCATTTTCAAATTCGACCAGTTCGCCCGATTGAGCGCGGTTCAGGCCGTAAATACGGGCGATACCGTCGCCCACCTGCAGCACGGTTCCAACTTCCTCCAGATTGGTGTCTGCTCCGAAGCCGGCCAGTTGCTGTTTCAATATCGCGGAGATTTCTTCCGGTCTGACGTCTGCCATATTGTTGTGTTATTTAAAATTCCTTGATGTAAAAATTCTTTGTGAAGTTGTTCCTCAGCACTTCAAGTTTGTTTGCTACAGAAGCATCGTAGCGTTTCTGGTCGAATTCGAGGACGAATCCGCCGATCAGTTCGGGGTTTACCTTTGTGACCACATCCAGCTTTTCGGTGGTGGCGCCACTTGCGAGCAGTTGCTTTCTGAGTTCGGCAAGTACAGAATCGCTCATTTCGGCAGCTGTTGTGACAGTTACAGTAGTGATGTGCTGCATTGCCTTGTGCTGGCGCACGAACTCGGCAGTAATTTCGGGCAGATAAGCTTCACGACCCTTGTTGACCAGCAGTGCCAGATAGGTAATAGTGAGGGTATCAACCTTGTCCTTGAAAAGCGCCGAAAAAACGGCATTCTTCTTGTCGGCATGGATGATCGGACTTTTCAGCATATTATGGAAGTCACGGCTGCCCGTGACGGCCTTGTGCAGCATCTGCATATCGGCGCTGATTTTATCCAGCTTGCCCTGCTCGATGGCCAAGTCCATCAGCGACTTGGCGTATCGCGTGGCGATTCTGATTACGCTCATGTTGCTATCAGTTCATTTTGATGTTATCGGCCAGGGATTTGGCGTAGTTTTCCTGTTCAGGCTTGTTGGCCAGTTCTCTGCGCAGGATCTTCTCGGCGATTTCGACAGCCATACTGCCGACCTCATTTTTGAGTGATACCAGTGCAGCCATTTTCTGGTTTTCAATATCCTGAATGGCGCTTTCCACCTTGCGCTTGTATTCGGCGTTGGCGCGTTCTTTGGCTTCTGCAATGATTTCATCCTTGGCGTCTTTGGCCTCTTTCAGGATAGCAGAACGCTCTTCGCGGGCCTGGGCCAGCAACTTTTCGTTTTCTGCCTGAAGGTTGGACATCTCTTCACGTGCCTTTCTGGCCTCGTCGAGTGCGCCCTGAATATCATTTTCACGCTGTTTGAGTGCAGCACCGATCGGTTTGAAGGCGAAACGACTCATCAGGAACCAGAAGAGGAGGAAAATGACGGTCGTCCAGATCAAAAGGCCCGGTTCGGGCTTGAGTACGTTGAAATCTGCCAGAAATAACATCTTTCGAAGTATGTATGAATGATGGTTATGGTTGATGTTGGGAAACCAACAGGAGAACTCTCAAAAAACGGGTTGCAGAACGAACCAATCGTTGCTCACGCAACCCGATTGTGCATTTCTTACTGACCTACGCCAGGAGCTGCCACGAAGAACGACAATACCATGGCTACCAGAGCTGCACCCTCAACGAGAGCGGCAGTCAGGATCATGTTTGCACGGATATCGCCGGAAGCTTCCGGTTGACGGGCGATACCTTCAACGGCTTTACCACCGAT
>CAILQK010000200.1 GCA_903836265.1 uncultured Bacteroidota bacterium | reverse complement strand
TTTGTGGCCACTACCTTTCCCCTGATCGGCTTTCCAACCAGAGCAAGGTCACCAATCACATCGAGCAGCTTGTGTCGGGCAGGTTCATTCTGGAAATGAAGTTTGATGGTATTCAGGACACCGCCCTGCGGATCAATATCCAGATTAGGACGATTCAGTTTTTTTGAGAGATTTTCGAGGTCTTCCGGCTCCATCTTTCTGTCTGCAATGACAATTGCATTGTCGAGGGCGCCTCCCTTGATAAGGCCCATATCGAGCAGCTTCTCCAGTTCGTGCAAAAAGACAAAAGTTCTGCATGGAGCAATTTCTGTTTCAAAGTCACTGAGATCAGACAATGCAGCGAACTGCTGACCCAGCACACTTGAGTTGAAATCTATCATCACCGTAGCCTCGAAATGATCCGAAGGCAAAGCCATAATTTCGGTTCCGGTTACCTCATCCTTGTAAGATATCGGCTCGGTTATTTCATAGTAATCGCGTTCGGCATCGAGTTCAACCAGACCGGCATTCTTCAGCACCTCCACAAACGGCTGGGCAGTGCCATCCATAATGGGCATCTCGGGTCCATCTATTTCAAGCAGGACGTTGTCAATACCCAGTCCGACCAGTGCTGACAATACGTGTTCGACCGTTGATACCTGTGCATCGCCAATCTTCAGCGTAGTACCCCGGTTTGTCGAGTAAACATATTTTACGTCAGCCGGAATAACCGGTTGATCATCCAGGTCTGTGCGCTGGAAACGATATCCGTGATTTGCCTCTGCGGGCTTGAAGGTTAGAATCACACCCTTGCCTGTATGAAGACCAACGCCTTTTACAGTTACCTGATTCTGAATGGTAAATTGTTTCATGATGTAGTATTTGCACCTGCAAAAGTACGACAGCAAAATTTGATTTGCCTGAATTTTAATAGGCGGGTTTCCCGTGTGTGTCCGCTGCATGCCCGTACCTTTGCTGTGATGGAACAGAATGAAATAATTCGGGAGACAGCGAATCTGATTGAAGGCCCCTTCGAACTGACTGCCCAAACGGCCTATTCAGAAGATGACCTTGTCGCAGCACTGGCAAATCGGATAGCAGAGATGCTCGAAAAACAACCCGAACAATTGATGAGCCTGCTTTACAGACTCGATGTACTGGAAAGGAAAATAATTCCAGTCATGAGACCGGATGCACCGGAGCCTGCCAATATTGGTCTGGCACGTCTTGTGGTTGAAAGACAAAAGCAGAGAATTGAAACTAAAAAAAATACAAAAATTGATCCGCTGGAAGGTATGGACGAATGGAAGTGGTAGGCCAAAATAAGCACAATGCCACCTGAACATTAATTACCTTTGCAGCGTTTTCCAAAATAAAACTAAAAAAGATCATGCAAGCCAACGGTACAGATACAGCGATCAAGCGCTCAGCCAGAGAGGATCGCTACCAGCACCACGATTACTATCTTCTCGATGAATTGCTCTCACCCGAACACCTGATTGCCCGCGATGCAGTCAGACAATGGGTCAAGTCTGAGGTAAGTCCGGTCATAGAAGAATATTCACACCGGGCAGAATGTCCCACGCACCTTTTCAAGGGTCTGGCTGAAATCGGCGCTTTCGGTCCGTCGCTCCCCGCCGAATACGGTTGTGGCGGCATGGATGAAATTGCTTACGGTGTAATCATGCAGGAACTTGAGCGCGGCGATTCGGGTATTCGCTCCATGGCATCGGTGCAGGGCTCCCTCGTCATGTACCCAATCTACAAATTCGGTTCAGAAGAACAGCGCCGTCACTACCTTCCCAAATTGGCCAGCGGTGAAATGATCGGATGCTTCGGACTCACTGAGCCGGATGCCGGATCCAATCCTGCCGGTATGATCACCAATGTGAAAGATGATGGCGACAGCTATATTCTCAATGGTGCCAAGATGTGGATTACCAACTCACCGGTTGCCGATATCGCAGTAGTGTGGGCAAAAAATGAAGACGGAAAGGTAATCGGCCTTATTGTGGAAAAAGGAATGAAAGGATTCTCCGCACCGGAAATCCACGGAAAGTGGAGCTTGCGCGCCAGCATTACCGGTGAACTCATTTTTGAAGATGTCCGTGTTCCGAAGAAAAATCAACTGCCCAATGTGCTGGGAATGCGCGGCCCGCTGACATGCCTGACCAAAGCCCGCTACGGTATTGCATGGGGTGCTATCGGTGCCGCACTCGATTGCTACGACTCTGCCCTGCGCTACTCCAAAGAACGCGAGCAGTTCGGAAAACCTATCGGAGCATTCCAGCTGACACAGAAAAAACTGGCAGAAATGATTACTGAAATTACCAAAGCCCAGCTGCTTACCTGGCGACTCGGAGTACTGGCCAATGAAGGAAAAGTCACTCCGGCGCAAGTCAGTATGGCAAAAAGAAATAACGTGATAACCGCGCTCAACGTGGCAAGGGAAGCACGCCAGATTCATGGCGGAATGGGTATCACCAACGAATACCCGGTTATGAGACACATGATGAATCTGGAAACAGTGCTCACCTACGAAGGAACCCACGACATACACCTGCTCATCACCGGGCACGATGTAACAGGTCTGAACGCTTTCGGAGGTTAAGATAAAATCAAAAAACGAAAAGGGCCGATGGTTTGATACCATCGGCCCTTTTCATTTTTTGACGAACCGGGTGTACTACCGCTTCCCCGACATCCACTCCTCCAGCCGGATGAAATTGGACAGCGCTGCCTCGTCAACTACTCCAGCCAGATCACCTTCCTCATTTAACACGGCAACAATTCCATGACCCTCGTAGCGAATACGCCTGTGTACCTCCGTGAGTGAATCGGTAATCCGAACTGTTTGCGGACGATGCGCATAATTAATTACCTCCGTCATCACATCCGGTTTTTTCATGGCATAGAGAATACTTTCTTCTTCAAGTACACCAATCAGATTTTCATCCATGTCAAAAACGAGAAAGTGACGCTCCAGTCCGTGCCGGCACAACTCTATCGCAGTCATCATCCAGTCGTTAGTACGAAGACGGGTGAACTGGGATCTTAGCAAATCACGGGTTGTATATCTGCTCAGCAGGTCTTCCAGCTGTACCATGGCATTTTCGCTCCTTGCTCCATATATAACAAAAAGACCCAATACGATTGTCATGAATGCATTCGCCCAGATACCATAGAAAATAATCAGACCTGCAATTGCCTGACCAACCATGGAGGCAATTCTGGTAGCTTTTGGCCTGCCCGTTTTCATGGACAGCAATGCCCTGAAAACACGACCGCCGTCCATAGGGAAAGCAGGAATCATATTGAACACCACCAGTACTATGTTCAGAATGGCCAGATTGATAGCGAACTGAAGCGACTGGGGAATCTGAATACCGGATTCTTCAATAATGGAATTACCCTCCTCGGCAGAAATAACCAGACTGGCCATCAGTTCAATGTAGGCCGGATCCGTGAACAACCATATACCCAGTACGAGCAAAACAGCAATTACCACATTGACCATGGGGCCGGCTATTGCGACCACAAATTCCTGCATGGGTTTGTCCGGCATCTTTTCCAGGCGGGCGACACCCCCTATAGGCATCAGCACAATGTCCTGCGTTTTTACACCGTAACGCCGGGCAGCCAGAGCATGACCGTATTCGTGTAACAATACGCACACAAAGAGCGACATAAACAGCGCCGTATATGTGACTGTTTCCATCGTTGTCATTCCCTCAGATTGTGCGTTCCAGAGGATGAAAACAAATACAAAGCCGAAGGTCCAGTGGATAAAGACCGGTATTCCGAAGGCGGTAAATAATTTGAGTGCGCCGCGCATGAGTCAAAAGCTTTTCAGGTGAGTTGTTTCAAGAGGCTATTCCTTTTCCGCAATAATAATGTACTGATAATCCAGAGATTCCAGATCTACCTGTACGATTTTGAACCCTGCGGAAACGAGTTCACGACGAACATCGTTCAGTGTAATTCTGAAGTGATCCGGGGGGCCAACCGGTATATCATTTTTTTTGAAATCCACAATCAGCAATCTACCCCGGGGAGCAATTCCTCTGTACAGTGTTTTCAGATACTGAGTCCGGTTATCTATGTAGGCGTATGTATTGACAATGATAACTGCATCTGCTTCTCCGGGAGAGAGCATCGGATCATCCGGCCTGGCCAGCCTCGACTCGAAGCGATTTCTGTATGATTCGGGTAATCGTACCTTCATACTGTCGAGAAAAGAAATAAAGCCCGGATCAATATCTATTCCGATTACCTTTTCAGCACCAGGTGTCAGACGAAAAGCGAAATACCCTGAGCCGGCGCCGATATCAGCTACCGTTTTTCCATTCAGATCACCGAGCATGGAAATGACCATTTCGGGTTTTTGCCAGATATTTCTGTCCCTGTTCTCAGAATCATTGAACAGGCTTTCTATGGCACCTGCCGAATCTGGTGTTTCCTGATTTCCCTGCCGGATAACACCGGAGGCTTCACCTGACTGTTCACCGGACTGGTTTCTGCAGGAAATGAATGATGTTGCGAAGAGCAGAGAAAAGCAGCAGATGTTGAAGCAATTCATAGGCACATGACTAGGGAAGCAAAGGTAGCTAAGAAACAAACAGATTATCACTTACTTTTCCAATCAATCCTTTTTCTGCAGCTATATCCATCATATACCGGACAGCCCCTTTCCCGACATCTCCGAGGTCAATTGTGAAATTATTAACATACAGTCCGATATGCGACATCATGACATCGTCCTCCATGGCCTGTGCGTAACATCGTACAAACGGCATGACATTTTCCCTGTTTTCAAATGCATACTCAACACTTCGCCGCATAATCCGGTCAACTTTTTTCTGTATATCCGCAGGCAGATTTCTGTTCACAACTATTCCGCCCAGAGGAATAGGGTATCCGGTTGTTGACTCCCAGAATTCGCCGAGGTCAATAATTTTTACAAGCCCCTTCTGTTCGTAAGTGAATCTGTTTTCGTGAATAATCAGTCCGGCACCGGCATCACCTCTCAATACTGCCTCTTCGATATCGGAGAAAACAACCGGATATTTGTTAACTGCTTCGGGGAAAGCGAGGCCGAGCAGAAAATTGGCAGTTGTCATTTTTCCGGGTATGGCGATACGGGCGTTTGTGATTTCATCGCGTGTCAAAGGTTTTTGGGCTACAAGCAGCGGACCGCAATTATTTCCGAGCGCACTTCCGGCGTTAAGCAGAGCGAACTGACTCGAAAGATGTGCAAAAGCGTGATAACTGAGTTTGGTGACATCAATCTTTCCGGAAAAGGCGCGCTGATTCAATGCTTCCACATCTTCCATAAAAACTTCGAATTCAACCCCTTCTGTGTCAATCTTTCCGTGTACCAGAGCGTCAAAAATAAACGTGTCATTCGGGCATGGAGAAAAGCCCAGTGTCAGTTTTGAATAGTCGCGATCCATGAAATATAAACGGATAAAAATGCGATTCGTTGAAAACTTCGTCTGAATCTGTTTCAAAAAAAATGCCCCCGGGCTGATGTCCGGGGGCATTTCTGGAAAATTGCTCAGGGAGCAGTTTCCGGTTTCTGTTCGTCTGCCCGACCGTGCATACGATACTCCACATTACCCAGCACCCTGACAAGCGAGTCTCTGACCACACTGAACTCCTGAAGAACAGCTCCCTTGATTGGTTCAGGTTGCGGAAGATTCAGGCGCAGGTGATCCACTTCAACTCCGTTCTTCCAGAACCGGAAGCAGCAATGCGGTCCGGTGGCCAGTCCGGTTGAACCGACATATCCGATCGTTTGTCCCTGTACCACGCGTGTACCCGGACGAATACCTTTTGCGTGCCTGCACATGTGGAGATACTGAGTCTGATAAATACCATCGTGTCTGATTTTCACATATATACCGTTACCTCCTCTTCTGCCGGCTTCCACTACAGTACCATCGGCAACAGCCATGATGGGAGTTCCCTGGGGAGCGGCATAATCGGTACCACGGTGAGCCTTGTGATATCCGAGTACGGGATGGAGGCGACGAAGATTGTACCTGCTTGAAATACGGCTGAATTTTACGGGCGACTTGAGAAATGCCTTTCTGGCGGGCCGGCCTTCAAAGTCGTAATAATCACTTTTTTCTCCTTCCTTTTCAAAATTGAAAGCGAAGTACTCTTTGCCATCGCGTTCGTAAACAGCGGCAATAATTTTACCGGTGCCTACAGCCTTTCCATCAATGTAGTGTTGTTCAAAGACCACTTTGAAGCGATCGCCCACTTTCTGGTGATAAAAATCAACAGAGGATGCCAGCACATCTATCATCCCGTCGGCCAGTGCATCAGAAAGACCATTGTCGGTAAGTGCCTGCCAGAAGCTGGTTTCCAGCACACCGGAAGCGGCAACGATTTCTGTTTTTACTTCGCGTTTGACAGTGCTGACTTCGTAGGGAGGCTGAAGCTGGAAAATTGTATATTGATAGGGGGAAGGCTCATATACCATGAACTGGGGAGACGGATTGATTCCCCTGGTCAGGAAATGCAACTTTTGCCCTGTTCTGAATGAGGAGATGTTGAACTTGTCTTTACACTGAACCACCAGCTGGCTTACCTGCGGATACATCATACCCTGATCCATAAGTATTTCACCGAGGACATCTCCGGGTCTGAGTTCCACATCATCCATGATGTAGTCTTCCAGATCGAACCCCCATCGCTCGTTGGCGGGCAGTCCGTTCAGGGATGTCAGTTTCAGCGGATTTGAAATAGCAGCAGCCTGATTGCCTCCAAGTTTTTGCTGAAGCAGTACGGCGAGGCCGGCCAGCAGTACCAGAGAGCCACCGAGATATAATTTTTTTCCCGGGGAAATAAAAACAGCTGTCTTCCGGAGCAAAGACTCCGGTCTTTTGTCATTTGTCTTCACAGTTATGTCTTGATTTTGATAAAAAGGCTGAAAAAACCTTCCAAATCATTCACTGAATGCAAAAATATAAAATGATATGTTTATTTGACTGTTTCAGACGCAATTTATGGATTCGTTAAGAAGTTAAACCGCGTCCAGAGTTGACACGCATTCATAAAAATAAACTGAATCTTGTTAATCCTGGCATAAAATAGCCCTACGTTTGCACCCTGAAAATATTTGTTCTAAAAATGATCAAGCTCTTCCGACTCGCTGCATTTGCGCCTTTGCTTCTGCCATCTCTCACTCAGGCACAATCTGCTTTCATTCCTTTTCCCTACGAAATAAAAAAAGAGGTAACCGTTGACAGTGCTGCAGTAGTATCCGCCCATCCTCTTGCTACCAGGGTGGGTATTGAAGTACTCAAAAAAGGAGGTAACGCCATAGATGCAGCTGTAGCTGTTCACTTTGCCCTGTCGGTAGTGTATCCGCAGGCCGGCAATATAGGCGGGGGGGGCTTCATGATTTACCGCGACAAACTGGGCAACGCATACTGCCTCGATTTTCGGGAAAAGGCACCGGCAAATGCACAGGAAAAAATGTATCAGGATTCAGCAGGACAAGTACTCACCAAAAAACTTCAGCAGGGGGTACTATCCTGTGGAGTACCCGGAGCGGTTGACGGTATGTACGAGGCTCACAGAAAATACGGACGACTCAAATGGGGTGAACTGATTATGCCTTCTGTAGATCTTGCCGAGAAAGGATTTCAGATTACCGGACAGGAAGCAGAGGGACTTAACGAACAAAAAATGCTTTTTGTCAGGAACAGCAGTCTGATGCCCGTATTTATAAAAATGGAAGGCTGGAAGACTGGTGACTGGCTCATACAAAAAGACCTCGGACAGACGCTGCGCAGAATAGCAGGAGAAGGGCGGGCAGGCTTTTACGAGGGTGCGACTGCCACCCTGATACTGAAAGAAATGGAAAAAAAGGGCGGCATAATCACAGCCGAGGATCTCAAAAACTACAAAAGCGTGTGGAGACGTCCGCTCGAGTTCGACTGGAAAGAACTCCGTGTGATCACCATGCCTCCACCAAGCAGCGGCGGTATCATTCTCCGTCAACTCGTTGGAATGACTTCCGGGTATCCGCTTAAACAATACGGATTTCACAGTGAGGAGGCGGTACACGTCATAGCCGAGGCAGAGCGCAGAGCTTTCGCCGACCGCGCTGTACATCTGGCTGATCCCGATTTTTACAAAGTACCGCAAACCACTCTGACAGATCCGGCTTATCTGAAAAAGAGGATGGCTGACTTTAAAGCCGACACTGTTTCTGCAAGTGCAGATATAACGGCAGGTGTTGCAAAAGAAAGCGAAGAAACTACCCATTTTTGCGTTGTTGATGCAGAGGGTAATGCTGTTTCCATTACTACCACCCTGAACGACAGTTACGGAAGCAAAACGGTTGTCGGTGGTGCCGGTTTCATTCTGAACAATGAAATGGATGATTTCAGTGCCAAACCGGGGGTACCAAATATGTATGGCGCCGTTGGCGGAAAAGCCAATGCCGTGGCTGCAAACAAAAGACCTCTCAGCAGCATGACTCCCACCATCGTTACCCGTACGGGAAAAACATGGATGATCCTCGGGACACCGGGTGGCACAACCATACCCACCACTGTGTTTCAGGTACTTATCAATGTCGTGGAATATGGGATGACCCTTCCGGAGGCTGTTCAGGCGAAACGTTTCCATCACCAGTGGAAGCCGGACCAGATTACCATGGAAGAAGGTTGTCTGTCGCCGGAAACCGAACAGGCCCTCCAGAAAAAGGGACATACCATCAATCCAAGAGAAAGTATTGGCAGACTGGAAGCCATCATGCGCCTGCCGAATGGAAAATGGCAGGGAGTGGCCGACAACAGGGGAGACGATTCGGCGGGAGGTTACTGACCACACAATTTCAAAAACTACATACCTAACCAAACCATGCAAGAAGTTTTCATCATTTCAGCAGTCAGAACTCCGATAGGGAGTTTCGGAGGATCTCTGTCCGGCATATCGGCCACCAGACTCGGTGCGACCGCTATCAGAGGTGCCCTCGAAAAAGCCGGTGTACCAGCCGACCAGGTCAATGAAGTAATTATGGGCAATGTGGTCAGCGCCAACCTCGGACAGGCACCGGCCCGACAGGCGGCGCGTTTCGCAGGTCTGCCGGATAACATACCATGCACAACAGTCAACAAAGTATGTGCTTCCGGAATGAAAGCCATCACGTTCGGAGCTCAATCCATCATGCTCGGTATGAATGACATTGTTATCGCCGGCGGGATGGAAAATATGTCGCAGATACCATATTATATACCCAACGCCCGATGGGGTTACAAATATGGAAATGCCGAACTGGTTGACGGACTTGCCAAAGACGGTCTCACAGATGTTTACGACCAGCAGGCTATGGGTGTTTTTGCCGACAAAACTGCAGCGAAATACGGAATCTCCCGGGAAGAGCAGGATACATACGCCATTGACTCATACAAAAGAACAGCAGAAGCAACCGGAAATGGTTACCTCGCATCAGAGATAATACCCGTTGAAATACCGCAGAAAAAAGGGGATCCGCTCAGAATTCTGGACGATGAAGAGTACAGAAAAGTGGTATTTGACAAAATTCCCGGACTTCGGCCGGCTTTCACTCCAGATGGTACTGTCACCGCAGCCAACGCAAGTACCATCAATGATGGCGCCACAGCACTGGTACTTGCCAGCGAAGCTGCAGTGAAAAGACTCGGCTTGAAGCCTGTCGCAGTTATCCGCGGATTCGCCGATGCAGAGCAGGCACCCGAATGGTTTACTACTTCCCCGACAGTGGCAGCACCGAAAGCCCTGAAGATGGCCGGATTGAGCGCCCGGGATATCAGTTATTTCGAGGTAAACGAGGCGTTTTCAGTAGTGGCACTCGCTTTTGAAAAAATACTGGAAGTAAATCACGACAAAAACAACATTTTTGGCGGCGCAGTTTCTCTCGGGCACCCGCTCGGAGCTTCAGGCGCGCGAATAGTAACCACACTTTGTAACGTACTGCAACAAAAAGACGGAAAATACGGGCTGGCAGCCATCTGCAACGGAGGTGGAGGTGCTTCGGCACTGGTAATTGAACGTCTGTAAAAATTTTATGAGTCAGCAAAAAAGAATTCTGCTCCTCGGTTCCGGGGGCCGCGAACACGCCATCGCATGGAAACTGTCAGGAAGCAGCCGGTGCGAAAAACTGTTCATCGCCCCCGGAAACGCCGGTACTTCCGCCTGCGGCGAAAATGTGGCAATAAATCCGAATGATTTTCCTGCAATAGAAAAATTCGTACTGGAAAACAGGGTGGATATGATTGTCGTGGGACCCGAAGAACCCCTCGTCAGAGGAATATGGGATTACTTTCAGGAAAATGAACACCTGAAAACCATCCCGGTTATCGGTCCGTCAAAAGCGGGAGCAGTGATGGAGGGCAGCAAGGCGTGGAGTAAAATGTTTATGCAAAGACATGATATTCCGACAGCCTCATACCGGGAATTCACCAGTGATACCATCCGGGAGGGCATCAGTTACCTGAAACAACATACTCTGCCTGTCGTTCTGAAAGCCGACGGACTTGCTGCCGGCAAAGGAGTCATTATCTGTAAAAACCACAGAGAAGCCGTGAAGGAATTTCGGGAAATGCTGGGTGGAAAATTCGGCGATTCGGGAAGCAGGGTGGTAGTGGAAGAGTTTCTGACAGGTACCGAGTTCAGTGTTTTCGTACTCACCGACGGCAAAAACTATAAAATACTCCCGGAGGCAAAAGACTACAAACGAATCGGAGAAAAAGACAAAGGTCTCAATACAGGAGGGATGGGAGCCGTTAGTCCGGTACCATTCGTGGACGAAGTGATGTGGCAAAAAGTGGAAGAACGTATCATCAGACCTACTGTATCCGGACTGAAAAAAGAGAAAATTGTCTATAAAGGGTTCATTTTCTTTGGGTTGATAGAAGTAAATGGCGAACCCTTTGTCATTGAGTACAACTGCCGGATGGGTGACCCGGAAACAGAAGCAGTGATGCCCCGACTGAAAAATGACCTGGTCACGCTTTTTGAAAACTGTGCAAAGGGAACTCTCGGGAAAGTAAAAATACGCACCGACAAGAGAACAGCCACCACTGTTTTTCTGGTAAGCGGCGGGTATCCGGGTGACTATCAAAAAGGCAAAGTGATTGCCGGACTCGATCAGGTAAAAGGAAGCATGTTATTTCACGCAGGTACATCAGTGAATAATACAGGAGATATCGTCACTAACGGCGGACGGGTAATTGCTGTTACCAGCCTCGGGAAAGACATCGCTTCGGCAGTCCGAAAATCGAAGCGAAATGCAAAAGTGATAGATTTTGAAGGCAAATATTATCGTCGTGACATAGGTAAAGACCTGTTATGAGTCAGACATTTACCATAAAACTGCCGGTCTTTGAGGGACCATTCGACCTGTTGCTGTTCTTTATCGAGCGCGATGAGCTTGATATTTACAACATACCCATAGCCGATATCACCGATGAGTTTCTGGATTATCTGCACCAGATGGAATCGCTGAATGTTGATCTGGCTTCCGAGTTCATTGTTGTAGCAGCAACACTCATGCGTATCAAGGCGAAAATGCTGCTACCGAGAAAACCGGTGGATGAGGAAGGGAATGAAATAGATCCCCGGCAGGAACTGGTGCAGCGCCTGCTTGAATACAAGAAATACAAGAGCGTGCTGGAGGATTTGCGGAAACTGGAAGATATCCGCTCATTCATGAATCCGAGAGGATATGCATCAGAAGAGCTGAAAAGACTGGCCGAGCAGACACTGGCCGATACAGAACTCGAATCCGTTTCGTTGTACAAACTGCTCCGGACCTTCGAGCGACTGATAAACCGTTTTGATGAAGAGAAAAAAACCAGACGCGTTCACACAGTTTACAATTACAGTTATACCATACAGGATCAGCGTCAGTATCTGACAGACAGTCTGAAAGAAGGAGGAAAGAAAGATTTTGAGGAATTGTTCATGCGACTGGAGAACAGGGTACATGCTATTGTCACCTTTCTGGCGCTGCTTGAACTGCTGAATGCGCAGGAAATTTCCCTCATTCAGGGGGACGGAGTCAACAATTTCTGGCTGGCTCTTCCGGAAAAATAAGAAAGGGCCGCAATCCGGCTGGACTGCGGCCCTTTTTCATCACAATACCGGCAACTAATTCCCGGAGAGGTATTGCTTGACCCACTCGGTAGTCACCGACTTCGGTCTCTCAAGCGGCAGACCGAGGGCACGGCTCCAGCATTGTGCAGCAAGAACGCCGAGGGCACGGCTCACACCAAATATAACCGTGTAGTAGTTGTATTCTTTCATTCCGTAGTGCAGCAGGACGGCGCCACTGTGGGCATCAACATTGGGCCACGGATTTTTCACCTTGCCCAGGCTGCTGAGAATCGGAGGCACTACTTCGAAGATATTCCAGACGATATTTACCAGATCGTCATCTTTTACATTTTCCTCGCAGAAATGCTTTTGAGCCATATAGCGCGGATCCGGTTTGCGCAGAACTGCATGTCCGTAGCCTGGAACTACTCTTCCGCCATCCAGCGTGCTTTTCACATAATTTGCGATCTGATCTTTGGTTGGCTTCGAGGTTCCGATAGTTTCCACCATTTTCTGGATCCAGCGGATAACCTCCTGATTTGCCAGTCCGTGAAGGGGTCCGGCGAGTGCGTTCATGGCAGCGCTGAACGACAGATAAGGATCGCTGAGCGTGGAACCGACAAGATGCGTTGTATGTGCAGAGGCATTTCCACCTTCGTGATCCGCGTGGATAGTGAGGAAAAGCCGGATATACTCTTTGAAACCCTGGTCATCAAATCCGAGCATGTGCGCGAAGTTGCCACCCCAGTCGAGTGATATATCGGGCAGAACATGATTGTTATTGTGATAGATTCGACGAAAAATGTAAGCTGCAATCCGTGGGAGGCGGGCTACAAGATTCATTGAATCTTCATAGGTGGCATCCCAGTATTCCGATTTTTTCATACCGGCGGCATATTTCAGAGCAAACTCTGACGTTTTCTGCATAGCCAGGATACCCACTGAAAACTGGGTCATTGGGTGTGTATCAACCGGCAGAGCGTCTATGGCGCGGAATACATAATCGGGAATATTTGAACGGTGCACCCAGTTGTCAGTTACCCACTTTACCTGTTCTTCGGTAGGGATTTCACCAACCAGCATCAGCCAGAACAAACCTTCGGGCAATGGTTCCTTTCCGTTGGGAGCATGAGGAAGTTTTTCTCTGAGTTCTGGTATAGAATACCCGCGGAATCTGATTCCTTCTTCAGAGTCGAGGAGTGATGGCTCCCAGATCATGCAGGTGATATCGCGCATACCGCCGTACACCTGATCCAAATTTACATCGTCAACTTTTGTGTTTCCGTGTTGCTTCAGAAGTTCTTTTACTTCGTTGGCTGTTTGCCGGGATTTTTCGTAGAATAATTGTTTTAACTGATCCATGAACCGATATTAAAAGCGTTTGGGCGAAAGATTCGCAAAGATAAACCAGTAAAGGATTGATTATATGGATTAATTCGCTATAATTGAGTGATTTTACTCATTACGACAAAAAAGAGCTGAAACACGGGTGTATCAGAAGTTACAACCTGCATTTCAGCTCCGTTATCTGCTGTTTATTGCTGGTGACCTGATCTCACCAGTTTATATCATCTTCCGCATCATTTTTGATGTTTTTCTGATCTTCCCGGCGATCGTCATCATCTTCTTCATCGCGGTTCTGGCTTTCCCACTCGGCCTGGCGACGATCGAATTCTTCATAGTCGAAATCCGGCATCAGGTCTTTTTTGACATGATCAACCACTTCGTTGAGTGAACTGACGAACCGGTTGAAGTCTTCCTTGTACAAAAAGATTTTATGGCGACGGTATCCGAATCCGTCTTCCCTTTTGGTACTCTCCGTAATAGTGATGAAATAATCTTCACCCTTGGTTTTGCGTACATCGAGGAAATACGTACGGCGTTTGCCGGCACGTACCTTTTTGGAAAATACACTTTCTTCAGCATCACCGCGATCGCGGTCGGAACGCCGATTGTCTCTGTCGCCGAAGTTATTGCCCCGGTCGCGGAAGCCGCCGCCGCTGCGCTGAAAACCGCCGCCGCCACCATAGCCACCGCCATTGCCGCCCCGGTCGCGGAAGCCACCCCGGTCGCCGTAGCCGCCACTATTTGATCCGCGGTCGCGGTCATTTCTGTCACCCCGATCATTCCGGTCGTTCCGGTCGCGGAAGTTTCCATCTCGCTTTTTAAAGTACCCGTATTCCACTTTACAATTAAGTTTGGTTAGTGAATTTTTTAAACAGTCGCCTACAAAGGTAGATTTTACTTTTAATCTGCGTTGAAATTTTCAAATAAATTCTTGACAAATGCCATTTTGAGTAAATCAGCGCTGGAAAACCACTTTCCCTCCCACTATTGTTTTAAGCACTTCTGCCTTTAACAGGGTTTCAGGGGCACATTCGAGCAAATTTTCTGACAAAACAACTATATCTGCCAATTTGCCCGGCGACAGAGATCCCTTTTCTTTCTCTTCGAAGGCAGCATGGGCATTCCACAGTGTATAGGAAAGCAGGGCCTCTTTTCTGGTCATGGACTGTTCCGGGTGAAATTCGAGTCCGGTATCTGTTCTTTTTCTGGTAATGGAAGCATACAGACAGGGCAGTGGATCTGCTTCTTCCACGGGTGTATCGGTTCCGTTGGCGATGTTTGCTCCGGAATCGAGCAGACTTCTCCATGCGTAGGCGCCGGTACGTGCGCGCTGTTCTCCGAGTCGCTTTACTACGAAGGGTGCATCGCTGGTGCAGTGTATAGCCTGCATGGCTGCGATAACACCAAGGCGACCAAAACGCGGAATATCAGCTGTGTCAATATGCTGGGCGTGTTCAATTCTCCAGCGTTCGCCATTTTTTCCTGTTGCCTTGAATGTACTTTCGTAGATATCGAGTACTTCCCTGTTTGCGCGGTCGCCGATGGCGTGTACGCACAATTGGAGATTATTATCCAGACAGGCTTTGGCGAGCATTCTGATGGTATCGGTGGGAGTGGTATTTTGTCCGGTAAAACCGGGTTTGTCGTTATACTCATTCAGGAGCCATGCGCCGTACGACCCCAGTGCGCCATCAAAGTAGGCTTTCACGGCCCGG
Source organism: uncultured Bacteroidota bacterium (assembly GCA_903836265.1). GTDB lineage: Bacteria > Bacteroidota > Bacteroidia > Chitinophagales > Saprospiraceae > M3007. The sequence goes on along the minus strand of CAILQK010000200.1, from coordinate 7,389 downwards.
CAGGTGAAATGTCCTTTGGCAATTCCGATCTGCGGATAATTTTTCAGTTCCGGAAGTTCACTTTCCGATGGTTGAAAAACCATTGCCCAAAGTCTTACCGGCAATTTGCCCGATTCTGCCATGCCTTTCAGTTGCCTTAGTTCCCAAAAGCTGCTGGCTGCATCCTGAAAAGATGTGATGCCGAGGCTGAGGCATTTTTCTGCTGCCATAGTTGCTGTTTTGATCAAATCAGCCTGTCTTTCACTTTCCGGGCGCCTGTTCTTCCAGTCTGAATAAGGTTTGTCAATCAGAGCCATGGCATTTTCCTCAAAAACACCTGCAGCATTGCCTTTTGCATCGCGCACAATACGACCGCCTGCGGGGTCCGGAGTTTCCCTGGAGATACCGGCCAGTTTCATGGCTGCGGCATTGGCAATGAGTCCGTGCCCGCTGGCGTGATACAGTACCACAGGATTATCCGGGGTCACGGCGCTCAGTGCATCGTGATACGGGTAACCGTTCACAGTGATACCGGGATCCTGATTCCACTTTTCCTGATGCCAGCCTCTGCCTTCGATCCATTCTCCGGGCCGGGCAGCCTGTGCTTTTGATTTCACCATTTCCACTACCTGTTGCCAGCTCGAGGTATGCAGGAGATTCAGGTTCTGAAGACTTTCTCCCAGACTCAGAAAGTGACCGTGCCCTTCGATGAAGCCGGGCATGGCGAATGCGCCATTCAGATCAATAATCCGGGTATTTTCGCCGGCAAATCTGGTGATATCGGTATCACTGCCCAATGCGAGAATGGTATCGGCAGAGATAGCGATGGCGGTAACCTGCTGATAATTGTCATCAGCTGTGAAAAAACGACCGTTTTTCAGGATAAGGTCAGCCTGTATTTTTTCAGTTTGTGAGCACGAAATCAGGAAGAGAGAGAGGAAAAAGACAATATTTTTCATGGTGAAATCCGGTTTGGAGCTTGTTCGGGATCTTATAAAAATGCCCACGTTGCCGGAGCAGCGTGGGCAGGGCCTATTACAATAGAATGGTTGCGCAAATCAGGACACTGATTTTTCAGCAGTCACTTCATTAAGGAACTTTTCAAGGATGTCATTGAAGTCATCCGGTTTTTCCATCATGGGTGCGTGTCCGCACTGGTCGAGGAAGAACAACTGCGAATTTTCTATCAGATCATGGAATTTTTCGGCGACAAATGGCGGAGTTATCGTGTCCTGTTTCCCCCACACAAGCAGCGTTGGCGCCTTTATCTGGTAAAGTTTGTCGCCCACGTTATGCCGGACGGCAGATTTGGCTGTTGCCACCACCCTGATCGCTTTCCCCTTGTCGTTCACAATGGAAAAGACCTCGTCCACCAGTTCCTTCGAAGCTACAGCCGGATCATAAAACGTTTCGGCCGTCTTGTTTTTGATGTACTCATAATCTCCTCTTTTGGGGAAAGCACTGCCGAAAGCACTTTCAAAAAGACCGGAACTGCCTGTCAGTATGAGTGATGACACCTTTTCAGGGTGTGCGATGGTGAACAGGATAGCTATGTGACCTCCGAGCGAGTTGCCCAGCACATTGACCTTTTGATAGCCCTTGTACTCCACGAACTTTGAGACGGCATCTACCAGTCCGCTCACGGAGACCTGAAAGACAGGCAGATCGTAGATGGGCAGAATGGGTACAACGACGTTGTACTTGTCAGAGAACTTTCCGATAATTCCCTGAAAATTGCTGAGTGCTCCGAAAAGGCCGTGCAGAAGCATGAGGGTTTCTCCGCTGCCTCCCGATTCAATATATCGGAACCCATGTTCTTCTTTAATGTGTAAATCCATGAGTGATGATTCGAGTGAATGGGCAAAAGTAGGAAAACCCTTTCACAATCACACAGACTTTGCTCTTTCTGTTGTTCGGTAAAATGACCAGAGTATGACACCGATGAGCAAAACGGCACATGCCTGATGGTAAACGCCGAGATCAACCGGTACCGAACCTGTACAATTGATGAGTGTTACTATGCCAAGTGTTACCTGCAGGGCGAGCAGTCCGAGCAGCAGTGACCAGAACCCTCTGTCGGCAGACATTCCCTGATTTCTTCCCTTCCAAAAAAACCACAAAACTGTGGTTGTCAGTATGTAAGCCGTATTTCTGTGTAAAAACTGAATGAGAGCGGGCATAAACGGATTGGTATCGTATTCCAGGAAACTGTTCAGCTGCCAGTGCCCTGGATCCAGCAGTACAGCGGGCAAATATTCACCGCGCATGTCTGGCCAGGTGGGGTAGAAGAGTCCTGCTTTTGCACCCGACATCATGGCGCCGAGGGCTATCTGGAAAAAGGCGATACCGAGTATAATACCTGATAATTTATTTCCGGAAGGAACTCCAAGTGCCCGGGGAGCGGGTTTGAACGCGATGAAAGCCGTCCAGAGCAGGGTACAGAAAATGATGACCCCCATGCACAGGTGCAGTGTGAGGTTGTACGCATTTACCCAGGGTCGTTCGCGCAGACCGCTGGCTACCATAATCCAGCCGAAGAAACCCTCGAGTCCGGCGAGCATGACCACAGCAACCAGCCAGTTCCTCAGCTCCCGCGTGAGCATGCCCCGCCAGAGAAATATCGGGAAGGGAATGATAAACACGAAAAACATGAGCCTGGCCCAGAGCCGGTGGAAATACTCCCAGAAATAGATAAACCTGAACTCATCCAGCGACATACCCTTGTTGATCTTGTGGTACTGCGGTGTTTGCCGGTACAGTTCAAATTCGGAGTTCCAGTCGGCTTCGTCAAGCGGGGGTATGGCCCCGGTCACGATTTCCCAGCGGGTAATACTCAGTCCGCTGCCGGTAAGTCTGGTTACGCCGCCTATAACTATTTGCATGAAAATCATGAAAAGGCCCGTAACAAGCCAAATTTTTACGATACCCGGAATACGGTCGGGCAGAGCCCATGCGAAAGTGCGAGAGGACATGTTCTTTTTTTTGAAACAAAAGTAGTGCATCCGGTTCCGAAGTTTTCCCCGGAGCAGTCCATGTTCAATGAAATTTGGACAGTTTAAAAATTAAAGGCCTGCGGCCATCATCAGGGCTGTGAATTTGTGGAAAACCCCGTAACTCAACAACAGCAACCGTTTACTCAGAGAAGTTACCCGCTTTATCCACATATTATCCCCCGGAAATCGTCCGAATAATCAGCGAGTTAGAGGTTTATCCACACGAAAGTGGATAACTGCAGAAAAAACAGCTGTTTGTCATTTCACAAGAACAGCAGATGTGAACAAGTGTTTGTAAAATGGCAGTTGTTAACAGACTGGCGGCATTGCCGGTACATTCGGCGCCGCAAATGTTCACAAGTGTGAAAAACCGGCTACTTATCCACATGGTTTTTCCACAATCACAGAAAATTAATGTATTGATTTTGTTATATTTACAAAATCAACAAAACCGGCATGTGAACAACTTTTCAAACAAAAAATATCAACAACCGGCCTGTTCGATTCTTGAGCAAATAATCGGAGGAATCATGGTACCTTTGCGACTCTTTACACACCATTAATTATGTACCGTTCCCACAACTGCGGAGAACTCCGCCTCGCCAACCTTAATCAGGAAGTCACACTCAGCGGGTGGGCTGCCACTATTCGCGACAAGGGCGCACTGCTGTGGATTGATCTCCGCGATCGCTATGGCATCACCCAGCTTGTTTTCGATGAAAACTACACGGCCCCCGAATTGTTTGACATCGCACGTTCCGTCGGTCGTGAATTTGTATTGCAGGCCACCGGAACTGTCATAGAAAGAGCCTCCAAAACCGGTAAAATTCCCACCGGAGATATTGAAATCAAGGTAACGGGTCTGAAAGTGCTCAATGCTTCCAAAACGCCACCCTTCACGATTCAGGATGATACCGACGGCGGTGATGATCTTCGGATGAAGTATCGGTACCTCGATCTGCGCAGGAATGCTGTGCAGAAAAATCTGATTTTCCGCTCCAGTCTGGCGATTGAAACCCGGAAATATCTGGCCGGAGAGGGCTTTATCGAGGTGGAAACCCCTAACCTGATCAAGAGCACGCCGGAAGGGGCCCGCGACTTCGTGGTGCCAAGCCGCATGAACAAGGGACAGTTTTACGCACTTCCACAGTCGCCCCAAACGTTCAAACAAATCCTTATGGTGGCCGGATTCGACAAGTATTTCCAGATTGTGAAATGCTTCCGCGACGAGGATCTGCGCGCCGACCGCCAGCCCGAGTTTACCCAGATAGACTGTGAAATGTCTTTCGTTCATCAGGAAGACATACTGAATATGTTCGAAGGACTGACGAAGCACCTTTTCCGGGCAGCACTCGGTATTGAACTCTCCGATTTCCCGCGCATGACGTACGACGAGGCCATGCTCCGGTATGGTTCCGACAAACCGGATACACGCTTCGGGATGGAGTTTTGCGATCTGACAGACGTGGCAAAAGGGAAAGGTTTCGTGGTATTTGACAGCGCGGAATCGGTTATTGCCATTAATGCAGCCGGTTGCGCTGAATACTCCCGAAAGCAGATTGACGAACTGACGGAGTGGATAAAGCGCCCGCAAATCGGCGCCAAAGGACTTGTATATGTGAAATACGAGGCCGACGGATCAATCAAATCTTCGGTGGACAAGTTTTATTCTGCCGAAGAGCAGAAGGTATGGCTGGAAAGGGCTGGCGCCCAACCCGGCGATATGCTGTTTATTCTCTGTGGCGAAGATGAAAAGACGCGCAAGCAGCTCTGCGAGCTTCGCCTTGAAATGGGCAATCGTCTCGGACTGCGTGATCCGCAAAAATTTTGTCCGCTGTGGGTGGTTGACTTCCCCCTCCTGGAATGGGACGAGGAGGCTGGTCGCTTCTTCGCCATGCACCACCCCTTTACTTCGCCCAAGCCCGATGATATTGTAAAAATGGAAAGCAACGACCACGCCCTGCTCAAGTCCATGCGCGCCGACGCGTACGACCTGGTGCTGAACGGTGTGGAAATTGGCGGCGGTTCCATCCGTATCCACGACCGCGACCTGCAGGCCCGCAACTTCAGGCTGCTGGGCTTCACACCGGAAGAGGCCGAGGCACAGTTCGGGTTCCTGCTGGGCGCTTTCGAGTTCGGAGCGCCGCCGCACGGAGGTATCGCCTTCGGTTTCGACCGCCTGAATGCCGTCATGAACGGCGCCAGTTCCATTCGCGACTTCATTGCGTTCCCCAAAAACAATCAGGGTCGCGACATGATGATTGACGCGCCGGACTCCATCAAACTGTCACAACTCGAGGAACTGGGTATCCGTGTGGTAGTGGATAAACAGTAAGACACCATATATATAATGCGTCAACTGCCCAATGCACTCACCCTGGCCAACCTGTTTTGCGGGTGCTGCGCGCTGCTCTATACACTGTACTGGCAGCCGGACACGGCGGCCTGGTTTACAGTTGCCAGTTTCGTGTTCGACTACCTCGACGGTATGGCGGCGCGGGCGTTGAAAGTGAGCTCGCCCCTGGGTAAAGAACTGGATTCGCTGGCAGATGTGGTGAGTTTCGGGGTTGTTCCAGGCGCCATGCTGTATCAAATGCTGAGTGGCTCCCCGGCCGGAGAGACGGGCGTTGTGACGATGGCACTTCCCGCTTTTGTCCTGTCGGCATTTTCCGGACTCAGGCTGGGCAAATTCAACCTTGACACACGGCAAACGCATTATTTCCTGGGACTGAGTACGCCGGCAAGCACTGTGCTGGTGCTCGGACTGGCCCTGTCGGTACACTACAACCGGTTCGGCATGGCCGGAATTATTTCAGACAATCCGTGGATACTGTACCTGCTGATTGCTGTACTCTGTACCCTGCTGATCAGTGAAATACCCATGTTTGGCATGAAAATAAAGTTTGCCAACTGGAAAGACAATGCTGTAAATGTTTTCTTTGTCGTCCTGTTTGCCGTTTTGTTTTTACTGCTGAAAGAGCTGGCGCTGACAGTAATCATCGTGTTGTACATCCTGATTTCTGTCATTTTCAGAAAAAAAGTAACCGGATAAATACCTGTTGTTTGATAGGAACAAGAGGTATTGGATTATAAAATCAACCTTGCAAGATGAAATTCGTCGCTGAAATTGATATCATGCCACACCGCGAACTGCTGGATCCTCAGGGAAAAGCCGTGGTAAACAACGTAAAGCACCTCGACCTGAGCGGCATACATGACGTGCGCATAGGCAGGCACGTCACCATGACCCTGGAAGCTGCCACGGAGGCCGAGGCCCGCGAAAAAGTGGATACCGCCTGCCGCAAACTGCTGGCCAACCTGATTATGGAGACCTATACGTACTCCATACAGTCGCATTAGTCCATGCTGTATATCGTCCCCACGCCCATAGGTAATCTCGAAGACATCACGCTTCGGGCGTTGCGCATCCTGAAGGAGGCATCTGTGGTGCTGGCGGAAGACACCCGCACCAGCAAGCGGCTTCTCGACCATTACGGTATAACCACGCCCCTTCGTTCGTTTCATGCGCACAACGAACATGCCGTTGTGGAGCGTGTCGTGGAGGAGCTGGCGGCGGGCGCCACCATGGCGCTCATATCGGATGCCGGTACGCCCGGTATCAGCGACCCGGGATTTCTGCTTTCCCGGGCCTGTCACAGAAAAGGCGTGAAAGTGGAGTGCCTCCCGGGCGCCACAGCATTCGTGCCCGCACTGGTAGCCAGCGGACTTCCCTGTGACACCTTCCATTTCGAGGGTTTCCTCCCCCATAAAAAAGGTCGCCAGACCCGGCTGAAGTACCTGTCGGCACTTCAGCACACCTTCATCCTGTACGAATCACCCTTCCGGTTGCTCAAATGCCTGGAAGAACTCATTTCCCACTGCGGCGCCGGGCGCCAGGCCTGTGTGGCCCGCGAGCTCAGCAAGCTGCACGAGGAGGTGGTGACCATGAGCCTGGAGGAGCTGAAAGCGCATTTTACAAAGAAAGAAGTGAAGGGAGAGATTGTGGTAGTGGTGGCCGGGATGCCGGATTGAGTTTTCCCACGGCTGAAGCCGTGGGTTGACGGCTGCGGCTGCCGCTGTGTGTGTTTCCGGTCGCTTTTGGTGGTTTCTCGCGGTGAGCTTGTGTGTTGTGCCCGGCTTTTCGTGGCGCGTTTTCCCACGACTGAAGCCGTGGGTTAAAGCTACGGCTGCCGCTGTGTTGGTGCTGTTTGTGTGTGCCCGGCCCTTTTGGTGGTTACTCGCGGCGGGCGTGAGTGTTATGTATGGCCTTTCGTGGCGCGTTTCCCCACGACTAAAGCCGTGGGTTAAAGCTACGGCTGCCGCTACGAGGTTGCTGTTTGGGAGGGTTTTTGCCAGATTAAAAACCTTCCCAAAATAATAATCGTGCAAACACACGTCTGAAGTCGTTGATTATTGG
>CAILQK010000199.1 GCA_903836265.1 uncultured Bacteroidota bacterium | reverse complement strand
CCGAGCATGGTTCCACCGTTGTTGTTGGTAAACGGATCGCTTGCCGCGTCGAGATAGATCAGCAGGTCATTGTTGGCAATAATCTGCATGGTAGCGCCAAAATCAATTTCATAAACCCCGTTAACCCTGTTCATAGTGGTATTCATGGCTGCCAGCACCGCAGGTTTGTTTCCACCGTGGAAAGAGGCATACTCACCGGAGCAGGAAAGTGCCAGACGGTAGCGGCGAAGTTTTGTATCTCCCTGAAAGTCTGCTCCCTGCGCAGGAATATGTTCGTGATCTTTTGAGTCTTCCAGTTCCTGAGCTCCTTCCGGTGAAGGAACGTCGCAGGCCCAGAAGGATTCCTGTTTCCCTGATCGGTAATCCTTCTTGTTGTACACTACATAATATTCGGTATTCCCGTGTACCATCGGATCAACAAACCAGGTACCCTGTCTGGCAGAAAACACCATTGCATGAAATCCCCACGGTGTCAGATCAAGTTTGATCCTGGTGGCTGAATTATCGGTACTGTATCCTGTGTAGCAGCGTATCTGTGGATATTTGGCCTGCAGTTCCGGTGCCATAACAGGCGTTTCAGCAATTCTGAACCTGTTGAGGGCCCCATCGGGTCCCGGAACGATCAGCTCGGGAAGCTGGTCGGGCAGTCCGGTTGTGGAAAATAATTCGGGGGCCGAGTCCAGAATCGGACGGAGAGCCTGCAGGTCGAGCCGCACAGTTCGGTAGCTGGAAGGTACAATACGGCGTTCGCCTGCAGCAGGGGCCGAGCTTTCGGCTGCCTCCTGCCAGGGGTTTTGAGATAAGGCAAACCCGAGGCTGCTCCACAGGCAAACCACAAAGAGAAGGACTCTTTTCATGAATCAGAAGTTGATAGTTGATTTAATTTCGATATTCAGAGTGGCGAATGTAAACAACGCCTCTTTAAGACTGTATAAAATTATTCAGGTTTAGCAATTAGAAGTCTATTTTACATGGCTTTCGCATATTTTTCTGAATTTTGCGGCAAATTTCAGAAAGCTCTGACCATGCCAATAAAATATTCCAAAAAAGGTTTCACCAACGAAACCTTGCTCCACCTGTACGATCAGCTTGCCAAACCACGCCTTATCGAGGAAAAAATGCTCAATCTGCTCAGGCAGGGACGTATATCCAAATGGTTCAGTGGTATCGGCCAGGAGGCCATCAGCGTGGGCGCTGCCTGTGCACTCCGGCCCGATGAACTGATTTTCACCATGCACCGCAACCTCGGTGTCTTTACTGCCCGGGATATGCCGCTCGACCGTATGTTCTGTCAGTGGCAGGGCAAACGACTGGGCTATACCAAGGGGCGCGACCGTTCTTTCCATTTTGGTGCCCTCGAACACTCTATTGTTGGCATGATTTCACATCTTGGCCCTCAGCTTTCCCTGGCGGCAGGCGTGGCCATGGCGCACAAACTTGGCGAAGAGGGCAAGGTTTCCCTGGCTTTCACCGGCGAGGGTGCCACCAGCCAGGGAGAATTTCACGAGGCACTCAACGTGGCGTCCGTTTGGAAACTGCCCGTCATATTCCTGATTGAAAATAACGGTTACGGACTCAGCACTCGTCCGAATGAACAGTATGCCTGCAAGGACCTGATCGACCGTGCCTCCGGCTACGGTATGCGCTCTGCCAAAATTGACGGTAATAATATTCTGGAGGTGTACTCAACCATCAGCAAAATTGCTGCCGAGTTGCGCGAGAACCCCGAACCTTTCCTCCTCGAGTGTGTGACTTTCCGCATGCGCGGGCACGAGGAAGCCAGCGGAACCAAATACGTCCCAAAAGAACTAATGGATGAATGGGCGCAAAAGGATCCTATCGAAAACTATGAGAAATGGCTCCTGAAAGAGGGGATTCTGAGCAGTGAAGTCCGCGATTCCATCCACGACAAGTATAAAAAACAGATTCTGGATGCGGTAGAAGTCATGTTCGCCGAACCAGAGCCTGTTCCCGATACTGAAGAAGAGCTCGCGGATGTGTATGCGCCCGCGCCTGCATACGTGAAGCCGCAGGGCGCTCTCAGGGAAATGCGTTTTATTGATGCTATTTCCGATGGATTGCGGGAGGCGATGATCAGGCATCCGAAACTTGTCCTGATGGGACAGGATATCGGAGCCTACGGCGGGGTGTTCAAGATAACACAGGGATTTGTGGAGCAGTTTGGTGAGCACCGGGTGCGCAACACGCCACTCTGTGAATCGGCTATTGTGGGTATAAGTCTGGGTCTCAGTATGGGTGGTTACAAAAGTATGGTTGAAATGCAGTTTGCCGACTTCGTTACCTGTGGCTTCAACCAGATTGTGAATAATCTGGCCAAATTGCACTGGCGCTGGAATGAAAAGGCGGATGTAGTGGTACGTATGCCTACCGGGGGGGGTACCGGTGCCGGCCCCTTCCACTCCCAGTCGAACGAAGCCTGGTTCACGCATACACCCGGACTCAAAGTGGTGTATCCGAGTACGCCGGAGGATGCCAAAGGATTGCTGCTGGCCTCCTTTGAAGATCCGAACCCCGTCATGTTTTTCGAACACAAAGGGCTTTACAGGAGTGAAAGCGGCATGGTACCTGAAGGATTCTATACCACTGAAATAGGCAAGGCCCGTCAGGTCAGATCGGGTAATGAGGTGAGTATTATCACTTACGGACTGGGTGTGCGCTGGGCACAGCAACTGGCCGATGAAATGAGCATCAGTGCTGATATCCTGGATCTGCGATCGCTGGTGCCACTTGATTATCAGGCTATAGAGGAATCGGTGAAACGAACAAACCGGGTGCTTATTCTGCATGAAGACACGCTTTTCGGCGGTATCGGCGGCGAAATTTCAGCCTGGATTTCCGAACACCTGTTCGAGTATCTCGATGCGCCGGTGCTTCGCGCCGCCAGCCTTGATACACCTGTTCCATTCGCCATTCCGCTGGAACAGAACTTTTTTCCGATAGAAAGGGCGAAGGGGCAGATCAGAAAACTGACCAGCTATTGATTTGCTGAAAATACTTGCAAATCAGGTGGAGAAGCCGACAGAAAAGCATTCAACTTTTCCTGCTGCCTCCCACTTGATCTGGTACATGAAAAATCTAGAATTTCATAAATCTGGCGTGCATCATCCCTTTTTCGTGCTGCAGCGACAGTATCTTGCAACCAGGTGTCAGGTCACCCGCCGGGATATCTATCCGGTACTCCGCATGAATGGCATCTGCCTGTAATGACCTGTGCATCTGACCAGTACCTGAGTCAATGATGCTGAGCTGATAGTGGCCGGGATCAGGTAAAACTACCGTCAAAAGATCGTGCACAGGATTGGGGAATACGTTCACTTTCGTGGCGTCAGGTGTTTCCGTGCCAGTACTTGCGATGCCAGCTTCAATATGGGCGGTGAATGCCGATTCGAATAATCCGGTGGTCTGAACGATAACTCCGACCTGATTATTTCTGATTTTGATGTATGGATTGGGCACACCGAATATTCCGCCAGCCATGCCATTGCCTCCGTCATCAAGTACCCTGAGGTGATAACAGCCATAACCCGGCAAGGCGGCATTGACCACATAATGTGTGTTGTTTGTGTAAGCCCCGGGATCGGAAGGAGATGCAATTCCTCCCCCGCCTGTACTGGCGCCAACGGCTGTATTGCCTCCTTTGAACAGTACCGTGCCCGAATCGTCGGTAATATCCCAGTAGGTTTCATATCCCTTGTTATCCGTCTGAATATCGATGACCCAGTTGGTTGCGGGAGTCTTGCGGCGAAATGCCCTCCGGGTAAAACTGTTTTTAAAGTCGAAGGTGTCGGGGATTCCATTGACTGTCCGGATCGAGACCGTGATGTTATCGGTACTGTCAACGGTAATTCCCGGAAGCTGGATTACGGCGCCGCCGCCGGGTGGAATGGATCCCTGCCATGAAACATCGGGATAATTTTTCTGTATCCCGCTGACCCCAAAAATGATATCAGTCATATCGGTATTCCCCAGATTTCTCACCGTGACGCCGGGTGTGTAAAAATAGGAATAGCAAAAGTCTGCAGGGAAGGGGGTCAGATTCAGAATGGAAGCATTATTTCCGATTCCGTTGGTATTGGAAGTGCCAAAAGGGATTTTCAATTCCGATGTAAAATCGCCGCCTTCAATAATTGCAGTACCATCCGGGGTTTCCAGCCTGAAAAAGGCATTGCCGGCCAGGCCATCGTTGGCAGCATCATAGATGGAAAAGACGTAGCATCCATCAGCAGGAATCGCTATCTCATACCGTTTGAGTTCACCGGGGGTCAAAAAGCGTCCCTCATCACTGTCGTTGGGATACAATACCTTTCTGTTTCCGTCAAAATAGAGCAGCTGACCGATATCATTCCGGATCTCCCAGTAGGTCTCAAATGGAAACTGATCGAGTTGCAAAAGGAGTGTGAGCACCGACGATGATGCATTGGGAGCAACCTGAACAGGTGCAATATATTGATTGTCAAATGGTTGTTCATCAGCCATGCCATTAGGAGCATTCACGGAGATATCCAGTTCCGTGTCTGTTGAAAGTGTCAGACTGTCAAATCTGATTTCTGCTGTTTCGAAGGTAGCCATACTGCCCGACCATTCGATTTGCTGTACGGCATTACCGTTCAGCTTCAGTGTGGCAACCATTGACGTCAATGTATCATTGCCGAAGTTCTGAATTTCTGCAATTGGCTGAAATCTGACAGTTTCGCAAAAAAGCCCTTCAAATCCGGAATATTGCAGAATTCTGGCGTTGGTATTCCCGACCGGTTCCGGGCAGTCAGACATGAGTACCGCAAGCACATCAGCCGATTGCTGGGCGACCTCCCGCACTTTTCTGTCCGGGCAAATCATGTAAACCGTCGGAAAGTAGTTGATCAGATAAGCTTCTGCGATATCGCGGCTGTCAATAATCGGGTATGGAGTGCCTTCTACCCAGTTGCCCTGGGTTTTGGTGCCTGTACCCATCAGATCGCTCGGGTTGGTCGAGGCGTCACCTTCGATCAGGAAAACGAAGGCCTGGTTAGTTCCTTCTGGACCGTAATCGTGAAAAAATGCTTCCAGCTCCCCCGATATATGATAACTCCAGCACGGCCCGCACCATGTAGCGGAGATATCCAGTACCACAGTTTTACCCTGCTTGAGAATATCATACAGCCGATAGGTATTTCCATTGATGTCTGTAGCTGTGAAGTCGGGCGCAACGCTTCCGTCGGCCATTTGGGAAAAAACATTCCCTGCGCCCAATACCATTATTGAGCATATCAGCAAGTTCCTGATTGTCATGAATTTGTTTTTGGAATGAATCGTCTGGATTTCATTGGTTTCACTCCTTGATGAAAGGGAGTGTGACAACCTTGTTATGGAGTACGCAGCTCAGCATATAGCAGCCGGACGGAAGATGGCCAACCGGCAGTTCGGCCAGAGATACTCCCGGATTCAGTGTTACAGTATGCTCCGAAAGCCTTTTGCCGGAAGTATTGAAAATGTAAAAAAGGGCTGTATCATCGGTTTCCACGGACTCAATTCGTGTTCTGAGCCAGTCCCCCGCAGGATTTTGCAGCACACTGATTGAGAGTTGCCCTGATTCTGTATAAGTCACACTGCTTGACAGATTGCGGGAGACAACAATGTCGTCCAGGGCCAGTCGGTCGTCGTCGTCTGAGTTATGCAGGAAAGCAATATAAACAGTCTGACCGGTGAATCCGGAAAGATCCACCTCATGTGGTTCCAGTTTGCCGTAATGAACCGTCGTTCCTGCCACAAAATAATCGGGTAGAGTACAACTGTTGGCGTGTATATACCCCTCACTGAAGGTAAAATTGGAAAAATTGGTACTCTGGCTGTTGCCGGTAATGCCAGTCATGGATGCTGCCATGAAGATTGTATCTGTGAAAGCCGCAGGCGTATTGGTCGTGGTAGAAACAAGCACAATATATCCATCCATGTACCTTGGCAACTGTGATGGTGCTGATTTCCAGCTGAGGGTATAGCCTGCCTCGCTGATATGTACAGGGGGCGTGATCAGCCAGTTTTTATTTCCCGGAAGCGAATTTTGCAGATAGGAATACGAAATGGCTGAATAATTCACTTCTCCGGTGACAGGATTGGTGGCACCTTGAAAAAACTGATCCCAGGTCCAGCGTTTGGTTTCAGGGGTGTTCAGGATACTCGGCAGTCCATCCTGATCATAATTCACCCAGACAGTATCGGTCCCGGAAGGCGCCGTTTGCATCGTTACAAATGGGTTGAACTGAAAGTTTTCCAGTAAAACGGTGTCGCGTTGTTGCCCGAACAGACTTGAACCAAAGGCAAACAAACAGAAAAGAAGTTGACTTGAGCGCATATTCATCATATTTTGCGCAAAACTACATTTATTAATTTTTTCAGATAATTATTTTACTTTTTTGTAAAAAATTAAAACTTAACAAACAAAAAACGTATAAATTGAAATTAAATTAACACAAAATTTGCCGTTCGCACGACAACGCCGGGTGATGCCATCAAACTTCGGGCAATTTTTATCACGAATTGCCTGTGATTCCCGGATAATCATTAATTTTGCGCCGTTGAAGAATCAACAGGGCCCGTAGCTCAGGTGGTTAGAGCGGCTGACTCATAATCAGATGGTCGCGGGTTCAATTCCTGCCGGGCCCACTCTTCAGAAATGACCCATACGATCCTGTGATTGTATGGGTCGTTCTCATTATGTCCGTCTGATCTGTGGACTTTTGGATTCAGCCACCGCCAGCTATGAAACAGATCTCGTTTGCGCTGCTTTCCGTACTCACCATCTTTCTCGGCTATTACGCCGACCGGACGGATTTCATCCCATTTATTCTGGCTTTCCTGGCCGCTTTTCTGCTGTATGGCTGGCTGGCTTTCGGGTATCACAACATCTCTGCCCGACATCTGCTGTGGCTGGGTGTGGCTCTTCGTTTGCTGCTGCTTTTCAGCATACCGCAGATGTCCGACGATGTATTCCGTTTTTTGTGGGATGGCAGACTGACGGCGGCTGGTTACCACCCTTTTCTTCATATTCCACGTTATTTCATTGATAATCGTGTAGAAATACCCGGAATTACGCATGAGTTATTTGCCCGGTTGAATTCTCCCGACTATTTCACCGTGTATCCGCCCGTTTGTCAGGCTGTTTTTGCAACCGCTGGACTTGTTGCTCCGGCAGATATACTGCCTGCGGTAGTCGTATTGAAATTATTCATGCTGGCCTTTGAGGGATACACGATGTGGTTGTTATGGAAACATCGCGGAAAATTCGGTTTACCTGACAAGGCAGCTGCTGTTTATGCTCTCAATCCGCTGGTGATACTGGAATTTTCGGGCAACCTGCATTTTGATGGTGCCATGATCTGCTTTCTGCTCGCCGGATTTATCGCGTTGCAGGAGGGCAAAATAGTGCCCGGTGCAATATGCTGGGCACTGGCCACCGCCACCAAACTGTTGCCCCTGATGATGCTGCCCGCTGTCTGGAAATGGCTGGGATGGCGAAAAGGTGCCCGTTTTATTGTTGTTTTCAGTCTGTCTTCTTTACTGCTTTTCAGTCCGCTGCTGGCGGTGCTGCCCAATATGCTGGAGAGCCTTGATTTGTATTTCCGGCAGTTTCAGTTTAATGCCAGCTTTTACTACGTTATCCGCGCGCTGGGCTTCTGGCTGAAAGGCTGGGATATAGGAGAGAATTCCGGGCCGGCACTGGGGCTGCTGACGCTGGCCGGAGTGATATGGCTGGCCTTGCGGGTACGTACGGGCGACAGTGCGTCCGCGCTGGCGCAAACCCTGTTGTTTTCATTGTTTCTGTACCTGAGCATGGCTGCGGTGGTACAACCCTGGTACGTGGCAGTTCCGATGGTCTTTTCGCTGTTTACCCGGTATCGTTTCCTGATTTTATGGTCGGGGCTGGTGGTGGTTTCCTACAGCCATTACAACGGCGGGCTGTTTCAGGAGTATTACTGGCTGATTGCGCTGGAATACATATTCGTGTGGAAACAACTGGCAGGTGAGGTATACAGGAGATAGCTGCGTGCGGACTGCGGAGCAGCTGCAGTACCGTGTACGCCCGGAAACCGTTTGTCGTGCTGCCGAAGCCGTATACTGATAACGGGAACAGGTGTTTTACGACAGGCAATATTTATTTGAGCTGTTTGACACCTCGTGTCTTTTACATCTTTTCGCGCAGGTCCCTGATATATTCCGGTGTCACATCAAACAGAATGGCGACCTCTTCATCCGGCATGTCGTGCATTTTAGCGAGAAATGTTCTGATGGTAGTTTCTTTACCTTTTACTGTACCCTCCGCAATGCCTTTTGCTGTACCCTCCGCAATGCCTTTGGCTCTTTCCTCGCGGAGTTTCTTTACGTCAGCGATTCGCTGCCGGATGTAGGGTATATTCTCCTTTGTGAAGGTCTCTTCGACGAATTTTTCGAACGGCGTTTCTGCTTCGTATGCCATATTGTTGTGCAGTCTGGTTTTGAAATTTTCTGAAATGCTTGCAAAATACAGGGCCGTGCATTTGAACAAATGCACTACTGCATCAGAGGATTCGTTTTCTGTGACAAAAATAATGATTTCTTCCCATTTTTCAAGAATCAGTGATGGATTACGTCCGCACAGGAGTACCTCGATGAACAGGTATGTCAGTCTGGATA
Source organism: uncultured Bacteroidota bacterium (assembly GCA_903836265.1). Taxonomy (GTDB): domain Bacteria; phylum Bacteroidota; class Bacteroidia; order Chitinophagales; family Saprospiraceae; genus M3007. Next base: position 5,820 of record CAILQK010000199.1, on the reverse strand, counting down.
CAAGTCTGGCGTACTCGCGGGTCGTCATGTCGTTCACATCGGTGACTATGTAGTCGAAATGCGGTACGAACTGGAGGTAATCGCTGCTGTAACGCCTGTAGATATCTTTTGCCAGTTCTTTCCGGAAAGGTTTGTCGCCCTGGTATAGCAGGACGGGGATTGTGACCGAGGCAGCGTTTCTTTGATGCAGTTCGTAGCTGTTGATCTGAACGATGTACCGCAGCAGCTGATGATACACCGGCGTATCGGGATCGGTACTTTTATGTTCAAAGAGAATATTTACCCGAAGGCGTTCTCCGTCTTTGAGTTGGCCGGTATAGCATATATCGAGGAAATGCTCGGCCATTTGTTCGTCTATAAAAGATTCCTTGCCGGGTGTGAGCGAGTCCAGGTCAATGGTTTCGAGGATACGCGCTGGCAGCGAAAGCCGAATCAGGTCGGTGGCAAGCTCGCGGTTTTGGAGGATATTTCGAGCGTATCTGTCGTGCGGATGATGGGGCGTCCGGATTTCCCGGGTTTTCCTGGTTGGCATATTAAAGGGTGTTTTGAATGAAATTTTTTCAAAGTTACCCTCTTTTTTTGACAAAAGCAAGTGGCCGGGAAAGGTATTTTCCGGTGTACAAGTTTGTTCAGAATTTTCCGCCGACGGCAAAAATGAGCCATTTTGCCATCGGCAGAAAATTCCGGGAAGTTTATCAGCCCTGTTTTACAAACTGTACTTCGGCAAGCAGCTTCACTTCTTCGCTTACCAGCACACCACCCGCTTCGAGCGGCGCGTTCCACACGAGACCGAAGTCCTTGCGGTTGATTTTGCCACTCAGGGAAAAACCAGCCTTGGTATTTCCCCAGGGATCTTTCATCAGACCGCCATATTCGGCTTCGAGCGTAACCGGATGCGTCACACCGCGCATGGTGAGATCGCCGGTGAGGTGATACACACCATCAGATACCTTTTTCATTTCTTTCCCGGAGAAAGTTACCTGAGGGTAATTGGCGCTGTCAAAAAAATCTGCGCCCTTCAGGTGGTTGTCGCGGTCGCCATTGCCTGTATCCACGCTGCTTGCCTCAGCCGAAAAGCTGATTGATGCCGTAGAAAAATCATCATCTTCGCTCTCAACGGAAGCCGAAAAAGTGTTGAATTTGCCGGAAACGTTGGTGAACATCATGTGTTTTACCTTGAAACCGATTTCAGAGTGGGTGGGGTCAATTGCCCATGCAGTCTTTGCCATGTTGTAATTTTGTTTTTTAATTAAGTGTTACAACATCTAATATGGGAATTGGTTCAATCTCATCTCACTCCCAGCGATTCAAATTGCGCGGCAGCATGCAAAAAATGCGCCGTGATCCAGAATACCGTCCAGCTTTCCGAATAACCCCCGCGGAGTTTCAGTACGTCCGTCATGTCGCCATGCTGTGCAAAATTTGTTTCCTGAATCTGTTCTCCGTGTGCGCCGGTGGGCGATATCATTTGTCCGCAGCTTCGGTACATGACTATTGCCAGCCGCTTCAACGACTCATCTTTCAGGTAGTTACCCATTTTGTAAACGGAAGGCGCCATTACTACTCCATATACGTCGAGGTGCTGATTTTGTGCTGAAACGCCCGACCAGCCCCTGGTCTTCAGGGCGTGGTCGGCCAGCCGGCCAGCGGGCATTGGGATATCCCACACCACGGTATAGCTGAGTACCACGTCGCAGGCGTGTTTGGCCGCTTTCAGATACCGGGTATCTTTGGTGGCTTCGTAAGCCGACAGAAAGCCCTGGAAGGCTCCCCATGCGCCCTCCTTGTCTTCGCAGGTAGCATCGAGCGTACCACCCCAGTAAGGTTCCTTCATGTCACCGTGTCGGGTGATATAGTAGTCGGATGCTTTCAGGGCTGCTTCCCGGTATTTTTTTTCTCCGAACAGCTGAGCGGCTTCGAGCAGCGGAGCGATAAAGAAAGCCTCTGCTGTATTAACCGGCTTCCAGGTTTTGCCCAGCAGTCGGTCGGAGAATATATCACATGCTTTACGGAGAAAATTTTCCCAGTTTCGGGTATTCATTTTCGGGTTTTTACGACCCTCCCGGATGGCGAGTGCCATGCTGTACATGGCCTGTCCCTGTGAAACGGCATCTTTGTCAGCCCACACGTTGGTGAGCGGGTCATAAGTAACACAAAAGCCGCTTTGATCAAAGGAGGAGGTACAAAGATGGTCGAGCGACCGTTGCGCCATTTCCGTCAGTTTGGGATCCGGGATCCGGCTTGCGAGCGACTGAAGAGCATAACCCGGTGCTTCGCACTGTCCGGCCCAGCCCATCACAATTTTGGGCGTATATTTCGGAGGATACATATTAAAACCTGCATAATCCAGGTCTTCTATCCAGCGCGATTTCAGGTAGTGGTATTTCAGTTGGATGATTTCATCGAAAGTGGGCAGGTCTTCTGCATAAAATGGCTTGAAAAGTGCGATGGAAGTGTGTACCGGTTGCTGAAAGGCCGTTCCGGGCGCAGTCGCTGTATAAGTTTCCAGATAATATGTCTTTTCTATAATGGCGCCCGGGCGAACTTTCATCCAGGTATCCTGATATGGCAGGGGCTTGTCCTGCAGCGCCTTTACTTGTCCTTGCTGACGGTTGTAGCCAACTGGCCCCGAGAGCAGGGTGAACTCCGTATTGTTGTAGGTCGTTGCCAGTCCGAGCGACCACCACTGATCGTAGAGGTTTCCTCCGTAAACCGGACTTGGAACAGCGTGCAGCGCTGCACCGGAAGTTGTCGCGTCCTGCTGCCACTCGGCCGATGCAAAGGGCATAGGATATCGGTGCTCTTCGAAAATAGCGATGTCACCGGGTTGGCTTTTGTACCAGGCTACGTTACCAGCACCGTTTTTGTAGCCCGACGGATTCCCGTAGTACAGGATACCCGGTAAAAAGGGGCGGCAGTCGGTTGTGGGCGCTAACCATCGTACGGAGAGTGTCACCTGATCGAGGGTTTGTTCTCCGCGCCACTCCCAGCGGCGGAGGCACCTGATGCGACCTTCTTCCATGCGATAGGCATCGCGTACCAGCCAGTTGCCCTGGGGCAACTGCAACGTGCCCTCCAGTATGAGCCAATCACCTATGGTATCTATACTTGACGGTTGAACATGCTGCCAGTTGTATGGCCAGTTATTTCGCCATTCCGTAGAAATACTCCAGAGGCCCTCTACGGGCGACTGCAGCATTGTCTTGTCATTTTGTATGACAGAAAGTGTATAACCGCCGTACGTGCGGCTGATCTGCAGTTTTTGTGCGAAGGCAGAACTCAGAAAGACCACCAGAGACAGTCCGGTCAGCAAGTTTCTCATATTCAATCCGATTATGTAATTTGTTTGTCAGTTTAACCCGATTGCTCAGGTGTACTGGAGATGTTCAGCAATTGTATAACAAATTTCGTACCTTCGCAGAACATACGGGTTACAAAGAACATGTTTTTCAGGAAAATCATACCTGTACTGCTGGTGCTGATCACTCCCTGTGCTGAAATCAGGCTGCAGTGCAACCCCTTCCTGCCGGATGCACTCAGCAAGCGTCCGGCAAATTACGACATATCTGTCAGACTGGATGACCAAAACAGAATGTTGCAGGCCGATCAGACAATCAGGTTTGTCAATCAGTCCCCTGTATCGGTACAAACACTCAGACTGTATCTGTACCTGAATGCTTTCAAAAATACCGAATCTACCTTTCTGAAGGGGGCATCGAATGTTTTCGGACAAAAATTTCACGACCGCAAACCTGAAGAATGGGGCTGGGTGAATATTCAGTCGTTCACACGCACGGGTGCAGGCACGCATACCGACCTGCGCGGGAATATGCGGTATGTGCAGCCAGACGATGGCAATCCGGAAGACCAGTCGGTACTCGAAGTGGTGCTCGACAAGCCACTCCTGCCCGGCGACAGCGCTGTATTTCAACTGAAATGGACAGCCCGGATACCCAAAACTATCGCAAGGGCGGGGTACAGTCGCGATTTTTACCTGTTCTGTCACTGGTTCCCCCAGCTCGGTGTGTGGGAGCAGGACAAAAACGGCGTCTGGGACTGGAACTGCCATCAGTTCTTCAGAAGAACTGAGTTTTATGCTGACTTCGGGGTATATGATGTACGCATAACTACAGACAGCAAGTATAAAATGGGTGCTTCCGGTTGCCTGGTGTCTGAAGTGAACAATCCTGACGGCACTACAACCCGGCACTTTCATGCTGAGGATGTGATTGATTTCGCATGGTCCATTTATCCGCATTTTCAGGAGATATCAGATCAGTGGAATGGTGTGTATATCCGGCTGTTGCTGCCGCCTGAACACGCCGCCATGGGCCCGCGTTATCTGTACATCCTGAAATATGCCCTTGAATACCTCGAAAAGCATGCAGGGAAATATCCATATCCGGGTATTACGGTGGTGGATCCGCCATTTCACGGACTGCGTTCCGGGATGATGGAATACCCCACGCTGATTACAGTGGGCACCTTCTACGGTATTCCGGAGTGTGTGCGCACCTCCGAGTCACTGCTGATACACGAGTTCACACACCAGTATTTTATGGGAGTGCTCGCTTCCAACGAGAAAGAAGAGCCCTGGCTTGATGAGGGATTTACTACCTATTTCGAAGACAGAATTCTGGATGCAGCCTTTGGCGAGAAGCAGTCGCTGCTGGCTTTCCCCGGCTTCCATTTCGGAAATCGCGAGCAGACGCGGCTGGAGTACACCGCCATGCGTAACCCGCGGGATGGCAGTGTGGCACGACCGGGCTGGGAATTTTCGGATTTCAATTTCAAGAGCCTCATATACAGTAAAACAGCCACTTCTCTGCGTACTCTTCAGGAAATCATAGGAGAAGAAGCGATGGACGGGGTCATGCGCGCCTATTTTGAGCGATGGAAGTTCGCACACCCGCGCGGGAGCGATTTTATGTCTGTTTTGCGGGAGGAACTTGCCAAAATGCCGGATACCGCACTGGCTACCAATGCATACAGATTATTTGAAACGGCTGTTTACGACACAAAAGTGATGGACTACGCCGTTTCTTCTATTACAAATGAGGTACTGCCGGGTCGTCAGGGTGTATTCGGCGACAGTGTGCAAACTGTGGCTGACGGCAATTCCGGGAAACAGCATGTTTCGAGGGTGGAGATACAGCGCCGCGGCGACTGGGTGTACCCGGTGGAGTTGCTCGTCACTTTCGGGGATGGCAGTACGCGGCTTGAACACTGGGCTGGGGAAGAGGGCGTTCGTGTTTTTGAATTTTACAATATGCCTCCGGTTATATCAGCCCAATTGGATCCGTACGGCAAGCTCGGCCTGGACACAGATATCAACAACAACAGCATGACCCTGCAGCCTGCATCTGCTCCGCTTTGGAAATACGCACTGAAATTCACCTTCTGGATTCAGAACCTCTTCCAGGCCATCACTTTTCTCGTATGAAACAGGTAACACAGGCGTTAATCAGAGGTATAAGTATTGGTTACAGGCTCAGATATGTGAGTCTGATGGTGTATTCGATGCAATTGCTGCTGGCACTGTCGGTCGGAATGCAGATCAGGGAGGTGCTGAATGCCTCTGTTGGCCAGTCGATGGGAATAGAAAAACTGTATGCCGGATACGATCACACCGTCATCATGGATTTTCTGAAGGTGCACGGGGCGTCTCTCACCCCGCTTTTCGGACAGTTGAGGTGGCTTTTACTGGTATGGCTGGTGGCATCTGTTTTTCTGAACGGTGGATTGCTGCTGTGTGCCATTCGGCCGGAACAAGCCTCCCGGGCAGCCTTCTGGCAATTTTCAGCCGGGTATTTCAATCGT
>CAILQK010000198.1 GCA_903836265.1 uncultured Bacteroidota bacterium | reverse complement strand
TGATCTCAATTTTCTCACCAGTAACAAATACTCATGCGAACATTCAATTTTATCTCAACAGTGTGCCTGATGTGGGCTACAGTCCCACTCCTGTCGGGCCAGACCAAAACATGGAGCGAAGATGTTGCTCCTATCATTTATAACCATTGTACGAGTTGTCACAGAGCGGGAGAAATTGCTCCATTCCCTCTCACCAATTACCAGGAGGCCATGTCCTGGGGAAGTATGCTGGCTTATGTCACAGAAATAAAGTATATGCCTCCGTGGAAAGCTGCCTCCGATTATGGCGTCGAGTATCTCAGAGAAAACTACCTGACTGATGATGAAATCGCGACAATCAAATCCTGGGTAGATGGCGGAATGCCACAGGGCGATCCGGCAAATGAGCCTCCACTGCCTGCTTTTCCAACTGGTTCGCAAGTCGGCACTCCCGATCTTGTTCTCTCTTTTGCCCAGACCCACCTGCATCCCGGAGACGGTCAGGATGAATACAGATATTTTGTATTGCCGACTGGCCTGACAACTGCCAAAAATCTCGTGGCACTGGAAATGAGGCCGGGCAATATTCAGATTCTTCACCATGCTCTCTGCTGGATTGACAGTACCGGTGCAGCAGCTGCCAACGATGCCCAAACCCCTGAATACGGTTACCTCGGCGGACAAGGGGGTGGCTTTGCATTCGGTACACAATTGCCCGGATATGTGCCGGGTCAACGGCCACATGTGTATTCCAATGGCATCGCACAGCGGATTCCTCCAAACTCGGATCTGGTAGTTCAGGTTCACTACGCTCCAACAGCGTCGGACGAACCTGACTCCTCCTCTTTCAATCTGTTTTTTTCCGACCAGCAAGTGAACAGATATGTACAGTCCAAAATTATGACTGCCTTTGGAGGTACACTCACCAACGGACCATTTGTGATTCCAGCCAATCAAATCCGACAGTTTCATGGTACATGGAGCGTACCACAGGATATAAGCATGCTAGGTATTGCTCCGCATATGCACTTGTTGGGAACTCACTGGAAAGTATTCGGCGTTACACCTGCAAATGATACAATTAACCTGATCAGAATTGATGACTGGGACTTTAACTGGCAGGGCAGTTTTGCATTCAAAAAGATGATCCGTATTCCACAAGGCACAAAAATTCATGCATACGCAGGTTATGACAATACGGTCAATAATCCTGTAAACCCCAATAATCCCCCTCAACTTATCACCTGGGGCGAAGGTACAGCAGATGAAATGTTCTATTTGCCGCTTTTATTTGTACCCTACAGAGACGGCGACGAAAACCTCGTACTCGACGACATGTTAAATAACTCGGACGAGGCCGTTTTTCAGTTCTCCAAAACCAGGCTCTACCCGGTTTCACCCAATCCGGTAGCTGGAGGAGAACTGAAAATAGGTTTTACACTGGAACGGACAACAACCGTGAACCTGAATGTTTACGACATGACTGGCAAACATATTGCCAGTCTGGTTAATGGGCAACAAAAATTTCCCGGAGAACACATTGCTGCCTTTGACACAGGTAATCTCCATAATGGTATCTACTGCGTTGTTCTGGACGCAGGAGGGAAACTGAGTACTCAAAGGGTGGTAGTGGCCCGGTAGGTCCTGTTCCGTACCGTTTTATACCTTCCTGCATAATAACCAGGTTTTAAACAGGAGTAGAGTTTATCCATGTAAATTGAAAATTTTATTTTCAATTTACATGGATAAACTCTACTTTTGTCTGATGATACAGCGATTACTGCGTTCCAAAATAATACGTGATCTTGCATGGTCACCGGTAGTTGGCATTGTGGGCCCCAGACAAACGGGTAAAACAACCCTGGCCAAAAGCTTGTACAAAGATATCATCAAACCGGTGCTATATCTCGATCTGGAGCTTCAGGAAGACGCATACAAGTTGAATGATGCGCAATCATATTTGTCCAGTCACGCGGAAAAGTGCGTTATTATGGATGAAATTCAGACAATGCCGGGGCTCTTTCCCCTGTTGCGTGCACTGATTGATCAGCAGCGAGAGCCGGCAAGATTTATACTGCTGGGATCGGCGGCTCCGCAAATCGTCAAACTGAATACAGAAACCCTGGCGGGCAGGATATCATATCACGAGTTGCCTCCCTTTTCATATTCGGAGATCAAAGACAGATTTTCTGTGGAATTTCACTGGATGAGGGGTGGCTTCCCCAATGTCATAATGGCCCCTCAAACATTCATGGCAAGGAAGTGGATGGACGACTTTACCGATACATTCATACACCGGGATCTCGCACGGCTGGGTTTTTCAGTACCAGCTCCACTGCTCAGGAACATGCTGTCTATGCTGGCGCACGTGCATGGTAACCTGTTAAATACAAGCAGTATTGCCAACTCGCTCGGTGTCTCTGCTCCAACCGTGAGCAGATATCTTGAGCTGCTTGAGGGGAGTTTTCTGATACGAAGGTTGCCACCCTATTTTTCCAATTTTGGCAAACGGCTGGTGAAGTCGCCCAAGTTGTATGTTCGCGACAGCGGGTTACTTCATTTTTTACTGCGAATTTTTGACATGGAATCCCTTTATGGGCATCCTTCAGCCGGATCATCATGGGAAGGATATGTTATAGAGCAAATCATAAGGGAAGCGCCTGAATTCAGCGAATTCTATTTTTACCGAACTCAGAACGGCGCAGAGATTGATCTGTTGATGATTACACCCAGTGCCAGAAAAGTATGTATAGAGATCAAATTTTCAGTTTCACCCACTATTTCCAGAGGTTTTTTTACTGCGGTGGAAGATTTGCAACCCGAATTCAAATACGTCATTATACCCCGCGGAGAACTTCTGGTCCGCAGCGATGGACTGCGCATCTGTCCGTTTTCCGATTTTTTGAAGACTGAACTGCCCGGACTGTCGTAGTATAAACGAGGGATGCCGTGGCTTTACTGCATGTATTCAGCAGGAGGAGTAACGCGAATCATGATTTCATTTCGCCTTCCGACAAGCTGAAAAGGCGGATTGTAACCCAGATATCTGAAATTGCCCGAGTATTGAATGCCCTGTTTGTCGAGGGCCTTCCTGAGCCGTTCGGAATAACGTTCTATTTTGCTGTCGGAAGCGAACCCTCCGAAGCTGATTACAGCTACATACTCGGCAGGCACGGATTTGATCACAACCTCCGGGTTGACGGGCACCGGCAACTGATCTCTGGAGTACATGGCAGGCATCACAAAACTCATGGACGAAACCGTGTCAGTCATTTCCATGTGCACCGGAGCCGTCATGGCAATCTGCTGATTTTGCTGGTTTCCACCAAAAATATACCCGGCGAGCTTCCGGAAGCCGGAATTGCCAAGTTCCCTGTAAGTGCTCGCTCCGGCTGTAACAGTAGCCATGGTAGCCTCCGGATAGTAACGTATTTCGAAGTCTTTTCCACGCCCGAGGGTCCGGAAAGCCTGTTGCTCGGTACCGTTTTCCGAAAAAAGGGCGCAAGCCTGAAAGATGAATATCATCAACAGCAGAAGGAGCAGTATTCCGACAAAAACAGGTTTCATGTCTTTTTTTACGCTTTAAACAACGGAAAACGGTAATTTGTTTGAACGAGTCTGGCTATCCCCTTCAATCACTTCTTCGAGCCTGTCGGTTTATACAAACCTGCTGTTGTTGTACGGGGTGTTCAGGTGAGCTGATCAAAAAACAGCGCGGAGTTTGTGCAACTGCCGGCAAAGCAGGCTCATTTTGCCTTTCCCATCCGGGCTCCGATCGCTTTCCAGACTTCAAACCACGCCACGCCGACAAACGCGAACAGCGCGCACCAGCCCAGATCATCTGCGTGCAATACGCTTACTCGGAACAGAGCAGCGACAGGGGGTACGTACAGCACGATACCAAGCATCACCAGCGAAAGGCCCAGGATGCGCCACAGAAAAGGGTTTTTATAGGTGACGGTTTTGAGGAAAGTATAGTCGAACGAGCGATTGGTCAATGTCAGAAACAGGTTGCCAAACACCATCGTGCCAAATACATACGCCCTGACGGAGTCTTCTCCGCATCCCCTGTCAACAGCAAAACGATAGGCAAACAGTACAGCCCCACCCAGCATGACGCCCTGCAGCAGTGCCATTCCGAGTTCCGGAGCGGTGAACAGCGAAACAGCCCTCCCGCGCGGAGGCTTGCGCATGAGACTTGATTCAGCCGGTTCATTCTCGAAGCCGATGGCAGCCATGGGGTCCATCACCAGTTCGAGGAAAATAACGTGCAGCGGAAGCAGGATGTGGGTGTATTCCCAGCCAAACAGCAGTGGCACCAGCACAGCCATGATAATTGGCAGGTGAATACTGATGATATATCGTATGGCCTTGCGCAGGTTATCGTATATCCGGCGACCCATCTCTACCGCAACGGCCATACTGCCCAGATCATCGTTCAGCAGAACGAGAGAAGCGGCGCGTTTGGCAAGGTCGGTTCCGCGGGCGCCCATTGCCACTCCGATCTGTGCTGCCTTGAGTGCCGGGCCATCGTTCACACCATCGCCCGACATGGCTACAATCTCTCCGTTTGACTGCAATGCCTGCACAATCCGCAGCTTTGCGTCGGGAAACATGCGGGCATATACATTTACCCGCTTGACTGCATCCTTCAGTGCCTCATCATCCAGTTCCATCACTTCCTGACCAGTGAGCGCCAGTTCCCATCCCTGCAGACCTACCGAACGGGCGATATTCCGGGCTGTTGAAGTGTGGTCGCCGGTAATCATCATCACCCGGATACCAGCCGTCCGGAATGTTTCAAAGACCGCACTGACATTTTCCTTGGGCGGATCAAAAAAGGCAACAATACCTTCAAATTTCCATTGAAAATCGTCCTGATCTGCAGGAAAGGAGCTGTCGTGTACGGCACTGGCCACACCGAGCACCCTGTACCCCTTCTCAGCCATTTCTTCCGTCTGGTCGAGTACGCGCCTGCGCATATCTGCTGTGACAACACAGGCAGACAGAATACGCTCTACTGCACCCTTGCAGGCTACAACCTGCCGGTCTTTCCGGTCGCTCCAGATGTGGGTCATCATCGGCGGACGGCCACCCAGCGGATACTCATGCACCAGGTGAAAGCCTCTCCTCGGGTCGTGTCCATATTCCTGAATTCGCTCTTCAACAGCTTTTTCCATGGCGTCAAACGGATCCGGCTCGCTGGCCCACCAGGCGTACTCCAGCACTTTGTTTTCACTGTCGTCCGAACAGGAAACAATCTGCGCCACCGACATGCGGTTTTCTGTAATCGTACCCGTTTTATCCAGACAAATCACTGTAGCCGATCCCAGGCTTTCCACTGTTTTGGGCTGTTTCACCAGGATTCCGGATTTGACCATCCGATAGCTTCCCAGGGCCATGAAAGTGGTAAATGCCACCGGAATCTCTTCGGGCAACAAAGCCATGGCAATCGTCAGCGAAAGCAGCAGGGCCTGCCAGAAATCGTTCTCTGCCGCCATGTTGAGCCACAATGCCAGGGAAAAGGCAATAATGCCGAAGATCCCCATCTGCCGTACGAATTTTTCCAGCTGAAGTTGCAGGGGCGTTGGTACAGGATCAATAGCTTCAATGGATTTTCCCAGTTTACCAAGTTCTGTACTATTCCCGGTAGCAGTTATCTTGTACACTCCCTGGCCTCCGGACACGGTTGTCCCCTGAAAAAGCTGATGCGATACCTTCTTGTCAACCGGCAGGCTCTCGCCGGTCAGAACTGCCTCTTCCACAAAAAAATCGTTCTGCTTCAGTATAATCCCGTCGGCAGGAACCCGTTCGCCCTCTCCGATAGTAACCACGTCATCAGGCACCAGTTCCGCAGCCGGCAATTCCACCCAGGAACCATCGCGCAGTACGCGCACATTCGTTTCTGTGTATTCTCTCAGGGCTTCGAGCGCCTTTTCGCTTTTTGCTTCCTGAAATATCTCAATACCAGCCACAAAAGCGATGGAGACCAGCATCATGATCGCTTCAGTGGTGTCGCCAAGGAAAAAATACAGTCCGCAGGCCACCGACAGCAACAGAAACATGGGTTCCCGCGCAATATTCCATATACTCAGCAACAAATGATTTTTTTTGGCAGAAGCGAGGACATTTTTCCCATATTTTTTCCTTCTCTCTGTCACTTCAGGAGTATTCAGGCCATGTATATCACCTGTATTTTGCTTATGTTTGCGGTCTTTCATGCTGCAAAAATGAATGTACTTGCAAGGTTGAGACAGTGAGATACATCACTGGTGTATATGATCCCTGTTTTTTTTCAGGACGCAATATACCTGAAATTTTGCGACCGGATTAAACGAACCAGACAGCAATTATCAAAATGAACACAATGAAACTTGCGGAAAAAATAACGGCTGTCGAGGCTGCCAGGAAGGTAAAAAGCGGCGACCACGTATTTATTCATGGCGCTTCCGCCATTCCCCAGGCACTGGTTAACGCACTCGCCGGGGTGGCAGCTGATCTTCAGTTTGTGCGTCTGTATCACCTTCACCTCAACGGATCTTTCCCACTTATCGGCGAAGAATTCAGGGGTATTTTCTCCGATAACTCCTTCTTCATGGGAGATAACGTGCGGCAGGCAGTACGTGAAAAAAGAGCTGACTACATTCCTGTGGCTCTCGCCGAGCTTCCGCTCCTGCTCCGCAGGCGCGTAGTGCCACTCGATGTGGCGCTTGTCAGTGTGTCTGCCCCCGACAAGCATGGATTTGTTTCCCTGAGCACTTCTGTGGACGTAGCACTCGCAGCAGTTCAGTCGGCCAGTCTGGTCATAGCACAGGTAAACAGGTACCTCCCGCGCACACACGGAGACGGGGTACTTCACCTGCGCGATATTGACTTTATTGTCGAAGAAGATATCCCGCTCCCCATCAAGGCATATCCAGCCCCCTCGGCCGAGGAAATGGAAATCGGGCGCCACGTGGCCGAGCTGGTACCCGATGGTGCAACCATGCAGATGGGTATCGGAACCATGCCGAATGCCGTGCTGAGTTGCCTCACCGGTCACAAAGATCTTGGTGTACATACGGAAATGTTCAGCGACGGACTGCTGCCCCTGATCGAATCGGGAGTGGTGAACAACAGCAAAAAGAAAGTACTCCCCGGGCGTACAGTTACATCATTCGCAGGTGGCTCACAGGCATTGTACGATTTCGTGGACGATAACCACGCACTGGTTTTCAAGGATATATCGTGGGTGAACGATCCGGTTATCATCGCCAGAAACCCAAAAGTGGTGGCAGTAAACAGTGCACTCGAGGTGGATCTCAGCGGACAGGTATGTGCCGACTCAATCGGAACACAAATGTTTTCCGGCGTGGGCGGACAAATGGACTTCATGCTGGGTGCCGCACATTCACAGGACGGAATTCCAGTTATTGCCATGTGTTCGCGCACCAACAAAGGGGTATCCAAAATTGCACCAACACTCAAGATGGGTGCAGGGGTTACTGTTACCCGCTCACAGGCACACTGGATTGTAACAGAGTACGGAGCTGTTGATCTGTACGGTAAAAACCTCGGCGAACGCGCGAGGGCACTTATCTCCATCGCACACCCCGACGACCGGGAGGAACTCGAACGCGCCTGGAGGGAAAGATAAAAAATCGGGAATACGGGTATTCACCTCATGGAGTTGCGCTAACTTCGCCGCCTGAATTTTTTTAAAATCTGGATGGCAGTATGAAAATCAATGATGTTTACGACCCGAAACAATACGTGGCTGCCGAAGAGCGCTACGACCGGATGCAATACCGCCGCTGCGGCAGAAGCGGGATTCTCCTCCCCGTACTGAGTATCGGACTCTGGCATAACTTCGGACACACCGATAACCTCGAAACAGCACGGCATATTCTCCGGACTTCTTTCGACCACGGCATAACGCACTTCGATCTCGCCAACAACTACGGGCCGCCATTCGGATCTGCCGAGGAAAACTTCGGTCGCCTGTTCCGTCAGGACTGGAAGCCCTACCGCGATGAACTGATCCTGTCAACCAAAGCCGGCTGGGATATGTGGCCGGGTCCGTACGGAAACTTCGGATCGCGTAAATACCTGATAGCCAGCCTCGACCAGAGCCTGAAGCGAATGGGGGTTGATTATGTGGATATTTTCTATCACCACCGCCCCGATCCCGATACACCACTGGAAGAAACCATGGGCGCGCTCGATCATGTCGTGCGACAGGGCAAGGCGCTGTATGTGGGTATTTCCCAGTACAAACCAGAAGAAACTGCACGGGCAATAGAAATTCTGCGCAGCATGGGCACTCCCCTGCTTATACACCAGCCCCGCTATTCCATGTTCGACCGCTGGGTGGAAGATGGTCTGCTGGATGTCATCGGGCGAGAAGGTGTGGGCAGTATTGTATTCTCCCCGCTGGAACAGGGGCTCCTCACCGACAAGTACCTGCACGGATTGCCGGAGAACTCCCGCGCAGTACGCGACGGACGCTATATGAATGAAGGCAAAATCAGTGCAGAAAAACTCGCCAAAGTGCGCGCACTGAATGAAATTGCACTCGGTCGCGGACAGTCACTAGCCCAGATGGCTGTCGCCTGGCTCCTCAAAGACGACAGAGTAACTACTGTACTCCTCGGCGCCAGTACCCCGCAGCAAATGCTCGACAACATCGGCACGCTTAAAAACATGTCGTTCACTTCAGATGAACTTGCGCGCATCGAAACTGTCCTGAAAAGCTAAATCCGGTTCATTATGACCTTTGATGTAACCATTCCGGTACTGAATGAAGAAGCTACCCTCGACAGACAGGTGCGCATACTCCACGGTTTCCTTGCAGAACACTTTCCCGACCGGAAACAGTGGCGAATCGTCATCGCAGACAATGGCAGTACGGACAATACCAGACATATAGCCGCCGCACTGGGCGATGACCTGCCGGAAGTCCACCTGGTCAGGGTTCCTGAAAAGGGTGTGGGCCTGGCACTCAAAACCTCCTGGCAACAAAGCGATGCAGACATCGTGGGCTACATGGATCTCGACCTGGCTACCGACCTTTCACATTTTTTGCAGGCATACAATGCACTGAATACCGAGGGTTTTGATCTGGTATATGCCACCCGGCTGCACCGCAAATCGAGGGTAATCGGTCGCACGGTGAAGAGAGAGATTACTTCCAGGGTGTTCAACCTGATCCTGAAACTGTACCTCGGGGTGAAGTTCTCCGACGGAATGTGTGGATTCAAGTGGCTCAGGCGCGAAAAGTTACCCGCCCTGATGAATGGAGGCGCGGTGAGTAACGGCTGGTTTTTCAGCACTGAACTGCTAACAGTGGCAGAATGGCAGGGACTGAAACTGTGCGAACTTCCGGTTATCTGGCGTGATGACACCACGTCGAGCCGTGTCAATATTTCCAAACTGGCCATGCAGTATTTGAGGGCGATGCGGGTGCTGAAAAACCGCAGAACAAGCTGATATTTCGCTTGTCTGCCACTCCATCATTCAGAGACAATATCTCGTTTTAGTGACAAGAATATGGTCTGCAGGAGCACACATGCCTCCTGCAGACCACCATACCAGCGTAAAGTATTTTAAAGCAGACGATTACTACTTCCTCAACTCTGTGCCATCCATTCCGAGCAGTCCCATCATCCAGGAATATTCCATTGCCTTTTCTTCAAGGCGCCTGAAACGGCCTGATGCCCCGCCGTGCGAGCCAGCCATACTCGTCTTGAACAGGAGTACGTTCCTATCCGTTTTCAAATCGCGCAGTTTTGCCACATACTTGGCCGGTTCAAAGTACTGAACCTGTGAGTCGGCGAAAGAGGTAAGTACCAGCATATTCGGATATTCACCTTTCTTCAGGTTGTCGTAAGGCGAATACGATTTCATGTACTCATATTCTTCTTTTACTGCCGGATTACCCCATTCCGTATATTCTCCGGTAGTAAGCGGAATGGTTGGATCACTCATGGTAGTGATAACATCCATAAACGGAACCCCCGCTATAACCCCCTTGTACAAATCAGGACGCATATTCGTTACAGCACCCATCAGCAGACCTCCTGCCGAGCGCCCTTCAATGAACAACCGGTCTGATGACGTATATTTTTCTTTCACCAGGTATTCGGAACAATCAACAAAATCGTTGAAAGTATTCTTCTTTTTCAGCATTTTTCCATCTTCGTACCACTTGTAACCCATTTCCATTCCACCCCTGATATGGGCAATGCCCACTACAAATCCGCGGTCCAGCAGGCTGAGCTGATCGCGGTTGAAGTACGGATCGTAGCTGGAACCATAACTGCCGTAACCGGTAAGATAACATGGCGCAGATCCGTCTTTCTGAAGACCTTTTTTGTACACAAGAGAAACAGGCACTTTCACACCGTCGCGTACGGTGACCCAGATAAAAGCTGTTTCGTAATTGTCCGGACTGAAACCACCCAGTACCGGAGCCACTTTCTTCACCTCTCCCGTGCGCGCCTGCATGTTGTAATCTATGATGGTAGTGGGTGTTTTGGGCGAAGTGAAGGCATAGCGGAGTGTCTCTGTATCGAATTCAGGATTATTTTCCAGAAAACAGTAGTATGTTGGCTCACCTGTAGCGATGTAGTGATCCGTTTTGTCGGCCCATTTTATTACATGAATCTGACTCAGTCCGCCCTTGTGTTCGGCTGTCACCAGATAGTCTTTGAACACCGTGAAGCCATCAATCAGGATATCATCACGGTGAGCAATCAGATCTTTCCAGTTTTCAAAACGCGGATCTGACACAGGAGCCTCCATAATGCGGAAGTTCGGAGCGTTCCAGTTGGTGCGGATAATGAACCGGTCGTTCCAGTGCTCGAAATTATAGTAAAAACCCGATTCCCGCGGGCGCACTTTCGTGAATGTACCGGCCGGATTGTCTGCATTCAGGTAATGCACCTCGACAGTTTGTGTATAGGCCGAATTGATGAAGAAATACTGATCCGATTTCGATTTGTCGAGGTAGGCATATTGCGTCTCATCTGTTTCATGGTACATCAGCACATCGCGGTCGTGTGGTGTACCCAGCACGTGACGCCATATTTTGTCATTACGGAGCGTCACCTTGTCTTTGGTATCATACAGCAGGGTTTTGTTATCATTCGCCCAGAAGAAACTGCCGGCTATATCAAAAGACTCCGGCAAATCACTGCCCGTTGAAAGATCTCTGAAATACACCCTGAAAAGGTTTCTTCCAGTGTAATCCACCGAGTAGGCAAGCATTTTGTTATCGGGGCTTACCTGGAATCCGCCGAACTGGCAGTACTCTTTCCCGGCAGCCAGTGCGTTCACATCCACCAGCACCTCTTCAGGAGCCTCGATGGAGCCTTTTTTTCTGGCAAATACCGGATATTCTTTCCCCGTTTCAAAACGAACGAGATACCAGTATCCGTTTTTGAAGTAGGGTACAGAAGAGTCATCTTCCCTGATTCGCGCTTTCATCTCCTGATACAACTGTTCCCTGAGCCGTGCAACCGGAGCCAGCACAGAGTCTGTATAGCGGTTTTCAGCTTCCAGATAGACCACTACGTCCGGATTTTCCCGCTCATTGAGCCAGTAATATTCATCGGTTCTTTTGTCGCCGAAATTAGAAACGAGTTCTTTGGGCTTTTTTTCCGGGTGCGGTGCTGTAAAGGGGTCGGTACTGAAGACTGAAGGTTTCAAGGCAGAGGCTGTTTGGTTAGTGCTGTCTGTACCCTGACATGCGTACAGCAAAAAAAACATGACAAGAGGTGAAAGGTATTTCATATCTGGCAAATTTGATTCATTTCCTGATAAAATACACCGCCAGAATCAGAAACACGAATCCGACAAAATGATTCCACTTTAACTCTTCATTGCGGAACAGCAGGAGAGTAAACACGGTGAACACGAGCAAGGTAATCACTTCCTGAATAACTTTCAGCTGTACCAGTGTAAAAGGGCCTCCGTTTTCCTTGTAACCCATCCTGTTGGCAGGTACCATCAGCGAATATTCCAGAAAAGCAATCAGCCAGCTTGCCACAATGATACCGAAGAGTCCCGCCTTCTGGAAAAATTTGAGATGCTGAAACTTCAGGTGACCGTACCAGGCAAAAGTCATGAAGATATTGGAAATGACCAGAAGGAGGATGGTGTAGAATGCCCTCATTTTACGTTCTGAATGTAATCAGGTAATTAACTCCAAAGTTCCAGATCATGACTATGCCGGTTGCTATCGCTTTGGACAAATAAAACGGCACACCCCTTTTCTCATTGAAGTAGTAAATCAGTGAATTGTTCATCGCCAGGCCGACTGCGGAAACAGCCAGAAATTTGGCAAACTGAACACCTACCTCCGCATCATGACTGTGGAAAGTCCAGATTCTGTTCAGGATATAATTACTGACAACTGCAGCAAAAAAGCCGGTACTGTTCGCAACATACCGGTTAATTTTAACCCATTCTTTCAGTAACCAGGTGATCCCGAAATCGACAATCACACCTGATGCCCCAACTATTCCGAATTTCAGGAACTTGATAAAGAACTCCATAACACTGCACTTTTCATTTTCTGATGGCCTGATCGAGATCGGCGATCAGGTCATCCGGATTTTCAATGCCGACAGACACCCTGATGAGACCGTCTGTAATACCGTTTTCCATCCTGATTTCGCGGGGTACTGCCAGGTGTGAGGATGAGGCCGGATGCAAAATCAGCGTATCCACATCGCCCAGGGTGGGCGCCAGCGTACAGAGCCCGAGGCTGTCCATGCACCTGATTGCTCCTTCCATGCCCGCCTTCAGTTCAAAACTCAGCATGCCACCGAATCCGCCACTCATTTGCCTTGCTGCCAGTTCATAATCAGGATGCGATGGCAGTCCGGGATAATTAACGCGCTCGACGGCCGGGTGTTCTGACAGGAAGGTGGCTATTTTCATGGCGTTGGAACAATGCCGCTCCATACGCAGGGAAAGTGTTTTCATGCCATTGGCAGTGAGCCAGGCCTCAAAAGGTGAGCAGTTGGTACCAGCCAGCTTCATGGCTTTCCATACGCCTGCGCGCATGAGCGCACGATCGCTGCCCACTACTACACCGGCAATCGAATTACCATGACCATTCAGGTACTTGGTGGTCGAGTGAATGACGAAATCGGCGCCAAGTACCAGCGGTTGTTGCAGGAGTGGCGTGGCGAATGTATTGTCAACCGCACAGAGTGCACCATACTGGTGTGCCAATGACGCCAGTGCAGCAATATCATAACAGGCCAGCACCGGATTCGAGGGCGTCTCACAATATAGCATCCGGATATTTTCTTCCGTACGGAGCATTAATTCGGTACCGGCGAGATCCTTCAGATCAGTAAAAACAGTTTCAACGCCAAAATTACCCAGAATACTCTTCAACAATTCGGTGGTTCCTCCATACAGATCACCCTGCGTGAGCACCTTGTCGCCGGCCTTGAGCACACCCATCAGAAGTGTTGAAATAGCAGCCATACCGCTGCTGGTCATCACAGCGTAAGGCGTCAGATTACTGCCGTAACCTTCGAGCAGCGCAATTTTATCGGCAACCGAATCTACAGTCGGATTGGCATAGCGACTGTAAACATGTCCGCTTTCAATATTTTTGAAGATATCAATACCCTGACTGGAGTCTTCAAAGACGAAGGAAGAGGTGGCATAAATGGGCAACACGTGCGGCGCGGTACTGCGGTGTTCGCCATTTTCTCTGACGACGAGTGTATCTTTTTGCATTTTATACAGTTATTGACTATTCTCCGGGCCAGAAGTGCTCACACACCTTGTGCAGGAGTTCGTCAGGTTTTGCTTTGGAAGAAAGAAAGAGTGAAGCCCTGCAACCTCCCGCATACGGGCAGTCCTGCATAATAATATCCGGTTTTTCGTCACGGTCAATATCCCCGAACCAGAGCATTTCCACAATGGGAGCTTCTTCCGGATTCTCGGAGGTCAGCCAACGCGTGAGATTTTGCACTATGAGCGGCTCGGTAGCATAATCGAGCACTTTGACACTGAAATTTTTAATTACAGCAATCATGCCTTCCAGTTCAGCGCACCCCGTTACCACCATACCATAGGCAGGTTTGATCAGTGTGTCATTTGTGTCGTTGCCCGGATAAACGGCAAATTGTGAACCCGGATTCAGCATACGAATACAACCCGCCTGTTCTATATCCATAACACCCATCGGGCCACAGTAGCCGGTTTTCAGGGGCGTACGACTGGCTATCAGAAACTTGCTCGCGTCCTCCTGATCGGTTTTGAGCACATCGAGTTCTCCACCATTAAATTCATCTGTCACTTTGGCCTTTGTTACCTTTACCTGCCGGAGTTCATCGGCGAACGAATCCCGGGTATAAACGCCATACCAGTTGTAAAGCTCAATTGCAGGCTCTTCAAACAGTAACGACTCTTCGTAATACAGGCCGGTGGTACCGTTCAGATAAGAACCAAAAACCCATCCGGTCTTGTTACCGTAGCGTACTTTAATCCACGGACCGAAGGGCGAGTTCTCTTCTGTTGTATCCAGTTGAACGTATTCTCCATTATTCCAGGCTTCCACAAACTGCACTACCGTTCCCTTGATCAGGGAGCCTGATTTCGCCGAATTTTTCCCGGGCGCCGTACGCATATTCAGGTTATCGGCAGTAACGATCATTTCTTCCGGGAAGTAAGGGGTTGACTGTGCTACAGCAGCCCGACAAAATGAACAAATCACAAGCAATGTCAGAAAATGTCTCATATTGTGACGAAGGGTTTGAACGCGTTGTACGCACTTTCTCCTCAGGCGACCGTACCGCCGAAGAATATACAGTCGTACCGCGGATAAAATAAAGCGCTAAGATAAGACTGGGATGTTTGTTTTCCGGATATATTCCGATCTTTCCGCGATGAAACTACTGTTGGCAGGTTTTGTGCTAAGTCTGCTCGGATCTCTTCCCCCCGGACTCATCAATCTTTCGGTTGCATACATAGCTATCCGGCGCAATTTTGTTGCTGCAATGGTACTAGGCACAGGGGCTGCCTTCGCCGAATATTTTCAGGCGCTTGCAGCGGTGGCACTGGTCGGCGTTATCCCGTCATTCAAGGCCATTTTTGACTGGGTGGCTGCCGTTGTATTTCTCTCTCTCGGTTTATACATGTTGTTGTGGCCACAGAAGCCCGGTCAGCCCGATGAAATTGATGAAGTCTCTCTGGGTTCCTATTTCAACAGAGGTATTCTGATCAGTATTTTCAATCTTCTCGCCATTCCCTACTGGGTAACGTATTGTACCTGGCTTCAGGCAGAAGGATGGTGGAGCAACGAGACTTCCGATATGCTTGTTTTCGCCGCCGGCGTGAGCACCGGTACCATAGGAGCTTTCGGACTGTATGCGTGGTTCAGTGCAAAAATTCTGCAGCGGGTAAACAATATTGCCAGAATTGCCAGTCTGGTGATTGGACTGACATTCCTGGGACTGGCTGCCAAACTGCTGGTCCAGCGCCTCTGGGCATGATATCAATGGTTGTCCGAAGAAAATGATCCGGGATATCTGGCGCGAATATCTTCTGCCTCCTCTCTGCTGTTGATGTTGCTCAACGTTTCCGGCCGACTTGCATTTACAAGATATGTATCTGTATTGATGAGTACCTTTCTCGGACACGATACTCCCTGTGCCAGAAAGGAAAGCAGCAACGGATAACTCTTCGGCTCCCAAATGGCAACCAGTGGCTCCGGGAAAGATGCTGAATCGAGCCTTGGCGCGGTAGCTGCCGATTTCACTGATCTGGCAGACACCAGCTCACAGACAGCTTCTCTGTCGAATAACGGCAAATCGCAGGCCAGTACCAGCCAGGCCGCATCCGGGTCGTGCCTGAAAGCTGATAAAATGGCTCCGTAAGGACCCAGCCCCGTAAATGTATCGGTTATAACAGGTTGAGGTGCCATGTCTGCTGCCTGATCGGGACGGCATGAAAGATACACCTCCTCGCAAAATTCAGACAACAGTCGGGCAGCATATTCGCGCTGCGGTACTCCGTGCCACACTATTTCCCCCTTGTCTGCACCCATTCTGGAGCTCTTCCCGCCGGCAAGTACCAGACCCTTCAGTCGCGGACTGCTCTTCTCCAGTAACGCTCTGATAATCGCCGCAATACCGGAAATATTTTTCAGTTGCAGTACGGGGACTGTTTTGCCTGACAGCAGCTCATCCAGCCAGGCAAATGGAGCATCAACTCCTTCTTTGAGTATAATCAGATCAGGATTGGTCAGTTGTCCCGATCTCTTCAGCAGAGAAGCCTCTTTTTTTGAATCAACTATTGCAATCTGCCGGGCCGCTTCGTGGTGATTGCCGTTTACAAATACAACATCCGCCTGACTGAAAACTGACCTTTGCTGAAATACGCCGAAATCAGACCTGAATACCAGCTGTCGGCTGTGCAACAGGTTGGTATATTCACAGTGAGCTCCATATCCGGTCATCCCCTCCGGAGACTCGCCTGCATGATGCGACGCGTCTGCGTACGCACATGCGTACGAGGGCGACAACTCACCGATCAGCTGACCGGCAAGGTCCCGGATACTGCCGCAGGAGGTACCGAGGATTGCCCACTCCTGACGGCCAAAATTGCCCATCAGGGGTTTGGCAAGCTCAGGATGCCTGTGTTTGTCTGCGGAAATCACGCTTCCCTCCGGTTTTTTCCATGAGTTTTATTTCCTTCACAACAATATCGTGTGAAACGGCCTTGCACATATCATAGACTGTGAGTGCAGCGATGCTGGCACCCACCATAGCCTCCATTTCTACGCCAGTACGAGCAGTCAGCGATGCTGTACAATCAATAATTGCCTCGTTTCCAACGAGCCGGATATCCAGATGGCAATGATCCAGACCAAGTGGGTGACACAGCGGAACAAGATCGCCTGTTTTTTTGGCCGCCATGATACCGGCCACTATCGCCACCTGAAAAACATCACCCTTGGGAGACGACAATCGGCCATCCCCGGCGAGCGCAGCGAGTACTTCGTCTGGCAATACAACAACAGCACGGGCCCTGGCGGTCCGGAGAGTCGGATGCTTCTGACCGACATTTACCATTTCCGCCTGTCCATCTGCATTGATATGCGACAACTCGGTCATTATTTTGCCTGAAGCTGGTCAACCACAGCTGAAATACGACCAAATATCTCTTCTATCTCGCCAATACCCACAATACTGTGGCTCTTGCCCTGTGCATCATAGAAATCGAAAACAGGGGTAGTCTCGTTTTTGTAAACCTGTATTCTGGTGCGGATAATGTGCTCGTCGTTATCGTCGGGTCGTCCGGAGGTCTCTCCCCGCTTTTTGATGCGCTGAACGATTTCCTCATCATCGCACTGAAGTGCAATCAGGGCATGGATGGAAGAGCCCTTATCGTCAAGCAATGCATCCAGGGCCTCAGCCTGTGGAATCGTTCTCGGAAACCCGTCGAATATGAATCCTCCCGCATCCGGATGTGCATCCACTTTGTTTCGCAACATACCAATTGTCACACTGTCGGGCACCAGCTCCCCTTTGGCCATATAGGACTTCGCCTCCAGCCCGAGCGGGGTGTTGTTACCCATCTCGTAGCGGAAAAGATCTCCTGTACTGATGTGTACGAGCCCGTACTTCTCAATCATTTTTGCAGCCTGGGTGCCTTTCCCGGAGCCCGGAGGGCCAAATAGTATTAAATTGGTCATGACTGTTACTTTTCGTCAGCTAAAAATTTATCCGTATCAGAGGATTTTTCGCGATTGCAAAGTTAGACAGAGCCCGCGTTTTTATGAAAAATCAGAAATATTTTTTAAAAACAAGAATTTAATTTTAATAAAACAAAAAAAGTAATGTCAAATTTAATAAAAAATGGGCTTTTCGAGCTATTATTCTGAAAAAACATATCTGTATCGGCAATAAGCAAAGTATCCCGGGGTTACTCCCCCGGTACCAACAACAGGTATCAGGACGTCATTTGACAGTGTCGGAAGAAATCCGGATTTCCCCCCGGTCACCCCGCTGTTGTGTCAACTCCTGTTTTCAATCCAGTTCAGCAGTCGTTCCGCTTCAGCCCTGTCAAAGAGATCGGTCCCTCGATTAAGTGTGGCTGCAGAACCGCATGCTACTCCCATCTGTACCATTTCCACCGGCGTTTTACCCCGGCTCATTGTCCATACCATTCCGGCAACCATACTGTCGCCTGCTCCAACAGTCGTTTGTTTTTTTACCGGTGGTGCAGGTATATGCTTCACCATATCGCGGGTAACGAGTACGGCTCCCTGTGCACCGAGTGAAACCACCACTATTTCACACTGTCCCCTTTCTATTATCAGGCGCGCAGCTTCATCCACCTCGTCTGTTTCAAGCTGACTGACACCCGACAGGGCACTCAGTTCGGCCAGATTAGGTTTCAGCAGATAAAGTCCCTCGTCGGCAGCAGCTGCAAGCGCTTCACCTGATGTGTCCAGTATCAGTCTGGCACCAATTTTTTTGGCAAATGACGCCACCTCCTCATAGTAGGTGACCGGTAACCCGGGCGGTAAACTGCCACTGGCTACCAGTATCCCGGGCCGGATCCGATCTATCAGCTTCAGGCATTTGTTTGCATCTTCCGGGCTCAGAATTATCCCCGGCAGAGTAAAGCGATACTGCTGGTTGGTATCAGTTTCCGTGACTGAAATATTCTCTCTTGTTTCACCATCCACATTTACCACCGAAGTCGTTATCCCTTCACTTTCGAGAATCCCGGCGAGCAGTGTACCATTGACTCCACCAACAGGAAAAACTGCCAGACTTTCACCGCCAAGCCTGCGGATACCTTTTGATACGTTGATACCCCCGCCCCCTGCATCCGTTTTCATCACAGTACATCTGAGTTTCTGTTCTGGAATTAGCCGGAGAGTTGTTGTACTTTTGTCCAGCGCCGGATTCAGTGTAAGTGTTACTATGCTCACGGTCATTTTTTTTGTAAAACTACCACAAAGGAACAATTATGTCCGATTTTTTCAATAACAAAAGAGTCTGGATCACCGGTGCATCGTCAGGAATCGGTGAAGCGCTTGCACATGCTTTTGCCAGCCAGGGAGCTCACCTTGTGCTTTCTGCACGAAATGAGGATGCACTCGGAAAGGTGGCAGTCAAATGTAAAGAACTTGGCGCAGGCATGGTTTCAGTGCTCAGGCTGGATCTCTCAGACCATGACTCCATACCCGGAATCGTCCGCAATATGATTGCCAGTGTGGGCAAAGTGGATATTCTCATCAACAACGGAGGTATTTCTCAACGTTCTCTCGCTCTCAACACCTCTCTCGACGTGGACAAGAAACTGATGGAAGTGAATTACTTCGGTACGCTGGCTGTCACCAAGGCTGTTTTGCCCGGAATGATTACCCATCAACTCGGCCATATTGTTACTGTTACCAGCCTGACAGGGAAATTCGGCACCCCGTACAGATCGGCTTACGCGGCTTCCAAACACGCCCTTCATGGCTTTTTCGACAGCCTGCGAGCAGAACTCGGTGATACCCGGATCAAAATTACGCTTGTCTGCCCCGGATTCATACGCACCAATGTCAGTATTAACGCACTCACAGGTAGCGGCGACAAACTGGGAACTATGGACGAAGCGACCGACAAGGGTATGTCACCCGAACGCCTTGCCTACAAGATACTGGCTGCCATCGAACGCGGCGATGAAGAGGTATATATTGGTGGCAAAGAAGTGCTCGGTGTTTATCTGAAACGCTTTTTCCCGGGATATTTCTCCCGCCTCATCAGAAAAGCGAGGGTCCGCTGATACTACCCTACCCGCGTCGTGGCGAGCAGCCGCTTGATGCTGTATCTGCCACTTCCCTTCCCTATCAGCATCATCAGTCCCCCGATGATAGCCATATTTTTCATGAACGTAATACTCTTCAGGCGCAGCTCCACCTGTGTGCTGAAATTCCAGAAATCATCCACTATAAAGGTAACAGGTACCCAGTACATAATCAGCATAATAGCACCCAAAGATGAGCGGTAACCAAGCAAAACCATAATTCCTCCCACCGCCAGCAGAAAGATTGCTCCGGACAAGAGCATATCCTGATTCCAGTTCAGGCCGTATTCGGTCATGGTTTCTTTTGTTTTTTCGAAGTACAGGGCTGAATCTATAGCCTCAAAAATGAATATTGCCGATAAAAAGATACGGCCGGTTAAATCTGTAATGTCCTTCATGCCTTGTAATTGAACCGCTAATATAGGCAGGATAACAATATGACAGGATACAAAATAAAAAAGCCCCCCTCCTGCTTCAGGAGAGAGGCCATCCCAAAAACCGATTTCAAAGTATGTAAACCGGTTTCTGAAACCTTATTCGAAGGCTTTCGCCCGACCAGTCAGTCCGAATAACCCGGCCCGCGGGCTATTCGGAACTGATCCGGCAGTCAAATTACTTCGTCTGGATCATCTTCTTCGTCGCAGAAGCATTCTCCGTAGCCAGTGTGTAGTACAACACGCCTACTGTGTTCAGCAGTGCGCGATCCAGTGCGAT
>CAILQK010000197.1 GCA_903836265.1 uncultured Bacteroidota bacterium | reverse complement strand
GAATATTGAATGAAAAAAAAATTAGGAGCTTGTTCAGGATTCTCTGCCGTTGGCAAAAATCAGCGTATTTTTTGTCAGTTTTTGCCTTTTTGAAGGTGCATAGCTGGAGCTGCGTAACTGAAAAAAGGTGAAAAATGACGATAAATAAGCCATTCTTGACTCGGAGAGAGAATCCTCAACAATCTCTTAATGGTAAACCAAAAAAAACTTGCCGAAAAAGCGTTGATGCCGGGTTGTTGTATGCTGCTTACCGGGGTGGGGGAAATAAAAATCCCCTCCGGTAAGCCGGAAGGGACAATTTCTTGCGCGTCGAAACTGAAGGTAACCTTCCGACTTATCTGCTTCCGATAAATCGGAAACGGAATTGGCACCTTAATTTCGCTTGCGCCAAGCGAAGTCAGGTTGCCAAGGCTTCAACGGGCCGGTCCCTCTGCCTTTCTGGATAAGTCTGTGCCTCAAGGGCACGTCTTGTAAAGAACTGCTGCAAAGGTGCACCAATCTGCTGCACCTTTCCAAACCGGATATTTGATTTTAACGATCGTTTAACGTTTCAGCGAGCTGAATTACACGGCAACCGGGGCCTTGATACCCGGCCAGGGATCATAGCCGATGAGCTCAAAATCTTCGTATTTGAAGCTGAAAATGTCATTTACTGCCTGATTTATCTTCATTTCCGGCAACTTCCTGAATGACCTCGACAGCTGCAGGTTCACCTGTTCGAGGTGATTAACATACAGGTGCGTGTCGCCTCCCGTCCAGACAAAATCGCCGGGCTGCAGGTTGCATACCTGCGCGATCATGAGCGTGAGCAACGCGTAGGAGGCTATATTGAACGGAACACCAAGGAACACATCGGCGCTGCGCTGGTACAACTGACACGAAAGTTTACCGTCGGCTACATAGAACTGGAACAAACAGTGGCAGGGTGCCAGTGCCATATCCGGCAGGTCGGCAGGGTTCCAGGCTGATACGATGATACGGCGGCTGTCGGGGTTCTTTTTGAGGGTTTCGACCACTTCTGCAATCTGGTCAATGACCCGGCCGCCGGGAGCAGCCCAGGAACGCCATTGTTTGCCGTAAACCGGCCCCAGGTTTCCGTTTCCGTCGGCCCATTCGTCCCAGATACTCACCCCGTTTTCTTTCAGGTATCTGATATTTGTATCTCCCTGCAAAAACCACAGCAACTCGTGAATAACACTTTTCAAATGTACTTTCTTGGTAGTGAGCAGCGGGAAGCCGTCTTGCAGATTGAAGCGCATCTGATAGCCAAACACGCTGATGGTTCCGGTTCCGGTACGGTCCGATTTCCGCGTTCCGTTTTCGAGGATATGCCTGAGGAGTTCGTGGTATGCTTTCATTCCGGACAGTTTATTTCAAAAAACGCAGCAGCAGCACTTCAAGGGCGAGGAACAGCAGGGCAAAAACAACGCACCAGCGCCACAGGACAATGCCGCGTTCCTGCTCCTGCACCACCTGTCCGAAATTGGCCTCTGCATTTTCATTCATTACCCTGAAACTGGATGGAAGTCCTTCCGTAAGCTGTTCAGCCGGCTTGTATGTCAGGTCGCTTTCTTTCCGGTCGTAGTTGAAGGCGAACGCTGCCAGTGTGCTGTCGGGCTGCAGGCGCAGGCGATACCAGCCCGCATCGCGCACCTGCGTGCCGGGCGTGAGCAGTACTTTGGAGCCGAATATACGCTGTTCAGGTATAAATTCGTTAGTCGCCAGTCCGTTTTCTGACTGATTTTGCTGCTGAATACCGGCATTCGGATCTACCAGTGCCAGTTTGTAAATGGTTTCACCGCGTGTGGAGATCCGGTGTCTCGATTCAAGGGTCTCGTCTTTCCCGATTGTGTGTGCTATCTGCTGCCCCCTTGTTCCCGCAATTGCCATCCGGAACAGCACAGGGACAAATATTTCGGCATTTCTCACCAGATCGTTCACCTGTTCATTCAGCGGGGCCGCCGTGACATACAGGTCGCCTTCTCCCGCCGCATAACGGGCCATGTATGCAGTGCCATCGCGGTAGGTGATCATCTGTTCGCCGCTTGCGGGGGGCAGTTTGTAGTTGCCCTGTGTGGCGGGAAGTCGCAGATTGGCACTTTTGTTCAAAAATACATCGCGGAATATGAACGCATCAGTATTGATCTGGCTGGCCTGTCGCTGCACAGGTTCGAAACCTCCTGCTGCACCTGCGCCAAACGACTGGAGAAGTGCATTCAGTGAGTTCAGATCGGTGTTCCGGGCAGGAAATACCAGTACGTTTCCGCCGTTCTGTGTAAAACTCTTCAGTTCAGAGATCAGTCCAGACGAAATACCGGGTAATTCGTGCAGAATAATCAGCTGATATTCGGAAAATCGGGAGTAGTCGAGCGAGCGGGCATCTGCATTGGTAACGCTCACGTAGCGCGCTCCGAGGAATGCGTTGGTGATGTATTTGCTCGGCTGATTGCCGTTGATGGCCAGGATATTCACCCTTTCCGCTACATAAAATGAGAGAAAGTAGTCGTCGTCGAACTGGACGGGGTAGTCGGTGACAGAAACTTTGGCTTCGTGCCAGCCTGCATGAAGAATATTGAAAGGGATCGTATCCAGCCTGTTACTTCTGGCGGGAACGGATACCGAGCCCACCGGTTTGGTTTGCCCGTCGTGGCGCAGGGTGATGCGCACGTCATCTGCCAGTTCATCGCTGCGGTTGCTGATACGCACATACAGGTTCGACGGCTGATTGAGAATCTGCACAGGGCTTTCAAACCAGGCGCTGTCTATGGAAATATTGCGCTCCTGCACCGCACGCATGGGTACCAGATTGACCTCCATCAGGCTGTCGCGGAAGGAAGACATGTCGCTGATATTCTGCTGGTAGTCGCTGATCAGGTAGGAGATTTTGTTTTCCTGCTTGCCGGTATTCAGGCATTGCTGCTGCCTGACCAGTACTTTCGACAAGTCGCGTGAAGCGGGGCTTGTTCTGATTTCCTCGATACGGCTCAGTGCATCTTCTCTGCTGACAAGGCGCTGGTCGCGACCTTCGAAATCATTTGTGAGTACCTGAAAACGATCTTCCACACCATAGGCCGAGATGATGTCGCGGGCGCGCTGTTTGGCCAGTTCCACGAGCGGCGCCTCCTGCGACAGTGCGTTCATACTGAAGGAGTTGTCCACAAACACACTGACCGCCTTTTGCCCCTTTTTAAGTCCGTCCTGCAGCGGAATGAACGGCTGGGCGAAAGCAAGCACCATAGCACATATCGCGAGTGACCGCATGAGCAGCACGAGCAGGTTGCGCAGTTTCTGTCTGTTGCTTGTTTCTTCCTTTACCTCCTTCAGGAATCGCACATTGGTGAAATATACGCGCCTGAACCGGCGGAAGTAGAACAAGTGAATAATGACAGGTATGGCTATGACGGCCAATGCCGCGAGAAATCCGGGAAATAGAAATTGCATGCTTGACTGGTTTCCGGATGTATGACAATTTCCGGGGGTGCAAAGTTGCAATATTCACCGGGAAATTTCAAGTTTGGATGGTTTTACTCACCGAATCAGTGTCACATCTCCCTTGTACAGCCTGATTTGCCCGTCAATAAACTCCGTTTCAGCTACCCAGATGAATACAGCATTATTCATCTCCCTTCCGGCAGAAACGCCGTCCCAGCCCGCAACAGGATCGTTCGGACTGAAATTCTCGTTGTGGTAAACTTTGTTTCCCCAGCGATCGTATATTGTCATGTACCTGATTGCCTTCACAGATTCATCGGCAAACGGGTGGAAAAAGTCGTTTTCCCCGTCGTCATTCGGACTGAACACGTTGGGGAAGTACAAGCGTCTGAGGTCATTCACCCTGTAGCAAACTACATCGTCTGCCTGGCAGCCGTCTGTGGTGGTTATCAGAACGGTCTGACAGCCGTTTTCCAGCGGAATGAATTCCAGGATGCGGCATTCTGTGCAACTCTGTACACCTGCATCTCCGTCCCATGCGTACGACGCGATGCTTGCGGAAGACATGTTCGACAAGGCAGTCACCCTGATCTGTTCTCCGAGATCAAGCGTAATATCTTCGCCCAGACTGACTGACGGCAGCACAGCATCCTGCAGGATGGTTTGTCCGCTTGCAGTACAGTTTTTGTCGTCTGTAACGGTAATTGCATACACTCCCGCTTCCAGGCCGTTTATTTCAGTGGTGAGCGCTCCGGTGGCCCACAGGTATTTGTAGGGGGGGACTCCGCCTGTAGCAGTGGCTGTCACCGATCCGTCGGAAGTGGTACAAACGGGATCGCTGCTGGCCAGCGCAAGAACGAACAGCGGCGGTTGTTCCAGACTGATACTTGTTTCAGCAGTACAGGCGTTGGCATCTGTTACTGTGGCTGTATAGGTGCCCGCCGGAAGATTGGCAAGTCCTGCAGACTGTACGCCTGTGTTCCAGCCAATGCTGTAAGGAGGGGTTCCGCCGGCGGCAGATGCAGAAAGAGCTCCGTCGGCCGATCCGTAGCAACTGATATGTACCGCGCTGGTCTGTTGAAGCAGCAACTGTGGTGGCTGCTGAATGGTGTACGACTGGCTTGACGTGCAGTTCTGGTTGTCTGTTATCGTGACAACATAAGTTCCTGCCCCGATATTCTGCAAAAAAGTGCTGTTGCTGCCATTACTCCAGTTATACGAATAGGGCTGAACGCCACCTTCTGTATTTATTTGTATTGAACCGTTGCTGTATCCGAAGCAGGAGGCCGCGCCGGCAGTGCCTGAAATCAGCAGCTGAGCCGGCTGACTGATAATGATACTGCGTACAATCGAGCAACTGTTGGCATCGGTTACAGTGATGGTATATGAGCCTGCTGGCAGCGTCTGGGAGGCCGGCAAATTGTTCCCGTTACTCCACTGGTAGCTGTAAGGGCCGGTTCCGCCCTCAACGCTTGTTTGTGCTGTTCCGTTGGCAAAACCAAAGCAGGTAACATCACTGGACGACGTCAGGGCCGTCAGGAGTTCCGGCTGAATAACAGTAACTGTCTGAGCAAGCGAGCAGCCATTGGAATCGGTGAGCGTAACAATATAGACACCGGCATCCAGGTTTTGAACAACCGCGGAATTTCCGCCGTTGCTCCATGTATAGAGGTATGGTGGGGTGCCACCTGCCGCATTGATCTGCACAGATCCGTTACTCAGTCCAAAACAGGTAACCGGACTGACAGTTGTGGGGCCTTCAAGCAAATCGGGCTGGTTTACCTGGACAAACTGTACAAGCTGGCAACCGTTGGTATCTGTAATCGTAACCTCGTACAAACCCGCTGGCAGATTTTCAATAACAGGCGTAATTTCACCGTTACTCCAAAGATAGGACCACGGACTTACGCCACCGGAAGCAGTTGCCCGGGCGGTACCGTTGCTCAGACCAGAACAGGTTACATCCGTGGAGCCTGACGATGCCGCGAGCAGCTCCGGCTGAATTACGGTGACAGACTGTTCCAGCGAGCAACCACTGGCGTCTGTAACAGTTACTTCATAGACTCCGGCTGCAAGGTTGCCAACAAAAGAGGTATCGCTGCCATTGCTCCACAAATAGCTGTAAGGTGGTGTACCACCGAGTACAGTTGTCTGTACTGTTCCGTTGCTGAGTCCGAAGCAGGTGACCCCGATTGAGTCAGGCTGTGCGAGGAGCGGATCGGGCTGACCGACGGTGAATGACTGAGCCAGTGTACAGCCGTTGGCATCGGTCAGTGTCAGGTCGTAAACACCTGCAACCAGATTGTTTATGGCAAAAGTATCGCTGCCGGTATTCCACTGACAGGAGTAGGGGGGAGTGCCACCGCTGGTGAATACGGCGGCTGATCCGTTGGCCAGTCCGAAGCAGGTTACGTCTGCAACAATCCCGGGAGCATCCAGCGCAGGGGGCTCGGCAATTTCCGCCGACGAGACGCCCGTACAACCCTTGCTGTCGGTCAGTGTAACCGAGTAAAGACCGGGCGTCAGGTTGTCAATCTGACTGGAAGTATCGGAATTGCTCCACAAGACAGAAAAAGGCGGTATTCCGGTGAAGCTTTCAACCGTTACTGATCCATTGCCGGCCGCATAACAGTTGATATCAACAGCTTGCAGCTGCGGTTGCAGGGCTGGCCGTTTTTTCAGCGTCATCACCTGCGATTCCACCCTGCAGTTATCCAGTGCCAGATTGACGGATGAGCTGGAAACGAGCAGGCGGTACTGCGTATTGTCTGCAGGGAGTGAATCTGTATATTCGGGACTGTTGGCGCCTGGTATATCTGTCCAGCTGCCTGCATTATTTACCTGCCACTGATAGACAGTACCGTTGGTGTAGGGAGAATTTGCAATAATTGTTTGAAGGGTGACAGGCACCCCTTCACAGAAATCAAAAACGGGCCCCGGAATAGTGATATCGGGTCCGCATGCGCGGAAAGAAATGTTGTCGAGAGCAAGGTCGTTGCCGTTGCCTCCCGGGGCATTGTTGCGGAGCGCCAGCTTGACGGATGTTTGTCCGGGCGCTGTGTAAAACGAGAACCGTACAGTCCGCCATGTTTCATCATTTGGAATATCGCCAGTTTCACACAGTGCAATCCCGTCTATCAGGAAAGAGACATTGGGTCTGATACCGGAAACGAAGCTTTCCAGCATATTAATTACATCAATGGAAAACTCGTACAGGGTATTTTCACATACAGCTACCGTTTTTTCATAAAAAAGACCGGGGGCAATGCTGGCATTAACCACCATCATGTATCCGTTGGCTTCCGGGCCGTTATCCTGAATATTAATCCAGTTGCCGGCAAAGGATCCCCATGGAGCGGTATTATTGGTGATGGTGTAGCGCCCGTCGTTCGGTGGTGGATTGGTAGTATAAATATAGCCCGGAGCTATACCCGGATTGACCGGCAGAATATTGGGAGTTCCGGAGCCGAAATCACCATTCGGGAAAATATTGTCGCCCAGCTGGCCTGTACACTCACTCTGGCAACCCACCCGAAGTACTTCAATTTTGAGAGAATCTTCGTAAATACATCCGTCGGGCATGGTTACCCGGCATCTGTAGGTGGTGGTATGGAGTGGTGATGCAACGGGATTGGCTATGGTGGAGTCATTCAGGCTCTCTGCCGGCGACCATTCGTAACTGATACCACCGGTGGCTGAGAGTGGCACGCTCATGCCCGCGTAAATTTGATTTTGATAATCTCCGAAAGTTGGAGTTTGCAGAAAAAGTGAATTGATTTCGGATTCGGAAAGTGCCCGGTTATAGATACGTACCTCATCCATGAATCCCTTGAAGTCAGGGTCATTGGAACACCAGTTCGAGCGGCCGATGAAATTGTTTGAGCGACTGACATTTTTGATTGGATGCCCCTTTTTTTGGGCTTTAAGTACGCCATTTACATATATTTTCATTGAATCACCGCTGATAGTGGCGCAGTAATATTCGATACTGCCATTGGTAATGGCGTTTTGTGCGACCAGCCTCCCTGTGCTTCTGTTGGTGGAGCCATTGCTGGAAATCCAGCTTTCCAGCGCAAGGTTATTCGAAGAACCTTCCCTTCCGAACCACACCGGCATACCGCCACTGTCGCCGGAACTGTTTCCAAAATCAATGATTCTCTCGAAATAGGCAAGATTGTCGAAGCGCACCCATGCACAAACAGTAAAGCCATCTTGCCAGATTGGGCCGGTAGCCGGCAGCTGTACGTATTCACCTCCATTTTGTCCGCAGCCGTTCGAGCCAGGTGTCTGGTTGAACAACAGGCCCTCACCTCTTTGCCCGGGGATACACTCGGGACTGCCCGCAATGACTCCATGCAGGTTGTTTCCACTATTGTCGCTGGCATTGCAGTTGCAGAAACTGTAGTAGCCGACAAGGCCCGACTGAGCCTTTAACGTGGATATGCAGAACAGTAAAAACGCCGGGATAAAAAACTTCATTTTGCCGCTGATTAATCTGAAAAAAAGTAAAAATACAAACAAAATTATTAAAATATAGTTTTCTTCCATGAAATAATTGTAAATCATAATCAGGAAACCCTGATCAGAACCAATCGGCCTGAAACACAAACTGGCAACCCTGTTGCCAGAGCCGCCAGTTTGGCCATACTTGAAAACCGGATTAGAATTGTATGAGAAGAGATACCATTCGGGAAAATCTGTTGTGGGTATCTCTTGCTCCTGTGCCAAAGCACATGCAAATGTAGATATTCCCGCTATATTTCAGGCAAAAAAATGTTTTTACATTCAACAGGATAAAAAGAGCGATTTTTGCACCGCAATAAATCAGCTATGGAAGAACTGTCCAGACAAACTGCAATTATTCCTGATTCTGCTCCTGTTCGCCCCGCCATGATTTCCATGGCAGAGGCGAGTGTAAGCGAGCGCTATGATGATGTTTATCAGGATATTTTCCCTGATCAGGTTTCAGCTGTCAGGTGGAAGGACGGAGCCTATGAATTTGTGTGCGATAATGGAGTTACGCTTCGTGTTCAGGTACTTGCCCCCGATATTATTCGCCTTCGCTACAGTCCCGACGGATTTTTCAGTCCCGATTTCTCCTATGCGGTCTCTCCCGGGTTCTCTCCGCAGAAGGTAACGGTTATTCTCAATGAAAATGAATCGGAGTACCTGCTGGAATCTGAAGACCTGCAGGTAGTGATTTCAAAGAGTGATTTGCGTGTCAAGTTTTACAACCAGCTCGACCAGACTGT